>JADBKA010000288.1 GCA_014896635.1 Ktedonobacteraceae bacterium
GGCGGCTGCTTCGAGTGCCGCGCGGGTAATTCCTACAGCCAGAGCGCCTACCATCGGGCGTGTCGCATCAAGTGTACCCATTGCCGCCTTGAAGCCGCCCGCTCCGGCTCCGCTCTCCCGCTGGCGACCGGCCAGCAGGTGATCTCTGGGAATGCGGCAGTTCTCAAAGATCAGTTCGGCGGTCTGCGAAGCGCGCAACCCCATTTTCTCTTCAATACGGCCAACAATCAGGCCGGGAGTGCCTCTGGGGACCACAAAAGGACGGATGCCGGCATGTCCCAGGCTCTTATCAATTGTGGCAAAAACGATGATCAAATCTGCGCGAGCGCCGTTGGTGATATAGTGCTTGTGGCCGTTAATGACCCACTCGTCGCCTTCGAGCCTGGCTGTTGTTGACATGGCCGCCACATCTGAACCGATTCCCGGCTCGGTCAAGGCCAGCGCTCCCCAGTGTAACTGACCATCCCTGTACAGGCTGAGAAATTTCTCCTGCTGTTCCGGCGTCCCCTGGGCCAGGATGGGAGGGGCTGCCAGGCCAGGCCCTGGAATTGCAGTTGCCAGTGCGGCATCGCCCCAGGCCATCTCCTCGTTAAAGAGCATCGATAGAATCTGCTCCTGACGTTCTTCTCCTGCCCGTGTGTGCGCCCGCCCCATTGGGCCGCTCTGGAGACGTCTGTGCATCTGCCAGAAAAACGATTCTGGAATCTGTTCACTACGATCACACCCCAGCGAAATCGGTCGCATCTCTTCCAGCGCAATCTGGTGAGCGTAGTCTCGATACTCCTGCTGCTCTTTGCTCAATGTAAAATTCACCATTGTCTTTTACTCCATTGCCGCTGCATTGCGCATCCACATCTCGACTGGATGGTCCTGGATGAAACCGGCTCCGCCCATGATCTGGATGGCATCGGTTGTCGCCGACTTCGCAATGTTTAACGCTTGATACTGCGCGGCTTCAGCGTCATGAATGGTTCTTGCGCTATCAACTGCGTGATCCCAGTTCACGGCGGCATGCCACAGCAACAGGCGTGCCGCGTCAAGCTTCATCGCCATTTCCGCCAGCATAAAGGCGATCCCCTGGTAAGAGACTATCGGCCTGCCAAAAGCGATGCGTTCTTTCGCGTAGCCCCCGGCGTATTCGAGCGCGGCTTGCGCCATGCCGCAGGCGATGCCGCCTCGCAGGAGAGCATAGAGAGCCGCAGCACGCAGCGCGCCATCACTGCCCGCCTTACCCGCCTTACCCGCCTTACCCGCCTCACCAGGCCCGCCCAGGCACATACTTGCGGGCAGGCGAACATCGTGAAAAATATACGAGACAGTCGGCGCCGCCAGCAAGCCGAGTTTGTGGGTATCCGGTATGATTTCCAGACCTGTGAGGTCAGCAGGCAGCAGGAACGCGCCGATGCCCTCATCCCCCGTTGTGTGCTCCTGGCGCAACAATACGACACGCGGCCTCGACCGATTCCCGTGTACCACATCGCGTTTGGTGCCGTTGATGATGTACTGCTCCCCATCGAATCGCACAGTGGCACTAATGTCACCAACGGCATAGCCCCCGCTGCGTTCGGCAAAAGCCAGGCTACCACGCTCATCAGCGCCTTTTCTGCTATCGCAGAAAGGAGGAATATATGCATTCTTCTGCTGCTCATCGCCGGCCAGGGCCACCGTCAGCGGACCCATCATCGAGCCGATAATATTCAGCGCCAGACCCCCATCGCCGAATCCCAGTTCTTCTGCAATCACCACATAGGTGATTGCTTTCAGATCCCCCGAACCCCCATATATTTCAGGAAAAGGCGTGGTCAAACCCGTTTGTGCCAGCGTTTGCATCAGTGCCGGGGCAATATCACCGCTCTTCTCGGCAGATCGTCCTTGAGGCCGTAACTGCTCTACCGCCAGCATATGTGCCAGGCGGCGGATCTCTTCCTGCTCTTCTGTGAGGGAAAAATCGAGCATAAAGCTGCACCTTTCGCTGCATAATATTTGCACAGATTGCACTTCTCATTGTACGTGGGCAGTCGCATCAAACGCAAGGATACCATGTCAGGGAAAAGCTGCATGATTCTTTCACCAATCCCTCTGATCGGGAAAGGATGTAGCCAATTCGCTGCATCCAGCGTGTCATAGTTGGAGAAGACAAACGAGTATCACATTTTATCCATCAGTTGCAGGTTCCACATGAAACTTTAACAAGCTAATAGAACCTGTTTTTTCGTCCTGAACAGATACCTTGAGGAGGTTTCGCATGGCAACGACAAAGACTGCCGTCAAAACATATCCGGCACCATCGCAACTAGCGACCGTGACCGATCTGAAGGAGAATGAGGTCAGGCAGATAACGGAGGCGCTGAATCCGTTAATTGCCGATAGTTTCGCACTGTACGTCAAGACAAAGAATTTCCACTGGCACCTGTCAGGTTCGCATTTCCGCGACTATCATCTGCTCTTTGATGAGCATGCGCAAGCTATTCTTTCCTCTATCGACACGATGGCCGAGCGCGTGCGTCGCATCGGTGGCACGACCATCCGCTCGATCTCGCACATCAGCCAGTTGCAGACGATTAAAGACGACAACGACGAATTTGTGCCAGCGGGTGAGATGGTGCGCCGCTTGATGGAAGATAATAACCACCTGGCTCAGGCGCAGCGGGCAGCGCACGAGGTCTGCGAGAAATGCCGCGATTTTGCGACGGCCAGCGAGCTAGAGATTATTATTGACCAGACCGAGCGCCGCAAGTGGTTCCTGTTTGAGGTGTTACAAGGCGTGAAAAATACCGAGTAACACAGCCCTTAGTATGAAACTGGAGGGAGTTTCTTCAACTCCCTCCGGCTCTATCTTAAGAAATATAATTCGAGATTTCTAGCAGGTTGCCATCGGGATCACGCAGGTACACCGATTCTATCGTCCCCCTGGCCCCGGTTCTAAGCACCGGTCCCTCAACAATCGCCACATTGTGCTTTTGCAGGTGTGCAATCACCTGTTGCAGCGGGAGTGGTGTAATGAAACAGAGATCGGCTGAGCCTGGCACAGGTGTCAGGGCTTTCGGCTCGAATTCTTTGCCAGCTTCATGCAGATTGATCTTCTGGCTGCCAAACTGCAAAGCTTTGCGTCCGTTACCAAATGTCACGATCTGCATACCAAGTACCTGCGAATAGAACGTGCAGGTAACTTCGATATCTCTTACTGTCAGAACCAGGTGGTCAATGGAATCTATCTGCATGACAGTAGAATATCATCAACTAGAGCGTCTTCGCCAGCATCGCTAGTAGAGTGCGTGGCAGTATCACTACATAATCGCCGCCGAGTTGCTGCACAACCTGTTTGAGATCGGTCGGGCCAAGCGACCAGGCGAGTATATAGACGTTCAGGAACAGAGGCCGCCGGGGGTGGGTCAGCGCGGCGAACCTGATTAATGCCAGCGCCGTCCCGACGCTGCCCGCCAGCCCCAGATTGTGATACAGGGGAATGTCGCCTATCTTCTCCCGGTGCGGCCATACGATGCCAGCGCCGCTCAGGATGCCGCGCAGTCCATATGGCATCAGGCCCTGTGCAAAGCGCACCTGCCTGTCATGATCCGTAAAGGTCATGCCGGTCAGTCTGATATCGGAAATAAACGGCAGACCTGAGCTTTGCCAGAACGTCGTGTCGAGCACTTCAAGCGTTTGCATCCCTAGCAATTGCATGAGAGGACCTGTTCGTTGAAGGAACGGTGTGACCTGCTCAACGGGCCAGTGTGAAGGAAAGATGTAGCCGGCTCCGCTGGGAGCAGCAATCAGCTCATCATTTGCTGTAGCGGTTGTCCTGTAATAAGCGGCCATTGCGGGAGCTGCCTGCAAAAGCACCGGAGAGAGCGTCCAGCCTATCGGCAGCGAGCCGCGTAAGCTATCCCGCCAGAGGTGCATCAGGCGATGCTGGCAATATTGGAGATTATCCCCGTCGCTGATCGTGAATGAAAGATAGATTTTATTTTCGATGGCTGGCATATGCTCCTGCACGCTCTCAGGGGGAGAAAATGATGGTTGCCAGGCAGCCCATACTTCCAGGTTAGTGAAGTAATCAGATGCCAGCACAGGTTGTGCCGCCAGAGAGGTCAGGTTGACGCCGCTGCTCTCGTCAATGAACCAGCCGAGATGCGGCGTTCCCGCCGGGTAAGCTGCCAGGATTTGCTGCATTACTGTGCGCTCCGAGAGCAGTCCATCCCCTGCTTCAGGCAGGTACTTACGCGAGTCCAGCCAGTAGACGAACGTGCGTGTAGCAACCAGAAATGAACGCAGGCCGGTCGTAATGGCCGGGTCCAATCCTGCCACCAGGCGGCGGGAGCAGCCCGGCAGCAGAATCTGCTGCGCCCAGCGATACGCCTGGAGCCGCGTACGCCAGCCATAGACGCGCAGATCCGCCAGCACCGGCAACTTGTAGGTTTCTTGCAGAACCTGTGCCTGCGCAGGCGAGACGACGATGCTTTCCCGCAGACCTGCCAGCACTGTTGCCACGTTCACCGTATCGATCAATGCAGGATCATAAATAATCAGGCCACGAATGCGCGCGCGGTAAGCGGTGAGCAGTGTGTGTAACACTTCATCGCCTTGCGCTGGCGAAAGCGTCTGAGGTACCGCACTGAGAGTCTGGCGTAGCCAGAAAGCGTCGTCGCCATGAGTGATAAGGTAGACCAGCGGCTGAGGCCGATTGATGATGCCTGCCAGCGTTGTCACTGTGAGCCGCGTATCCGAGGAAGCGCCTCTTATATCGTAGATATCGAGATGCTGGAGAGCCTGAAAAGCCGGGATGATACGGTCGTTGGACCAGTCGAGGCCCGCGATTTCGTTGTCCATGCGCCCTCCTTAAAACTGAGATAGAGCATTCACCAAAACTATTGTAGCATCAGAATAGTCTCTCAGAGAATAAACTCATGAGGGAGGAACTTTTTTCAAGGGCTGCGGCTGATATGAGACAGGTCATATCACCAGCATCATGCATGACCCAGGACAAGCCAGGTCATTCGGCCAGCACAGACGAAGTTCAATGGTTGTGCTCGTGTTCCTCTTGACGGCGTTTCGTTTCTGAGCTATACTCTTTGTAATCATAAACCGAGACTCGGTTTATGATTGAGTAAAGAGCAACCAGGAGTAAGTGAGGTTCCTGATGGCCAATCAACTGAGCAATACATCGCTTGGGGCTGCTACCTGTCGGTTGATCGAACAGTATCAGCCCGAGAACATCCGGCTGTTTTACGATCCACTGGTTAAAGATCTGGTTGGCGCCCTTATCCAGGCACTGATGCAGCTCAAAAGCATGCGCAATCTGGCGATTCAGCAAATGGGTGCCATTACACCAGGAATTTACGGTGTCCAGATTTCGCGGACACGTTTTATCGACGATGCCGTTCGAGATGCCCTCTCGCAAGGGATCGAGCAGGTGGTGATCCTGGGCGCCGGGCTGGATACGCGCCCCTATCGCCTGGCCGGGATGGAGCACGCGCGTGTGTTTGAAGTGGACCACCCATCCGTGCAAGAAGACAAAAAGAAGAAGCTGTATAAACATTTTGGCCGACTGCCGCAGCAGGTCACGTTTCTTCCTATCGACTTCGATGCACAGAGCCT
>JADBKA010000008.1 GCA_014896635.1 Ktedonobacteraceae bacterium
TTACCTGCTGGCCCCCGACCAAGCCGGCGCTGTACTGCGCGCGTACTGTGTTCATGATGACATCTCGCCCGGTCAGTGGCTGAAGGGCGTGCAGGACTTTGACCTTTTCATCACGCACAGAGTTAGCATCGAAGGCAACGGGTGGCTCCATCGTGACCAGAGTGAGTAGTTGCAGCATGTGGTTCTGCACCATGTCGCGGACCGCGCCTGCCTCTTCATAATAGCTGGCGCGGCCCTCGATGCCGATGTTCTCTGCAACGGTGATCTGCACATGATCGACGTAGTGTTGATTCCAGATTGGTTCAAAGATGCCATTTGCCAGGCGGAATACCAGAATGTTCTGAACCGTTTCTTTACCCAGGTAGTGGTCGATGCGGTAAATCTGCTCCTCTTTAAAAACTCTCCCGATCAGACGATTCAGCTCGCGGGCCGAGTTCAGATCGTGGCCGAAAGGCTTCTCAACGATGATGCGCGTCCAGCCCTTGCGGTTCCTGTTCAAGCCCGCCGCGCCCAGATTCTGGATGATTTCGGGATACTGGCTTGGGGGGGTTGAGAGGTAAAAAATGCGGTTGCCGCTGGTGCCGCGTTCCTGATCAAGCTTGTTGAGGAGCGTGGTAAGCTTTTCATAGCCTGCCGGGTCATGAAAATCGGACTGGAGATAGAAGATGCCAGAAGCAAAGCTCTCCCACACCTGGGGATTGACCGGCTTCTGACGTGAAAATTCATTGATCGATTCGAGCGCCTGCTGGCGGAAAATCTCGTCGTTGTAGGGACGTCGTGCGAATCCTACCACCGAGAAGCCCGCTGGCAGAGGGTGCTCGAGGGCCAGATTATACAACGCCGGCAGCAGCTTGCGGTGTGTCAGGTCTCCGGTTGAACCGAAGATAACCATGACGCACGGCTCCAGACCCGGTTTGATCCGTAGTCCTTCACGAAAAGGGTTGGGCGCCTCTACTACACTACGCTGAGGCATGCGAAATCTCCTACTGTATTGTGAAGTTTGTTACTATCTGTTGTTACTATCATCCGCTGCTTTGACTGCGTGTCCTCCAAACTGATTGCGCAGTGCCGCGAGCACCTTGGCACTGAAGGATTCGTCCTGCCGTGAACGGAAGCGTTCAAGCAGGGAGAGCGTGATAATCGGTGCCGGGACGTTGGTGTCGATGGCCTGCTGGACAGTCCAGCGGCCTTCGCCGGAGTCCTCTACATAGCCTTTGATACGAGAAAGGTCGCGGTCTTCTGCGAAAGCCCTTTCTGCGAGTTCGAGCAGCCAGGAACGCACAACACTGCCCTGGTTCCACAGGTGGGCAATCGCGCGCAGGTCGAAGTCGTACTGGCTGGCCTGCAAGATTTCAAAGCCCTCGCCATACGCCTGCATCAATCCATATTCTATCCCATTGTGTACCATTTTGACAAAGTGTCCTGCTCCGGCAGGACCACAGTGCAGGTAGCCGTCTTTAGGTGCCAGGCTCTTAAGAATCGGCTCGACGTGCTGGAATACTGCCTGCTCGCCGCCTACCATCATACAGTAGCCCACCTGCAATCCCCACACGCCGCCGCTGGTGCCGGCGTCCATGAAATTCAGGCCCTTCTCGGCCAGTTCTTTGCTATGACGAATGGAGTCTTTGTAGTTAGAATTGCCGCCGTCGATGATGATATCCCCCCGACTCAGCAGAGGCACGAGATCGTTGATCATCTCGTCGGTGGCCTGGCCCGCCGGCACCATGACCCAGACGGTACGTGGCGTCTGGAGCTTCTCAGCCAGTTCCTGAAGCGAGTAGGCGCCTTCGGCGCCTTCGGTGACGATTTCCTGGGTTTTGGATGCTGTACGATTCCAGGCCACGACACGGTGGCCATCGCGCAGCAGGCGGCGCACCATGTTCGCTCCCATACGTCCCAGTCCGATAAAGCCGATATCCATACGTTTCTCCTTACTGTCTCTTTTTCTCTCGTTCTCTCCTGCCAGTTGTCAGCGCACGCTTTCTTGAATGGCCTGTTTCTTCTTATCAATGCCAGCGAACAACTGGTGGAAGGAATCGGCGAATTTCTGCACGCCCTCGTCCTGCAACTGCTGCGTGACCTGGTCGTAGTGGATGCCCACTTTCTCCAGTTCGTCAAACACCAGGCGCGCCTGCTCCAGATCATCCTCGACGCTGTAGCGCACGCGGCCATGATCGCGGAACTTCTGAATCGTCTCGAACGGCATAGTATCAACCGTGTCGGGTCCGATCAGTTCTTCGGCATAGAGGACATCGCGGTAGGCCGGATTTTTTGTGCTGGTGCTGGCCCACAGAGGCCGCTGGACGTGCGCGCCGGCATGCTTGAGCGACTCGAAGCGCGGGCTGTTGAAGATCTGTTTGAAGTCGCGGTAGACGAGACGCGCGTTAGCGATGGCGGCTTTCCCCTGAAGATCTTTGAGTTTCTGCTGCTCGGCGGTATCGGTTGTGGCTTTGATCTTCTCGTCGAGCAGTTTATCGACCAGGGTATCGACGCGGCTCACGAAGAAGCTGGCGACCGAGGCAATGCCGCTGATGTCTTTCCCCTCGCCATTGCGTATTTCCAGGGCTTCCAGGTATGCCTCGGCAACCTGGCGATAGGTCTCAATTGAGAAGATCAGGGTAATGTTGATGTTGATGCCTTCGCTCAGGCACTGGCGGATGGCAGGCAGGCCCTGCGGGGTGGCGGGTATTTTGATCATCAGGTTCGGGCGATCCACCATCTGCCAGAAGCGGTGTACCTCGTTGATGGTTCCTTCTGTGTCGTAGGCCAGATCGGGCGAAACCTCAAGGCTGACGTAGCCATCTTTGCCAGCGGTGCGCTCGTAGATCGGGCGTAGCAGGTCGGCAACTGTCTGAATATCCTGGATGACCAGCGCCTCGTAGATGTCGCCGGTCCCCTTGCCGGCTTTGATGAGCTGTGTCATCTGCTCGTCATAGGCGTGGCCGGAACTGATGGATTTATCGAAGATGGTGGGATTGGCGGTGACACCGACAACACCGTCTTCGTCCAGCAGTTGCTTGAACTGGCCGCTCACAAGCTGGGCGCGGTCAATATTGTCGTACCAGACGCTTTGTCCATATTTTTGTAGCTCTAGCAGTGGATTGCTCATAGTCATCTCCTTATTTTCGGACCGTGAGGTCCATCCATTCTCTCTTTATTATGCCTTCTTTATGAGGATCTTTGCATGCTCAACGATAGCTGCAACAGTGAAACCATACTGCTGAAAGAGCACTTTTGCGGGAGCCGAGGCGCCGAAGCGATTAATGGTAATGGTATCTCCTTCTCTGCCAACATAGCGTTGCCAGCCGAGCGGAGAAGCCGCTTCAATCGCCAGGCGGGCAGTGACGCCCTGTGGCAGGACTGCTTCCTGATAGGCTGCGCTCTGCTCCTCAAACAGTTCCCAACTGGGCATGCTTACTACACGAACGGCAATATCATCCTGACGCAGTTGCATGGCCGCCTCGACTGCCAGGGAGAGTTCGGAGCCGCTGGCAATCAGGATCAATTCGGGCGTTCGCTCACTGTCGAGCAACACGTAAGCTCCCCGTGCAAGGTTGTCAGCATCCGCAAGATGGGTGCGATCCAGCGTGGGCAGCGCCTGGCGGGTCAGAACCAGCGCGACCGGGCCTTTGTGCGTAATAGCGACGCGCCAGGCGGCTACCGTCTCATTGGCGTCGCCCGGACGGATCAGGGTCAGGCCGGGGACGGCACGCAAGGCTGCCAGTTGCTCGACAGGCTGGTGCGTGGGACCGTCTTCGCCGACGCCGATACTATCATGTGTAAAAACATAGATAGTCTTGAGGCCCATGAGCGCGGCCAGGCGCATCGGCGGGCGCATGTAATCGGAGAAGATCAAGAAGGTCGCGCCAAACGGAATGACGCCGCCGTAGAGTGCCATGCCATTCAGGATGCTCCCCATCGCGTGCTCGCGGATGCCAAAATGCATGTTGCGACCATTTTCGATGGGACCGAAATCCCCCTGTCCCTGCATGTAAGTATTCGTTGAGGGTGCAAGATCGGCGGACCCGCCGATCAGGTTCGGCAGTCTGGGGGCGATGGCGTTGAGTGTTTTGCCGGAGGCGGCGCGGCTTGCCAGCGCCTCGCCGGCTTTGAACACCGGCAACTCGCTGTCCCAGTCTTCCGGTAGTTCTCCCCGCATCTCACGCTCAAACTGGGCGGCCAGTTCAGGATAGGCAGCGGCGTAAGCTGCGAACTGTTCGTTCCACGCTTGCTCCTGTGCCTCGCCACGCTCGATGGCCTGGCGATAGAAGGCCAGCGCCTCTGCGGGAACAAAGAACGGCTCTTCGGAAGGATAGCCCAGATTGCGTTTGGTCAGGATTACTTCTTCAGCCCCAAGCGGCTCGCCATGCGCCTTGTGCGAATCTTGCTTGTGTGGACTGCCGTAGCCGATGTGAGTGCGCGTGATGATCAGCGAGGGACGCTCCGTCTCTGCCTGGGCGGCGCGGATGGCCTGCTCCAGCGCGTGCAGGTCGTTGACATCCTCAATATGCTGGACATGCCAGCCATAGCTCTCAAAGCGTTTACCAACATCCTCGCTGAAAGCCAGGTCGGTTTTGCCCTCAATGGTGATGTGATTGTCGTCGTAAAAGTAGATGAGCTGGCCAAGTCGCAGGTGGCCGGCCAGCGATGCTGCTTCAGATGCGACACCCTCCATCAGGTCGCCGTCACTGGCAATCGCATAGATGTAGTGGTCGATGATCTGATGGCCGGGACGGTTGTAGCGACTGGCAAGGAAGCGCGCCGCAATTGCCATGCCAACACCATTGGCGAAGCCCTGTCCGAGCGGTCCGGTGGTGGTCTCAATGCCCGCTGTATGGCCGTATTCGGGATGGCCCGGCGTGCGACTGCCCCACTGGCGGAAGTTTTTCAGCTCTTCCAGCGGCAGATCATATCCAGTGAGGTAGAGCATACTGTAGATAAGCATGGATGCATGCCCGGCTGAGAGAATAAAACGATCCCGGTTGCGCCAGGAAGGATTATGCGGATTATAGCGCATGATGCGCGTCCAGAGGACATAAGCCAGGGGTGCGAGTGCCATTGCGGTGCCAGGATGGCCGGAATTGGCTTTCTGTACGCCATCCATAGCGAGGACACGAATTGCGTTAATGCAGAGTTGCTCAAGCGTGTGCTGGTCAATCGCGGTTGTCTGTTGTGTTGTCATCAATCCTCCAGGTAACTCACTGGTTTATTGTAATTTATACACTAATATATCTCTACTAGAGAATACCACAATGCGGCCAGGCTTTATTCCAGTGACGGAATTGTGCCTGGCAGGATTGGGAAACTCAGTAGTCGCGGCGGGCTTTCTGCTGCAACTCATAGAGTTTGCTGATAGCCTCGATGGGTGTCAGTTCGTCGATAGCCAGGTGTTTGATCTCCTCGATCAGAGGATGTGGTTCGGCGGCAAAGAGCGTCATCTGCCAGGCGGTGGGCATGGTGATGTCGCGCATGGCCTTGCGGCGTGTTCTGGCTTCGCCTTTGCGTTCCAGCTCTTCCAGGATTTCCTGGGCGCGGTGAATGACGGGACGGGGGATGCCGGCGAGCTGTGCGACGTGGACACCGTAGCTGCGGTCGGCGCCGCCCGGCACAATCTTGCGCAGGAAGACGACTTCCCCGTTCTCTTCGGTGACGGCCACGTTCAGGCAGCGAATACGCGGCAGCAACTGTGCCACTTCGACCAGTTCGTGATAGTGAGTGGCAAACAGCGTGCGCGCGCCGCAGCGCCGATTGTTGTGCAGGTATTCGACAACGGCGCGGGCGATAGCAAGGCCGTCATAGGTGCTGGTGCCGCGCCCGATCTCGTCGAGGATGACCAGGCTGCGCGGCGTGGCGTGGTGCAGAATGTTGGCGGTTTCAACCATCTCCACCATAAAGGTGCTCTGCCCGGTTGCCAGGTCGTCCTGCGCGCCGATGCGCGTGAAGATGCGGTCCACCAGGCCAACGGTGGCCGATTCGGCGGGAACGAAGCTGCCGATCTGCGCCATTAGCACGATCAACGCCACCTGGCGCAGGTAGGTCGATTTGCCGGCCATGTTCGGGCCGGTGATAATGCTGATCTGCGCCTCATCGGTGGAGAGGTGCGCGTCATTGGGAACAAAAGGTGTTTCTGCTTGCGTTTGCTCGACGACGGGATGGCGTCCGGCCACAATATGGATCGTATCGCCGTCGTTGAGTTGCGGGCAGCAATAGTGATACTTCGCGGCGACTTCGGCCAGGCTCAGGTAGACGTCGATCTCGGCCAGCGTGCGAGCCGTAGCGAGGATGCGGTCTGATGCATGGACTGCAATGTCCGAGCGCAACTGCACAAAAAACTCGTTCTCCATTTTATTGATGCGATCCTGCGCATTGAGGACGAGCGTTTCATGTTCCTTGAGTTCGGGGATGATGTATCGCTCGCAGTTTGTGAGCGTCTGGCGGCGCAGGTATTCGGGCGGGACACGGGAGAGGTTTGAGTTTGTGACCTCGATGTAGTAACCGGTAGCTTTATTGAAGCCGACTTTGAGGGTGCTGATGCCGGTGCGCCGGCGCTCGCGCTGTTCCAGTTGAGCGATCCACTGCTTGCCGTTCTGTGAAGCCTCCTTCAACTGGTCCAGCTCACTGCTGAAGCCGGGCCGGATGATGCCGCCATCGTTGACGCTGGCCGGCGGATCGTCAACGATGGCATGCTCAATCAGTTCAATGATATCGTCGTTATCAGCAAGTTGATGGAGCAGGTGGGCAAGCGCGGGAGCGCGCGCGGCGTCTATGTCGCTCAGGCTGACGCGAATCTCGGCGGCGCAGCGCAGGCCCCCGGCAAGGGCAGTGATATCGCGCGGCGTGGCGATGCGCTGGCGTACGCGATTGATCAGGCGCTCGATGTCGCCGGCCTTCTTCAGCGATTCTGCCAGTTGAGCCTGGAGCAGGGACGCGCCGATCAGCTCGCCGACGATCTGCTGGCGCTGCTGGATCTGGCTGATGTCGAGTAGTGGCTGGCCGATCCAGCGACGCAGCAGGCGTCCACCCATAGGAGTGCGTGTACGATCAAGCACCCAGAGCAGCGATCCTTTTGTGGAGCCGCTGCGCCCGGTCTCGAAAAGTTCGAGGTTGCGGCGCGTGTAGGGATCAAGTGTCATGAAGTTGCTGGTGTGGTAGGTTTCCAGCGCGGTGAGCTGTTGCAGAAGATTCTTCTGCGTCTCCTGCACATAGGCCAGGACTGCGCCGGCGGCGCGGATGGCGAGTGGCAGGTGCGCGCAGCCGAAGCCTTCCAGCGAGGCGACGTTGAATTGTTTGAGCAAACGATGGCGCGCATCGTCTTCTGCGAAATAGCGCGCGTCGTAGGGAGTGACGTGGCCGGCGACTCCTGAGAGCAGGCGGACGAGCGGTGCGTAGTCGTCATCTTCTTCGTCGTCCTCGTCAAGTTGCGGGATTTCGGCGTTTGCATTGCCGTTGCTACCGAGCCTGGTGACTTGCTTCTCGCTCATGATGGCGGCGAGCCAGCGTTTCTTGCGGCTGCCCTGGCGACTGAAGTGAGCTTCGACAAGCACCTCTGCCGGCCCGACGCGGGCGATCTCCTGTTGCAGAGCCAGCTCCGGTTCGGGAGTGCTGAACTGGGTGGTGGCGAACTCGCCGGTGGTAATGTCGATATAGGCGATACCGATGGCGTCGCGTCCTACTACAACGCCGGCCAGAAAGTTATTGCGTTTGGCCGCCAGCAGCGCCGGGTCAATGATGGTGCCGGGGGTGACGACGCGCACGACTTCGCGGTCAACGATGCCTTTTGCCAGCGACGGATCGCTGACCTGCTCACAGATCGCCACGCGGTAACCCTTGCTCACAAGACGAGCGATATAACCATCTGCCGCATGGTGAGGGATGCCGGCCATTGCGGCTTTCTCGCCGCGTCCAAAATCGCGGCGCGTGAGGGCAAGTTCCAGTTCGCGTGCGACGATTTCAGCGTCGTCGTCGAACATTTCATAGAAGTCGCCCATGCGAAAAAAAAGGATGGCATCCGGGTGCTGCTGTTTTATCTGCAAGTATTGGGTGCGTATCGGACTATGGACCGGATTCTCTCTGGCGTACTCTTCAAATAGCACTGTTGACCTCCGTGAAGCTTGCCTCCAGTATACGCCTGACTCGCTCCGGCGTCAATTTGCCAGAATGGGGGTCCAGAGCTGTTGCAAAGTCCCCTCACTCCTCTCCAAAAGGAGAAAAAGAGGAAAAGAGAGTTTTTCGGGGGATACCCCCAAACAGCGGACAGCTAAAGCGATGCAGCAGTTGCAGCGGGATATACGAGATGAAGCCCGCCGGCAGGACCGTGAATAATAATACGCGCACAAAACCATTGAAAATGTCCATCGGATACGTTGAGAATGAGATCAACGCGCCGAACATCTGGTTGACCGTCCCCTCTGTGTTGCCTACGAAGAAGGCCAGCGTACCGAGAATAACCATAAATGCCAGCGCCGCGCTCGCGCCTTCTGAACACCTTACTCAAGCTATCAATCTCAATAATAGACATCTTCGCCTCCTATGCTGCTTACTACTCTGCAAATGGAACCGTCCAATCGCAGAGAACAAAAAAGCGGGGGACGCAGGTGATGTCGCCTGCGTCCCCCCTGTCTGTGCTGTGAATACTGTTGCGTTCGTTATGCCGGCTTATTCGGTATGTCGAACGAGGAGCGGTGAAGAGGACAGCGACATGCGCCCGTGTACGGTAATAATGGTGCGTACATGGTAAGCACAGAGAAGCATACTCTGCTGAAATGAGCTATGCTGGCACTCCATGTCGTTGCTGTCCTTTCCAAAGGAAGAGGTGAGATGATCGAAGCGGGCAGGACTACTGATGCGGCGCATTACTTTCCCCGCTTTCTACTCATAGATACTTTACCAGCAAGTGTACTTAATGGATTGCGGATTGTCAAGTATCTGAGGCGCTTTGAGCGTAACCTCTTGACTTCTGCCAGTCTTTTTACTATACTCAAATTATGAGTATTCAATTACTGAGTTAGAGGCTTTGTCCTGTGAGATGCGCGCTTTATCACCGGCGAAGCTCTGCTGGCCTGGTGCCAGGCTCATAATGGATACTGCCTTTCTGCAGCTGGCATCTCTGGTCAGGTGCCTGTCTGGAATACCTGTTGGAATACTTGTCAGGAAAGACCTTGCGAGGCGACCGGTCGTTTCAGTGTATCTGCTGCACTGATGCAGCATCCTTCAATGTCCGTTTTATTCGTCCTATGAGGATGAGGTGTTGTCACTTCTAGTCACGTGTACAAAGGAGAGTACAGTTTATGGCCCTTTCTGATGCCGCAATTCCGGTAGCTCCATCGGTACAACAGTTCATTGCTTCTCCCCGTAAAATGCTTATTGATGGTCAGTGGGTAGAAGCGGCTTCTGGAAAGACTTTCCCTGTCTATGATCCAGCCACCGGCGAAGTGATAGCGCAAGTAGCGCGTGGAGAGAAAGAGGATATCGACCGTGCGGTGCGGGCAGCACGCAAGGCGTTCGAGCAAGGACCCTGGCGCTCGATGTCTCCTTCAGAACGAGGCCGCCTGATTACGCGACTGGCGGATCTAATTGAGAAGAATGGTGAGGAGTTTGCGCAGCTCGAATCACTGGATAACGGCAAGCCGCTGGCAGTAGCTCGTGTGGCTGATATTCCCCTGGCTGCCGACCTTTTCCGCTATATGGCTGGCTGGCCGAGCAAGCTGGAAGGCAACACCATTCCGCTCTCGCTCGCCTCACCCGATCAATATTTCGCCTATACGGTGCGCGAGCCGGTGGGTGTCGTGGGACAGATCATTCCCTGGAATTTCCCGTTGCTAATGGCTGCCTGGAAGCTCGGTCCCGCACTGGCGGCGGGCTGCACGATTGTGTTGAAGCCGGCAGAACAGACGCCGCTCTCTGCGCTGCGCCTGGGCGAGTTGATCCAGGAAGCAGGCTTTCCGGCAGGGGTTGTCAATATCGTTCCTGGCTATGGAGAAGAGGCAGGAGCGCCGCTGGCGGCTCATCCCGATGTCGATAAAATCGCCTTTACCGGCTCGACCGAGGTAGGCAAGCTCATTGTGCAGGCTGCGACAGGCAATCTCAAGAAAGTATCGCTGGAGCTGGGCGGCAAGTCGCCGAACATTGTCTTTAAGGACGCTGATCCGCAGGTGGCTATCGCAGGCGCGGCCAGCGCCATCTTCTTCAATCACGGGCAGTGCTGCTGTGCTGGCTCCCGTCTCTATGTGGAGCAGTCGCTCTTTGACCGGGTGGTGGAAGGGGTGGCAGAGGAAGCGAAGAAAATCAAGCTTGGGCCTGGTTTTGACCCGGCGACGCAAATGGGGCCGCTTGTCTCTGATGAGCAGCTTGCGCGCGTCACCGGTTATCTCCAGTCGGGATTACAGGAAGGAGCGCAGGCGCTGTGTGGAGGGCGCAGATACGGAGAGAAAGGCTACTTCGTCGAGCCGACGGTACTGGTAAACGCGCGGCAGGATATGAAGGTTGTCCAGGAAGAGATTTTCGGTCCTGTGGCGGTGGCGCTGCCATTCAAAGACGTGGATGAGGTTCTGCCTGCCGCCAACGATACGGTGTACGGCCTGGCTGCTGGCATCTGGACGAAAGATATCAGCAAGGCGCACCGCCTGGCCGCTCACCTGCGCGCCGGCACGGTCTGGATTAACAGTTATAACGTCTTTGATGCGGCACTCCCCTTTGGTGGCTACAAACAGAGTGGCTGGGGCCGCGAGATGGGGCATGAGGTGCTGAGGAACTACACCGAAGTGAAGGCGGTGTGCATCGGCCTGTAGCCCTGTAAGCTCTGCGCTGGCGCCTGCTGGCTACTTCTTCCTGAAGCCTGCCAGCAGGCGCGCAAAGAAGCTCTGGCGCGCAGACGCGATCTGCGCTGCTTCTGGCCTTCTCTCCGCTTCACCTTGAACAGGGAGTGTGGAGAGTGGGCCGCTGCTTTTGTTTTCGCCATTCTTTTCATCCTGCTTTCCCTCTGGTTCTCTCGTGTATTGCTCCTGTAGCTTATTTTCCTGTTCGTTACATTCGTTGTGGGAGAGTTGCGCAGCCGAAGGAGCAGTATCCGGTGATGAGACGGGGGGAAGAGCGTGTTCATCCTCCTCGCTGGTGGTCTGGAGTATGAGGGGTACAGGCGCAGGAAAGGGGGTGGGAGTCTGTGGCATCTCTGCTGATTCTGGTGCGGAAACCTCACCATCCGTTTCTGTGTCGTCGCCGGCGTCTCTCGTGGAAATTTCTTCACCGGTGATTTCTTCGGTAGGAAGTGGTGTGATGGCTGGTGGCAGGGGACGAGTGATTCTGGCGTGCAGGGGGACGGTGATTCTGGGGTGTGGGAGTGGGTTAGTGATTCTGCGAGAGGGGGCAGCAGCTATTTTTGTTGTTTCTTCATCCTCTTCGCTCATGAGTTTCTGTAACAGCTCTTCTTCGGTTGCCACACCATGTGTATCAGCCGGCGTGGTGACGATCTCGTGTGGTTCTGTTGAGGCTTGATCCATTGAGTCGATCCAGTCGTAGGCGCCTTCCAGCGCATGTTCGCACCACCGGCTGTAGCTCTCGCCGATGACGCCCAGTTGTTCGCAGCGTGTAAGCAACTGCAAAGTGTGATCAAGCCAGATCTCGCCGCGCTCAAGCAGGCGGTCGAGCAGATCGAGGTCATCGACGCCCCTGGCCTGCAACTGCGCCAGTACCGAAAGGGCTAGCGGGCCTGGCTCGACTTCGCGCATGCGCTGAGCGTTCTCCTCAATTTGCTTTTTGAGCTTTTCGATCCGGTCCTGTAAAGGAGCGAACTGCTGCTGAAGCGTCCAGATCTGGTAGCTGTGGTAGAACTGTTCGACATCCTCTGGCCGTAGCCGGGCGAAAACCTCACCGGCGGACGGTGAGGCGTGCGGTGAAAGAGACCACGACTGTGTGTGGGGGGTGGGCGTATCTGTATGGGTGAGAGAGAGATGGCCGCTGATCTGGGCTTCTTTCATGGAATTTTTCCCTGACTTTCTACTTCAGAAGAGCGATCCTGCTCCGGCTGTTCCGGCTGTTGCGATTCCCGCTGACCCCAGCGCTCGATCCAGCGCTGGACCAGTTTGTTTGTGCGTACGCTCTGCTGATCAGTCGGACCTTGAGAAGCAGGGAAGGCATTGCGCAGCCAGGGAGGAAGCGTAAGCTGTGGCGCGCTTTCACCGTGCTCTCCGCCGGGCAGCGCCGGCCCGGCTGGCGACAGGGGTGCGTCGGGGACGGGTGTGGCTGGCAGTGCAGGCAATGGAATGAGTGAGGAGGGTTTGAACGGTAGATCTTTGGATGCTGGCAATTCTAGCGCATAGAAAGCAGGCAGGCTGTTCCAGTCTGGTGGAGGGAATGATGCAGCTTCGGGTCCGCCGGGCGATGCTGTAGGTTCTGAAGTAGTTTGCCCTGTTTGTAGCGTATTTTCGCCAGCAGCAGATATTGTATCTGTTCTCTCTGTTGCTGGTTCTGCTGGAGTAATCAGATGTGATGCCGATTCTGCTGGTACCGCTGGTACCGCTGGTGTCACCGGTGGCAGCGGTCGCTCTGGTATGAGGCGATTTTTTGGCTGCCGCATCTGAGTCATGGACTGCTGTGCATTCTGCCTGGCGCTCTGTTCCTGCGGCCTCTGTTGCCAGGCTGCCAGTGCCTGGATGATCGGATTGGACGCGCGGGCGCTCTCCTGCTCCAGGAGCCTGGCGCGTTCCTGAAGGAGCGTCAACTCCTGTTCAAGTTGTGAGAGCTGTGAGCGTAACTGTTGATCAATTGTGCGGTAGTGAAGCCATTGCCTGTACTGGCCCATGTTGTATTCCTTGACTGCCATAGTATCTTCCGGCGATTCTGTCCTGTCACAGTATGTTCAGGATGACCCATCCTGATGGGCAGTATAGCATGTTAAAGAACAGGCGGCAACTTATGGTAGCGTAGTTGATCGTGTGCTATGCCATACCATCTCGTTCTATTGCTGTATTGTACGAGATGCGCAGCAGGATGCCGACGATAATAAAGTTCGCTATCAGCGAACTGCCGCCATAGCTCAGGAAGGGCAGTGGGATACCCGTGAGCGGCATGAATTTCAGATTGCCGGCGCTGATGATCAATGTCTGGATGGCGAAGATCGAGGTCAGGCCCGCCGCCAGCAGTTGATTGAACGGATCGGTGGCCTCGATAGCGATACGGTAGCCGCGATAGATGATGAGCAGGTAGAGGCCGATGATAGCGAACAGTCCGACCAGCCCCAGTTCTTCGCCGAGCGCCGTCAGTACCATGTCTGTTGCAATGACCGGTACAAATCCCGGGTGTCCCAGGCCGAGACCTGCCCCGAAGATGTCCCCGCTGGCAACCGCGATCAGACCCTGGACAACCTGGTAGGCTCCGCCGCCCTGCTGGTAAATCTGTTCACTGGTCTGGCTCCAGTCAACAACATTGATGCCGACTGTTGCGAAGCGCAGGCGTACATAACCGAGCAGGCTGTAACCAACAAAAGCCAGCAGCGCAAAAGCCAGCAGGCCGCCGATGGCATAGGCCAGTTTGTTGCTGGCAAGGTAGATCAGGCAGAGAAAGAGGCTATAGATGAGCATAGCCAGGCCCAGGTCGCGTACAACCAGGAAGATGATTAGCGAGAGGCCAAGCATGGTGAGCAGGGGACCGAGCTGGCGCAGCGGCGGCAGGCGCAGGCGTCCGACGCGCAGGTAGCCCTGCGAGAGCATTTCGCGGTTCTCGCTGAGGTAGGCTGCGAAGAAGATGACGATGGTGATTTTCAGCAACTCCGAAGGTTGCAGACCAAATGTCCCGATGCTCAGGATGTCGCGGGTGGGCGCATTGGTGCCGAAGGTGCGCACGCCATTGATGACGCTCGGCAGCACCATGAGAAGACTGGCAGCGACCCAGGTGTATTTATAGCGGCTCAGGATGCTAATATTGCGCAGAATGAACATGGTCGCCAGGCAGAGCAGCAGGCCGGCGATGACCCAGACCAGTTGTTTAGAACCCAGGGAGGAATCCTTGATCAACGGCCCCAGGCGGGTAGCCATGATCACGCCGATGCCGCTGAGCAGCCCGACGAGAGGAAGAAGTATCTGATCGGCTTTGCGGAAGAAGATGCTCAGGATGATATTTATCACCAGCAGCGCCGCGATCAGGCCAAGAATAGGAGTGAGGCCCTGGATGATCGGCAAATTTTTGAGGTCAAGCGACGATTGCGTGTTGCCGTTCAGCTTTATAATGAGCAACTGCGTCATTGCCAGCAGGAGCAACAGAAAAGGGATGATCAGTAACCCCAACTCTCGCCAGCGATAGCGTTTGCCGATGCCGGACGATGCTGATGAATGTGCCGACATTGATGAACGTACTGGTGTACTTGCCATAGAGTAGCAATCCTCCTGAGCAGCCCGGCCATTGAACCGTGATCGAGCGTGGCCGGTGGTTGTTTTTATTGCGTCAGTTTAAACTGAATGTAGCCAACACGGACAATATCGCCTGGACGCGCCTGAAGCGGCTCGTATGCCGGCTGGTTGTTGACGTAGGTGCCGTTCGTGCTGCCGGCATCTTGCACATACCAGAGGCCGTTGCGGTACCACAACCTGCTGTGCTCGGCGGAGATAAAGTTGTCAGGCAAAGTGATGGTATTGGTCGGGCCTCGTCCGATAGTGGTTTGTGGCGCCAGGTCGAAGCTCGTGCCGGGCAGGATGGAAGCGGGACCGCTGTCTACCACTACCAGGTGGCCTACAACCGGCGGAATCTTGCTGCTGATATCTGCGCTGGCCGCTGCCGTTCTGCGCAGATCGCGGGTAATGGCGATGACCACCTGCATCAGGAAGAGGTAGAGCAGTACAACGAATAGAATGCGTAATATTAAAAGGAATGAGTCAATTGATGGCATACGGCCCGATCTCACCTTCGTTCAAAGTAAAAATCATAGCTGCCAATCGTAAAGCGGTCGCCATTGCGCAGCACATGCTGGCGCATATGCGGTGTATTATTAATGGTAATCCCGTTGGTGCTGCCGAGGTCGAAGATGACGAACTGGCCGTCCGGTTGATATTTGATTTGAGCATGATAGCGTGAGACTCGTTTGTCCTCGACAATGATATCGTTACTGAGCTGGCGACCGATGTTGACGAGTGATTTTTCGATGCGGTAGACCTGCTGTCCGCCCTGGGGCAGGAGAATGGTCAGCCAGGCCGGTGGTAGTTGCACGGCGACCGGTGGCAGGCCAGCGGAAGGGCCGCTCCCTGGATAGGCCCCCGGGTAGGCAGGGAATCCGCCTGAGCCGCCCGGCAGTGGCGCCGGCATCTGTGCGCGCAGTTGCTCAAGCTGCTCGGCGCTGAGCGCCTGGGTTTCCATTATGCCTCCCTCTCCCCCTTGCCCGCCCATTTCCGTTTCGATGCGCACCTGTCCTGGCCGCAGGTCACTTTGCCCGTGCAGGCGAATAACCGGCATGGCGCGCAGAGTATAGCGTCGGTGGCGCGCGAACTCAACCAGGTTGTTCTGCCAGTCGCGCACCAGCACAGCTTGCCCGGCGGCAATTTGCTGGTGATCTTTGATGCTCAGGTAGACGTCATACACGGTTGGCGCCAGCCGGCGTCCCTCGCTTTGCAGCAGGGTATTGTCGTCCATCGCGTTCTCTAACTTGCGCATCAATTCGACCGGCTCCAGGCGTGCCGGGAAGAGCCAGGCGAATGGCCCTTCTACCAGGCGCTGCATAAACGCTTCAAATTTTGATAATGGGTTCTGGCGAGCTTTCAATTGCTCACCCTCCTGACATTGATAAAATCTGGCGTGCCTGTTGCACGTCAGCAGTAATCTGCGCTTTCAATGCATCAATGCCCGAAAATCTCTGCTCGCCTCTTAGACGAGCGATCAGTTCAATGGTGATCAATTGTTCATACAGGTCGAGATCAACGTCCAGTACATGGGCTTCAACTACACGTTCTCGTCCGTTAAACGTTGGGCGTACACCAATGTTGACTACACCATTATAGACGGTAGAGTGCAAGGACGAGTCACGCGGGGGCGCGGCATCCTCAGCGGGCCTGCCGGAGCTTGCGGGTGTATCGAGCTGGCCGGGGATGCCAGGCACGAGGATGCGAGCGGCGTAGACTCCGTCTGCCGGCAGGAGGCGGTGCTCGTCAGGCCGGATATTGGCGGTCGGAAAACCGAGCAGCCTGCCGCGCCGGTCCCCATGTATCACCATGCCGCTGAAGAGCAGAGGATGGCCGAGCAGTTCATTGGCCTCGGTGATACTGCCCTCGCTGACCAGTGCGCGGATGCGTGTGCTGCTGATGCGGCTGTGTTCTGCCTCTTCTAGAGAGACCGTGTGTATCTGGATCTGATGCTGCCGGCCATAGTGCTCAAGGAAGGCAACATCGCCCTTACGGTTATGGCCGAGGCTGAAGTTTGCGCCTACCACCAGTCCTTTCAGGTCAAAACGCGCGCGCAGGGTGTCCAGAAACGCTTCAGCCGTCATGGCGGCAACCTGTGGTGTAAAAGAAATGACGATAGAGTCAGCGACTCCGCCATATGTTCTGGCGAGGGCCAGCTTCTCTTCTGTTGTGGTTAGATAGCGCACGAAGAGGTCAGGCCGCACGACCATCAGGGTATGCGGCTGGAACGTGACAATGGCAGGGACACAATTCAGGGCGCGGGCCATTGTGCGCAGTTCGTGCAGCAAGCGTTGATGTCCTTTATGGATACCATCGAAGTTGCCGATGGTGAGCACTACAGGTGTGTGAGCTGCCAGCGTTGTTATGTATTCCATAAGTCATCTCTCTCTTTTCGAGAGGAGTCTCTTTGTTATTATTCCTCGACTATAGTATCACAGACCTTGCTTGTGGGGAAGTCCCCGCATTACGTGTATGGTCACGAGCATAGGTTAAAGACTTTGATGGGCCGCCAGAGTTGCTGCTGACTCTCCCGGCTGGCGATAGCGATAAATTGCCCGCTGGCATTATAAATACGGGCCAGGTGCTTGCCGGGTTGTAACGGCACCTGTATGTTATCTGGGGTGCGAAAAGCATTGCCGTGCAGGACACGCTCCGCTGTCTGTTCGTCAAGATGCAGTGCCGGGTAGTGCTGGAGCGCGCTATCCGGCGGAAAGACATAGTTGCCGATGGTATGGTGAGTGAAGGCTTCCTCAAGTTGCTCAAGGGTGATGCTGTCGGCCAGCGTGAAGGGACCACTGCGTGTGCGAACGAGCGCGCTGAGGTGTGCGCCGCAGCCCAGGCGCTCGCCCAGATCATAGGCGAGCGAGCGAATATAGGTACCTTTGCTGCACGCGATATCCAGCGTCAGGCGTGGGGCATGCCAGTCGATGATGTACAGGCGTTCAATCTCGATGGGACGTGCTTGCAGGCTGACCTCTGTGCCGGCTCTGGCGAGTTTGTAGGCCGGCTGGCCCTGGAGTTTGATAGCGGAGAAGCGCGGCGGGACCTGCAACTGTGGACCGAGAAAATGCTGCAACTCTGCCTCGATGTGTTCTCTGTTGAGTTTGCTGCTATCTGCCGTGCGGATAACAGTTCCCTCGGCATCGCCTGTGTCGGTGACGACGCCGAACGTGATTTCTGCGCGGTAAGCTTTGCCGCTATCGCTGAGGTATTCGGCAACACGGGTGGCCTGGCCGAGGCAAACTGGCAGAACGCCGCTGGCGGCGGGATCGAGCGTGCCGGCATGTCCAACACGCCGCTGTTTGAGCACGCGGCGCACGCGGGCGACGACGTCGTGGGAAGTCATGCCTGTCGCTTTATTGATTACCAGAATGCCATCCATCGCGCTATTCACTCCTCCTACCCCTTATTCAACTCTTGTTCCAGCGCCATGATTACGACGCGCATCGCCTCTTCGAGAGGCAGATTAATGGTAGCCCCGGCAGCGCGTGCGTGGCCGCCGCCGCCGAAGCGCATGCAGATCTCTGCTGCGTTATAGGGTGCCTCGGTGCGCAGACTGAGGCGTGTTTGCTGTGGCTCCCCGTAGTTTTTGAAGAAAGCGGCGATCTGCACACCTTCGATATCCCGCAGCATGCCTGAGAAATTGCCGTCGATGCTGGCATCAGCCCCGGTAGCGGCCAGCGTCTCGCTGGTAGCGTAGGACCAGATGAGGCGCCCATTGCAGGCGGTGTGTGCATTATTGATGATGGCCGCTTCAAAGCGCGCGGATGTCAGGGAACGTACGCGGTAGATCGGCCTGACGATAGTTTCGGCGACGGCCCCGGCGCGCAGCAGGACAGCAGCGGCCTCCATTGTGCGCGCGGTTGTGCTGGTATACTGGAACGATCCGGTATCGGTAATCATGCCCGTCAGCAAGCAGATGGCAGCGTCTCTGCTGAGAGGCAGTCCTGCCTGCTGCTGGAAGAGAACCAGGAGTTCGGCAGTGGCTGCGGCGCTGGTTTCGATGATGTTGACCTGTCCACAGCCCTGGCTGCTGACATGATGGTCAATATTAATGATCGGGATGCGTTCGAGGAACGTGCGGTGCTGCTGGTAAAGCGAGCCGAAGCGTTCCAGTTCGCCGGCATCGAGGGCGATAACCAGGTCGAAGTTTTCGTCACCCAGCGAAGTTTGCAGCATTGGCAGGCCAGGCAGAAACGAAAAAGCGGCAGGAGCCGGATCGGCGCAAGCAGGAACGCAGTATTTCCCTGTCTGGCAGAGAATGTGGGCCAGACCCAGTGCTGAGCCGAGGCAATCCCCGTCAGGATGCTCATGCGCGAGCAGGGCAATACGCTGAGCCGGCGTAATCAGCGTCATTGCCTGCTCGACAAGCAAAGGATCTAACTGCTGGTTGAGTGCGGTACGCTGTGCAGGATAACTATTGTTGCTCATTCGACCTCAGGTGGCTGCTGTTTTCTCTGTTCCTCCTCCTCGATCTGGCGGATCAGGGTGAGGATGCGAGATCCCTCTTCGATAGAGGGATCTAATTTAAAGACGATTTCCGGCATGTAACGTAAAGTGATACGCGAAGCGAGTTCGTGGCGCAGGAAGCCGCTGGCATGTTGCAGCGCCTTCATGGTGGCGCTGCGCTCCTCGTTGCTACCCATGACGCTCACATAGATTTTGGCATGGCGGAGATCGCCGCTGACCTCGACGCGCGTGATACTGGCGAAGCCCACACGTGGATCTTTCATACGTGTGCGCAGCAGGTCGCTCAGTTCAACGGCGATGAGTTCTGCCAGTCTGGCCTGTCGATACTGGTGTGACATGGTTTTCCTCTTCTTCCCCTGGACTCCATGTTATGCCTCACCCCCGGCGCTTTATGCGCCGGGCTTTACGCGCTCATGTGAGAACGCTTCAAGGATATCGCCGATCTCGAAGGCATTGAAATCCTCGATAACGATGCCGCATTCGTAGCCGCTTAGCACTTCGCGTACATCGTCTTTGCCGCGACGCAGCGAGGCAATAGAACCTTCGTGGATCTTCTGACCGCCGCGCATGACGCGGATACCGGAAGAGCGCGTGATTCTGCCATCGGTAACGCGGCAGCCGGCGATAACAATTTTCCTGGTGGAGAAGGTCTGTAGCACCTCGGCGTGTCCTTCGATGACCTCGCGTACCGTTGGCTCTAGCAGTCCAGTCAGCGCTGACTGGATGTCATCGGTCAACTGGTAGATGACATCGTAGTAGCGGACGTCGATGCCGCTCTTCTGTGCCTCACGCTGGGCTGCGCCGTCGGCTTTGACGTTGAAGCCGATGATGATGGCTTTAGAAGCGGAGGCCAGGTTGACATCGCTCTCGGTGATATTACCGATTCCTTCGTGGATCAGGCGTACTTTCAGGCGCTCTTCACCGAGTTTGGAGAGCGCATTTTTGATAGCTTCGAGGGAACCTTGCACGTCGCATTTGAGGATGATGCTCAGTTCTTTAATGTTCCCCTCTTGCATCTGCATATACAGGGTATCGAGGCTGACCTGGCCCGGTGCTGCGCTTTCGCTGCGGCGTCTCTCTGCCTCTTCTTGCGCGCGCTGTTTGGCCGTGCGCTCATCTGGCGTGACTTCCAGGCGATCACCAGTCTGCGGGACCTCTGGCAGGCCCAGGATGCTGACCGGTGTGCTGGGGGGCGCCTTCTGGATGCGTTTGCCGCGATCATTGAACATGGCCCGCACTTTACCGGCGATAGGGCCGACAACGAAGTTATCGCCCATTTTCAGCGTTCCTTCCTGTACCAGGACAGTAGCGGTGGGGCCGCTGTTCTTCTCCAGTTTGGCCTCGATGATGACGCCGCTGGCCGGGCGATTGGGATTGGCTCTGATCTCCTGTACCTCGGCGACCAGCAGAATGTACTCCAGCAATTCGTCGATGCCTTCGCCCTTTCTGGCCGAGACCGGCACACAGATGGTATCGCCGCCATACTCTTCGATCAGGATCTCCATTTCGGCCAGTTGCTGCTTGACGCGCTCCGGGTTGGCGTTGGCCTTATCAATTTTATTGAGCGCGATGATAATGGGCATCTTTGCGGCCCTGGCGTGGTCGATGGCCTCGCGTGTCTGAGGCATAACGCCATCGTCGGCGGCAATGACGATGATAGCGATGTGCGCAACCTGGGCGCCGCGTGCGCGCATGGCTGTGAAAGCCTCGTGACCGGGGGTGTCCAGGAAAGTGATTTTCTTGCCGTTGATATCCACCTGGTAGGCGCCGATGTGCTGGGTGATGCCGCCGGCTTCGCCTGCGGCGACCTTCGTCTTCCTGATAACGTCGAGCAACGAGGTTTTCCCATGATCGACGTGGCCCATGATGGTAACGACGGGCGGAATGACGACGGTATTGTTGTCCCGGCGCGTGAGATCCATCGCCTCGCTGGCTGATAGCCGACGCTCGCCCTGACCACCCTGTGACTGCTCAGGCGCGTTGGCGTGCGGCTCGAAGCCGAGATCCTGTGCGACGATAGCCGCTTTCTCGTAATCAACAACCTGGTTGATGCTAGCAAAAACGCTGTGCTTGATCAACAGTTTGATGACCTCAACAGGCGTAGTGTGCAGCAATTCCGCCAGATCTTTGACGACAATCTGGGGCGGGATATACACCGGCCCGGTAATTTTCTCCCTGGTGGCCTGGCGCTGGTCGTGAGCGCGGTGAGCCGCTGTGGAAGGTCTGCGGGCAGGAGTCGGACGCCCGCTGGTTGGGCGTGCGGGGGCCGTCGCGCTACCGCCGCGTGTGCCGTGTGTGCTGTTGCGCTGCCCTGCCTGGCCGGATGACTGTGGCCCTGCGGGATGCGAGGCCGGACCATGTGCCGGATGCTGGTGCTGATGCTGTCCCGGACGCTGCGTATGAGTGGCTGTGGACGTGGACGCGCGCTGGTCGCCATGCTGGCCATTGCCATTGCGGTTGCCATGAGCGCTACTCTGACCGGGGCGATGTTGTGCGCCAGTTGCTGTACCACTATTGCGGGATGCCGTTGTGCTATGCTGACCCCGGGCCGCTGTGGTGCGTGGAGCATGGGTTGGGGGAGACTGTGGCGGCGAGGAAGTCGCCGATTCGCGCTCCTGGGATGTACGAGGAGCCGGGGCTGTCGGCTCATTCTCCTGAGAGCTACGCGCTGCGGTTGCAGTGTGAGTCGCCGGTGCTCGACGCCTGGTCGCTGGCCTTGCTTCCTGTTCCTGGCTTGCAGGTATAGCCTGTTCTGTTTTGGCGCGTGTCTGACCCCGCGCTCGACTGGTCGTTTTTTTGGCCTGCTGGGTGGCTTCTGTAAGTTCAGTAGTATCTTTCATGAAGAAGACTCCCTTCTTATTATGTAATGCGCCTCGTCAGGGCAACGGAAATCTCTCTTCACAGCCATGAAAAAGGTCTGCCGCCCTCCTCACTCCGCGTAAGACGAAGGAGAGGGGACAGACCCTCGTAGGTGCAGTGCCAGCAATGTTTCAGTCTGAGTCTGCTCTCTGGCGTGGTAGCTATGGTTCTACATTGTCATAGCGATCTCTCCGTATTTTCAATCCCAGATGGGCTTGAGATGCCATTCCAACGCCGCACTTCTAGAAACATTCGCCTATTACAACTGCCCTTGTGACGAGGGGCTGTGTCTCTAAGCAGAGTAGAGATAGAACAACGCATCGTTCAATCCTCATCTAATCTTTATAGACTAGATGTCAATATTGGAAAGAATTGCTCTCCCTATGAGTAAGGGAGATGAATAACTGACAAATTATTGCTTTCAGTATAGCCCACTGGGCCGAACCTTGCAATCATAAAGGGACTGAGATAGGGCTTTCCCGTTTTCTTCTCCCCTCTCTCCCAAAGGAGAAAAAAGGAAAAAGATGCTTTTCGGGGAGCCTCTCCTTTCCGTTAAATTAACGCCTATGGGAGGCACCTACCCCGCAATGTGCGACCCGGCGCCCCCCGAAAGGCGGAGCCTGCCCGGCTAAGGGGAAATTGTTTCTCCCCTGGGCAAGGTAGCGACGAAGTTCTCCAGATTCGCACGATCCTCCGCCGGGATGGTGACTTCCAGCTCCTGTTCGAGCCGGCGCTTTTTCAGTGCCAGTTCCCAGCAAGAGAATCTAGCACAGAGATAAGCGCCACGCCCGGATTTCTTGCCGGTGGCGTCGAGGAAGACACGTCCTTCAGGAGTGCGTACAACGCGCAGCAGCTCACGCTTTGATTTTGTCTCACGACAGGCGATACATGTGCGCATCGGAACGTGTTTTTGCTTTCTGGGCTGTTGCTTCTTTGTTGCGGCCATCAGCTATCCTACCCCCTTCCCCCGCGCTGCTGTCCTGAGCGTCTTGAGCCGCGCTCTCTGCGCGCTGATGTGGCAGGCGCGGTAATCTCTTGCAGATCTTCTGCCTGTTCTGCGAAGCCCTCGCCTTCGGTGGGTCTGGTGACGTCAATACGCCATCCTGTAAGCCTGGCAGCCAGACGGGCATTCTGTCCATCTTTGCCGATGGCGAGGGACAACTGTTTTTCTGGTACAGTCACGACTGCCGTATGGTCTGATTCGCGCAGTTCGACCTTGAGCACAGCCTGTGGTTTCACCGGGCTGAGCGAGTTTCTGACAAAAGTAGCCGGGTCGCTGCTCCACTCGATGACATCTATTTTCTCGTCGTTCAGCTCCTGTCCAATATGGTTGATGCGGGTGCCACGCACGCCGACGCAGGAACCGATGGGGTCCAGGCCGTTCTGGCGAGCAAACACGGCGACTTTGGAACGGCTGCCAGGCTCGCGGGCAATCGCTTTGATTTCGACGGCGCCTTCATAGATTTCGGGTATTTCAGCTTCAAACAGGCGCCGTATCAGGTCGCGGTGTGTGCGAGAGACGAGGATCTGCAACATGCGCCCCTGGATACGTCGTACGTCGTAGACGTAGACTCGTAGACGCTGGCCTGTGCGATATCGCTCGGTGGGGACTTCTTCCGATGGCGGCATGATCCCCTCAATTTTATCGACTTTATCGAGATCGAAGTCAAGGAGCCAGCCGCGCACGGGATCTTTGCGTGTCAGGGTGCCGAGGCGAATCTCGCCAACCCAGTTCTTGATCTGCTCGTAGAGGTGTTCATGCTCCGCTTCGCGGATGCGCTGCAAGATGACCTGCTTGGCTGTCTGGGTTGGGATGCGGGCGAAGATGAAAGATGAGTCCACATCAACAAGCTGGCCGAGCGCCGCTTTCGGGTAGAGCTGTTGTGCCTCTGCCAGAGAGATCTCCGCGTTGGGATCGTTTACCTGGGCCACGACGCGCTTGGACGCCCAGACGTGCACCTCGCCGTTCTTATCAACTTCGATGCGGACATTATCGCCGCCGCCGAAGCTCTTGCGGTACGCTGCCAGTAAGGCGGTCGCTACGGTCTCCATGACCACTTCGCGGGGTAGTCCCTTCTCGGCAATCAGTTGTGCGATGGCTGCTTGAAATTCACTCCTCATTTCCTTTGCTCCTCCCGCTGGCGCCCTGCCTGTGCAACTACATGAACTTGTTCGAGTGCAAAAAAGATCCCTGGCAAACAGAAAAGTGGGGGGATGCCCACTTTTCGCAAAAGGTTTCCTTAATTCTGCCTACTATTATAGCATGTCCCTCTGACTTTGGCTAGAGGCTCCTCTCCTTCGGCGTCAACTTAAAAGGGTGAGCCTCCTTGCGCGTGAACTTTAGAGGGTCTCCCTCCTCTCTCAAAAGAGAAAAAGGGGGAAAAGGTTTTTCGGGAGACACCCGCTCCCCTCTGGGGAACCCTGTCCCACTTTGTGGGACCGCCCCCCGGACCTCTTTTATCCATCCAGAATAACAACATCTGCAACCTGAGAATTATTCCCCTTCCTCCTGGCGTGGCAGTGGCAAGCCGCGTGGTGATATACTGGCTGAAGACAGTTGAGTTGAATATTTTGCGAGTTGAAGCTATGCAAAGGAGGGGATGATGGCTGTCTCTCATCTGAGCGATGACGAAAAAATGCTCATTGAGGCTATTCGTGAGCTGGCCTCGGAGCGCGTCGCTCCTCGTGCAGCGGAAATCGACCATAGCGGGGAATTCCCCTGGGATATGAAAGAACTGCTGGCGCAGCAGGATATTTTCGCTATGCCCTTCCCGGCTGAATATGGCGGGCTTGGCTCAAGTGAACTGGCAGTTGCAATGGCAATTGAAGAGCTGTGCCGCTGTTGCGCTACAACGGGACTGCTACTGGCTGTGCAGCAGCTCGGTAGTATGCCGATCCTGCTGGCCGGAACAGAGGAGCAGAAGCGCAAGTATTTTCCGCGCCTGGCGAGCGGCGAGTGGCTGGCTGCGTTTGGCCTGACCGAGGCCGGTTCCGGCTCGGATGCTGCTGCTATGCGCACCCGGGCAGTGCGTGAGGGCGATAAGTATATCCTCAATGGCTCAAAACGCTTCATTACTAATGGCGGTCTGGCCCAGGTCAATACAATCTTCGCCATTACCGATCCTGAAAAAGGGACACGTGGCATCAGCGCATTTATCGTAGAGAAAGATTTTCCAGGTTTCTCAGTCGGGCGTGTCGAGGACAAAATGGGCATCAAGGGGTCGCAGACCGCCGAGTTGATCTTTACCGATTGCGAGGTTCCTGTCGAGAATCTGATCGGACGCGAGGGACAGGGCTTCAAAATTGCGATGATGACGCTGGACCGCACGCGCATTGGCATCGGCGCTCAGGCGGTAGGCATCGCGCAGGGCGCGCTGGACCTGGCGGTGTCATATGCCAAACAGCGCGTGCAGTTCAACCGGCCCATCGCCGACAATCAGGGTATCCAGTTTATGCTGGCGGATATGGCGACAAAGGTCGAGGCTTCTCGCTTGCTGGTCTATAATGCTGCCGAGATGGTTGATCGTGGAGAAGCGCATTTCGGCCACTTTTCGGCGATGGCGAAGATGTTTGCTTCCGATATGGCGATGGAAGTGACCAGCGATGCTGTGCAGATTCTCGGCGGCTACGGGTATATGAAAGAATATCCCGCTGAACGTATGATGCGTGATGCCAAGATCACGCAGATCTATGAGGGGACCAACCAGATTCAACGCCTGGTGATTGCGCGTACGCTGCTGGCCAACGCTTAACGCGGGATTCCGTCTGTGCTCTGGTGAGCGGGATTGGCTCCCCCTGGATGCGATCCTGCTTACTGCCGGCGCTTGATCAGCACTCTGTCGATTCTGCGGCCATCCATATCGACAACTTCAAAATCGAAGCCGTCGATGCTGACAACATCGCCGACGATCGGGATGCGTCCGAGGTGAGCGAGCAATAAGCCTGCCAGCGTCTTATAGTCATGACGCTGGACCTCTTCTTCTGGCAGGTGCAGGCCGATCTTCTCCTCTGCCTCGCGGTAGTCAACCATGCCATCGACCAGCCAGCTCCCGTCGCGGCGCTGCACGAACGCATTGGACTCCGGCTCGTCGTATTCGTCTCGAATCTCGCCCACCAGCTCTTCCAGCAGATCTTCAAGCGTGACCAGGCCGATGACCTGGCTATACTCGTCGATGACGATTGCCAGGTGCATGCCTTTGCGACGGAAGGTGGTAAGCAGATCATCAATATGCTGGTACTCCGAGACAAAGTAGGCGGGCCGCGCCAGATTCGTCAGGTCCACCGGCTCGCCAGTCGAGCGCGGACGTAGCAGATCTTTGGCGTAGAGCACGCCTACCACGTTATCGAGTGATCCTTGATAGAGCGGGATGCGCGTGTAGCCGGATTCTAAGAATGTTTCCAGCACCTGAGGGAGAGGCGTTCCCGTCTCTACGGCTACAATCTCGGTGCGCGGCACCATCACATGACTGACAGGGCGATCAGTGAAGCGGAAGACGCGGCTGATGAATTCTTTCTCTTCTTTCTCTACTGTCCCGCTGGCTATAGCTTGCTGGGTGAGGTAGACGATATCCTCTTCAGTCACAGGCTGCTCTGCGGCATTATAGCGACCGAGCAGCCGCAGTACCAGATTGGTTGAGCCGGCCAGCAGAACGACCGTCGGGCGCAGAATTTTTGCCAGCAGGGTCATGAGCGGAGCGAGACGAATCGCCACGTTCTCCGCCGCTTGCAGCGCCAGGCGTTTCGGCACAAGCTCGCCCAGGATGAGCGAGAAGTAGGTAATGAGAATGACCACACTGCCCAGTGCCAGGGTATCAGCGTAAGGTGCCAGCAGCGGCAGCGTTCTGAACCAGCGGGCCAGTGTGGCGCTCAGACTCGCACCACCAAAGGCGGAAGCCAGCGTTCCGATGAGCGTAATGCCCACCTGGACGGTTGCCAGAAAGTTGTTAGGATTGCGAGCCAGTTCAAGGGCCTGCTGTGCGCTCTTTTTGCGTTTGCCTTCGTCGATTTCCTGTTGCAAGCGGCCATGTCTTGCTGAAACGATGGCAAGTTCTGCCGCTGCGAAAAGGCCGTTCGCTATGATCAGAACAAAAATGATGATGATTTCAAAAACAAAACCCGGCATAAGCACACACCCGCCTCTGTCTGAGTTATGAGTAACTTTGTGTTGCAAATAGGAACACGCTGTTTATTGTAACATAGAAAGGACCGCCTGTTGACGCTGGCTTTTCCAGATGTTTAGAATAAGGGGGAGGAAGATTGGCTCTCTCGCTGTATCCACATAGAGAAAGATGCATACTGTATGGCAACTGTTGAATTCGGTTTGATGCTCAGGGCCGTAGATCCCGCTTATTCTCTGAGAGAGTTGCTGGAGTTCGACCGGCGTTGCATCGAGACGCTTTCACCTGTGTTTACGACGCTCTGGCTGGAAGACCATCTACAATGGGGAACAGGCGAAGGTCTAGAGTGTCTGACGACGCTGAGCTACCTGGCTGCAAGCTATCCTCGTTTTCGCGTAGGAACGCTTGTGCTGGCCCAGTCTTATCGCAGTCCCGCTCTGCTGGCGAAGATGGCTGCGAACCTGCAAGCCCTCAGTGGTGGACGCCTGGTGCTCGGCCTGGGGGCAGGATGGAAGGAAGACGAGTACCTCTCCTATGGCTATCCTTTCCCTTCCGCGCGAACGCGCCTTGAGCAACTGGAAGAGGCAGTGCAGGTGATTCGTGCGATGTGGACGGATCTGCCGGCGACATTTGAGGGCCGTCATTACCACGTTCGAGAGGCGTATTGCGCGCCCCGGCCTGAGCCAGCAATCCCTCTGCTCATCGGCGGTGGCGGGGAGCAACGCACACTGGCGATTGTCGCTCGCTACGCCGACTGGTGGAACTTCAATTCTGTCTCGCTTGAAGAGTACGCGCGCAAGCTCACCATGCTCAAACAGCACTGCGAGCGAATCGGACGTGATCCTTCCACGATCAAATTGACGTATTTGACGACGCTGAGCGTCTCAGAGAATCCGACAGAGGTGCGGCGTCACCCGCAAAAGCACTTTATCGCCGGCACACCGGCAGAGGTGATCGACGAAATCTGTCGCTTCAATGCGCTTGGTGTCACGCACTTTATGTTCCGTATTCCTGACCTCACTACTCTTGATACTTTCAATACGCGCATTGCTCCTCATTTTGCATAGGGAAGTGGTGCAACATGAGCATATTTTATCAGAAAGAGAACGTGACCGATGACGGATCATTCCAGAATATGTTGTCCTGCTCTGCTTGATCGAGTGATGTCGGCGGAAGAGGCCGCCGCGTTGATTCCTCCGGGGGCGCATGTGGGGATGAGTGGCTTTACCGGGGCCGGCTATCCTAAAGCGGTGCCGCGCGCTCTGGCGAACCGCATTATGGATGCTCACCTCTCAGGCAAGCCGTTTAAAGTCAGTGTCTGGACCGGCGCCTCGACGGCGCCTGAATTAGACGGCGCGCTGGCGCTGGTGGGCGGCGTGGACCTGCGCCTGCCTTACCAGTCAGATCCTGTTTGCCGCGCTAAGATCAATAGCGGCGAGATGGAATATGTGGATATGCACCTGGGGCAGGTGGCTCAGATGGTCTGGCAGGGATTCTTAGGTCCGCTGGATGTCGCCGTCGTCGAGGTGACGGGTATCCGTGAAGACGGTCTGCTGATTCCTTCTTCTTCGGTTGGCAACAACAAAACCTGGCTTGATCAGGCGAAACAGGTGATCCTCGAAGTCAACTCCTGGCAAAATCCGCTTTTGGAAGGCATGCATGATATTTTTTACGGCACGGCGCTGCCGCCTCATCGCAAGCCCATTTTGATCACCCATCCCGCTGACCGTCTCGGGACGCCCTATTTTTCCTGTCCCCAGGAGAAGATCCTGGCAATTGTAGAGACCAATGCTCCTGATCGCAATACTCCTTTTACGCCGCCCAATGAGAATTCACAGCGCATTGCCGGTCATACCCTCGATTTCCTTGAGCATGAGGTGAAAAAAGGCCGCCTGCCAGCTAACCTGCTGCCACTCCAGTCAGGTGTGGGTAATATTGCGAATGCCGTGCTCTTCGGCTTGAGGGATAGCCCGTTTGAGGCGCTCACCGCCTATACCGAGGTGATTCAGGATGGCATGCTGGAGTTGATACGCTCAGGCAAATTGCTGGTGGCCTCGGCAACGGCTTTCTCGCTCAGTCCTACGGCTGTGGCCGAGATGAACGCGCACATGGAAGATTACCGCGAGAAGATTATTTTGCGCTCTCAGGGCATTAGCAACCATCCAGAGGTGATCAGGCGTCTGGGTTGCCTGGCGATGAACGGCATGATCGAGGCCGATATCTACGGTAATGTGAACTCAACCCATATTATGGGGACGAAGATACAGAATGGTATCGGTGGCTCCGGCGATTTTGCCCGTAACGCCTATATCTCGTTCTTCATGGCGCCTTCGCGTACGAAGGGTGGCGCCATTTCCTGCATCGTACCGATGGTTTCTCACGTGGATCATACAGAACACGATGTGCATGTTATTGTGACAGAGCAAGGGCTGGCCGATCTGCGTGGCCTCTCGCCCAAGCAGCGGGCGAAGCAGATCATCGAGAACTGCGCGCATCCCGATTTCAAACCGGCTCTCAGAGACTACTACCAGCGCGCCCTGGAGCGGTCGCCAGGCAAGCAGACACCCCACCTGCTAGAAGAGGTCTTTTCCTGGCACCTGCGCTACCTGAGAACCGGCTCGATGAGATAAAGCGCGTCGTGTGAAGTATCGTATTAAAAAGCATGAGGACACCTGGTCAGCCTGGCAGAGCAGGTTGGCCGGGCGTCTCCAGTTCCTACAGCTTCTTTGCCAGGATCACGCCCGTATTCAGTCCGACTGTATGCAGGCCGCCATAGAAGCGCGCATGTTCCATTTTGATACATCTGTTTTCAACGTAGGTAATACCGGCTTTATTGGCGATTGCGCGCGCCTGTTCACTCTTCAGACCAAGCTGGACCCAGAGAACTTTTGCGCCAATGCTGATGGCTTCTTCTGCAATGGGAGGGATATCGTCAGGCTTACGAAAAACATCAACAATCTCGATCTGCTCTCCGGCAGCCTTTGCCTCTGTGAGTGAGGCGTAGACGCGCCGGCCCAGGATGGTCTGTCCGGCGTAGCGCGGGTTGATGAGCACGATATCGTACCCTTCGGCTTGCAGGTAAATGGCGACGAAGTGGCTTGGCCGGTACTGGTCAGCCGAGATGCCGACGATGGCGACATGGCGATACTGGCGCAGGATGTTGAGCCGATCATACATGTCGGGTGTGAGCGTTTCCGCTGTGGTAGTTATTGGTTTTTCCATCCTTATCTCCAATAGAGAGAGACTGTCCTTCAGAATAGTCTATCCCATCGAGGGCCTGTTCAGGTAGAGGGGAGCCTGCATCTTTTCCTGTTGCCTGCCCGTGTCTACAAAAGATCAGAGGAACTCCGGGTTCTGTGAAAGGAGGAGTGAGATGGCTACGACGGATCGCTCGACAGTCGTTGGAGTTTTTACAGATCGGGCAATGGCAGATCGGGCAATAGAGGCACTTTATCGAGCTGGCTTTACCAATGAGCAGATAGGTTTTGCGGTGCGCAATCCCGATCTGGCAGGACAGGCGCCAGCAGGAAAACCGGCGAGAGGACCACGGACAACTGCCGATAAGGGGACGGCAACGGCAGCCGGCGTGGTCTCAGGTGGAGTTGTTGGTGGCATAGTCGGCGCTGCCGCGGCGCTGCTGATTCCGGGAATCGGGCCTGTCGTTGCAGGTGGCGTGCTGATCGCTGCACTGGGCGGGGCTGCTGTTGGTGCGGTGGCCGGTGGGCTGATCGGTGCGCTCACCAGTATGGGCGTGCCTGAAGAAGAGGCGCGCTATTACCAGGAAGAGTTCGCTGCCGGGCGAACGCTTGTCACAGTCAAAGCTGGCAGCCGCTATCAGGAAGCGTTAAATATCCTGCGCGCGCATGGCGCATATGATGTGACCGAGCGTCATATGCCTGCTGCCAGTCCGGCGCCGGCGGGTCCAGCAGGTGCAGGTAGGCGTGAACCGGAACCGCAGGCTCAGGTGCGGTCAGGTGAATATAATCCGAATATCCCGGCGGGAGCGCCGCTTTCGGGTGCGTACAATCCTGAAATGCCGGCAGCCCCTCCCTCAACTGAGCACTATCATCGTGAGCAACCGCCAGAGGGCGCCTCTCAGCCAGTAGCAGAGGGGCCGCGTCAGGAGCCACAGCAATCACAGCAACCGTCATGGTCTGCTTTCCCGCCGCCACCGTATGGATCTCGCCTCTAAGGACTGAAAGGAAGAGAGGAGCAGAAGAATCCCCTGTTCCTGTCCCGGGCTGGTGAAGGACCGGGAAGCGGGCATCACGCCTGCTTCCCGGTCCCACTGATTCCAGCGGAGCAAAAAATTTGTGCAATTTTCTCTCGATCAAGAGCCTCGTGTGATACCATAGACAATACAGAGGCAGTGGAGAAGCTACACGTTTGTTTAGAGAGGGAAAATCTCATGCCAGAAATTGACAGCGATCACGTTTTTGGTTTCGATACTCTGTCGGTTCACGCCGGCCAGCGGCCCGATCCGACGACCGGTGCGCGCGCGGTTCCTATTTACCAGACGACCTCGTTTGTTTTCGACGATACCGACCATGCCGCCCATCTCTTCGCTTTGCAGCGTTTCGGCAATATCTATACGCGCATCATGAATCCAACCACTGCGGCCTTTGAAGAGCGGATCGCAGCCCTGGAAGGCGGTACCGGCGCGGTTGCCACTGCTTCCGGCATGGCAGCACAGCTTGTCACGATGATGACATTGCTGCGTCCCGGCGACGAAATTGTCTCTTCGAGCAGCCTGTACGGCGGCACGCATACGCAGTTCGATATTACGCTGCGTACCTGGGGCATCAACACGATTTTTGTGGATAGCACCGACCCTGAACACTACCGCCAGGCGATCACGCCGCGTACGCGGGCGCTATACGGTGAGACCATCGGCAATCCGCGCGGAGATGTACTCGATATTCGTGCCATCGCTGATATTGCTCATGAGGCCGGTATCCCATTAATTGTTGATAACACATTTGCCACGCCCTATCTCTGCCGTCCCTTCGAGCATGGAGCCGATATCGTCGTGCATTCGGCCACCAAGTTCATCGGCGGGCATGGCACTTCAATTGCTGGTGTGCTCGTTGAGTCGGGCAAATTTCCCTGGGATAACGGCAAGTTTCCGCACATCGTCGATCCCTCGCCGGGCTATCATGGCGTGCGCTTCTACGAGACTTTTGGCGATTTCTGCTTCTGTATGAAAGCCAGGTGCGAGACGCTACGCGATATGGGACCCTGCATCAGTCCTTTTAATTCATTCCTGCTGCTTCAGGGGCTGGAGACGCTCTCGCTGCGTATGGAACGGCATTGCCAGAATGCGCTGCGTGTTGCCCAGTTTTTGCATGAGCATCCTGCTGTGAGCTGGGTGCATTATCCGGGGCTGCCTGATGATCCTTCATATGAACTGGCAAAGCGTTACCTGCCGCGTGGCGCCGGCTCTATCTTTACCTTCGGCGTCAAAGGTGGCTATGAAGCCGGCAAAGCGGTGATTAACCATGTCAGACTCTTCTCCCACCTGGCAAACGTTGGCGATGCGCGCAGCCTGATCATTCATCCCGCCAGCACGACACACCAGCAGTTGTCAGAAGAAGATCAGCTCGCTGGCGGCGTCACGCCCGATCTCATTCGCCTCTCGATAGGCATTGAAAATATCGAGGATATTCTGTGGGATCTGGATAGAGCACTGCACGCCGCGCAGGCAGCCGCACGCTAGCCTGGTCGTTCAGAGGCGATCAAGCGGGGAAGGTTGCTGCGCGCGAGGTGATTGAATTGCGATTGCTGGCCGACCCAGAAAATGCCGAGCGTCAGAAAGCTCATAAGATAAGTGAGCAGGCGTGGCGAAAGTCTGAGCAGGGTATCCCACAGAGCCTGTTCGCTGTGGATCGCCTCGCCTGCGGGTACGCGCAGATCCAGGACAAGCAGTGTCATCGCAATGGCGAAAACACCATCGCTCAAGGCAGCCAGGCGTTCCAGGCTCTGACCGGCGATACGGTTGTAGAATGTTCTCACTGATCTCTCCCAGGATTGTAGTTCCATCGCTGGCTGTTCGCCTGGCGGTCCTCTCCCCGATGATGCGCCTGTGCGATGGCTGCATCAAATGGTAAGGTATTCTGAAGAGAAAAGCAACGGGGTAGAGGAAGGCTGTTTGTCTCCTGGATTTGCTCTTGTTCCGATAGTTCGGTACAATGAGAAAGAGCATTTCCGTCAAGAAGTATTGCACCCTCACTGCAATGCTTACTCTGGTTTTGCAGAGGGAGAAAGAATCAGAAGAATGGGTGTCGATATCGCAGAGCTGCGCCGTATTGCCATGTTCAGAACCCTGAGTGACGAAGATCTGGCGTATGTGGCGGCGGTAACAAAGATACGTCGCTATGGACGCGGCGAGATCATTTTTTTTGAAGGAGAACGGAACGCGGCGCTCTACTATGTGCAGGCCGGACTGGTCAAAGTATTCAAGACCTCGACGGGCGGCAGAGAGCAGATTCTGCGCTTGATTGCTGCTGGTTATACGTTCAATGACGTGCCGGCGCTGGATGGTGGACCTAACCCTGCCAGTGCAGCGGCCCTGGAGCCTTCCACGATTTATGTGATTGGACACTCGCAACTCCAGGCGCTGATCGCGGCGCATCCCGCCATTGCTACGGGTGTCATCCGTATGCTAGCGGCAGCTCTGCGCCATCTGGTTTCGCTGATTGAAGATCTCTCGCTGCGCCACGTCACGGCGCGCATTGCGAAGCTGCTGCTGGATGAGGCGACCACCGTTCCGATGTCTCGTGCCGCTCATCGCCTGACGCAGCAGGAACTCGCGGCTATGGCTGGCACCGTCCGTGAGGTTGCGGGTCGCGCACTCAAAGAATTAGAGGCGGCGGGGGCGATTGAACTGCGCCAGGGCCATATTACGATTGCCAATCAGCAATGTCTCAAACTTATCGCTGAGAATGTGGACGTTGAGCAATGACCTGGAAGTCGTTGGCAGAGCGTGCAGCGTCACTGCCTCTTGTGCTGGCCGGCCCGCTGGTGCGGCGCGTGGAGCCGCGCTCAGTGACTATCTGGCTGGCGCTGAAAGAGGCAATGAGGGTTACGCTGCGCGTGTATGCGAAAGATCATGAAGACCATCTTTCCTTGCTTTTTGCGGGTACCCAACAAACAATACACCTCGGCGATCATTTGCATGTTATTGCAGTGACGGCGCGCGCTACCTTGCCGGAGCTGCACCTGGCCTGGGGTGAGATCTATTATTATAATCTTTTCTTTCAACCAGTTGACCAACCTGATCAGTTCGTCCTGGGCAGCGAAACGCACCTGCTGACACCCGGCGTTCTGGCACAAGACGGTGAGGCAGCACTCCAGAGCCTGCTTTATCCCGGCGAGCCGCTGCCCAGTTTCATGCTGCCGCCACAGGATCTGAACACGCTACGTCTTTTTCATGGCTCGTGCCGTAAGCCACACGGAACTGGTAAAGAGATGCTCTCGGCGCTCGATAGCTTTCTAACGGCGACGGTAGGGGATCGCGCAAATCGCCCGCAGCAGCTCTACCTGACCGGCGATCAGATCTATGCTGACGATGTGGCACGTGCGCTGCTCTTTATGATTATGGATGCAGCCATGCTGCTCTTCAGCGGTAACCATGAGGAAATACTTCCTCTGCTTGACGTGCCGGCACGGCAACTGGCGCCTGGCAAACGTGCTGATATCGTGCGTAACCGGGCGCTGCTGACCACGACCGCGCCGGAGAGCCACCTGCTCGCGCTGGTGGAGTACGCTACAATGTACCTGTTCACCTGGTCCGACGTGCTCTGGCCGAAGACGCTGCCCACGCTCGACGATCTCTGGCAGGCGTATCCGCAGATACGACCGCAGAACCGGCAGCAGCAGAGCGAAGATGAACGTGCCTATGCAGAACAGGTGACACGCCTGGAGCAGTTTCGCGCCACGCTGCCACAGGTGCGTCGCGCGCTGGCGCATATCGCTACCTATATGGTAGGAGACGATCACGATGTGACTGACGACTGGTATCTGGATGGTGCCTGGTGTCGCCGTGTGCTTGAGAGTCCGCTCGGACGGCGCGTTGTGCGCAATGCGCAAATTGCGTTCGCACTGTTCCAGGCATGGGGGAATATGCCGGAGCAATTCACATCGGCGCGTGGACAGGAGTTTCTGCGGGCGCTTGATGTGTGGCGCGGGGATGAATGCGATACAGCGCTTGTCGAGATGTTGGAGCGCGCAATCGGCCTGCCGAAGTCGTTTCCCGGTAGCGGCGAGTTGCCTTACAGCGAACAGGCTCTGCACTGGCACTACAGCTTTGAGGGGCCGCGCTACCAGATCATCGCCCTGGACACACGCACGCAGCGACTGTATCGCGCGCCGCGTGCCTTCCCCGGTCTGCTGTCACCAGCGGCCATGCACCGGCAGCTACGCGATACTGTTCGCCGCGATGTAGATGTGACCGTGATCGTCTCGCCGTCTCCCGTGCTCGGCGTCGAGTTTATCGAATCGGTGCAATACTGGAGCCGTATACGCGCCAGGGATAACTATGCCTATGACCGTGAAGCCTGGGCGCTGGAATGGAGCACGTTTCAGCATCTGCTCAGGACGGTCAGTATGTTGAAGCGCGTGGTCTTTCTGTCGGGCGACGTGCATTATGCTTTCGGCTCCAGCCTGGCTTACTGGGATCTGCACAATACTGCCGCAGCCCGCATTATCGACTTTACTTCCAGTTCGCTGCGCAACGAAGGCAGCAGTCTCTCGCTGGCGCTGGTGAGTGTTGGCTATCCCTATATGATCCATTTACTTGGACGCGAAGATCTCCCGGCAGTCTCGTTTTTTGCCTGGGACCAGATAGACAGCCGCAGGCAGACCTTGCGCCTGATTCGCTCTCTGATCATGGGACGTATGTACCGCTTCTGGTGGGCCATTCCACGCCTGCTCAATGCGACGCGCAGCCCCTATGAGATTGTGCTCCAGGCGTATGGCTGGCCGAAAGGCGCGTTCGCGGCCTGTCCGCCTGATCGTAGCTACCGACTCTCCTATTTGCGCGACTGCCGTTATCCGCCGGCTCTGCCGCCGCTCATGCTCGATGGTTTGCAGCGCCTGCGGGCGGTGGCCACGCGCTGGATCGTCAAGGCGTTTCGCAACTTGATCAAGGGTCTGGCTTTCCTGCAAAAGAATATAAGCAGAGCCAGGCGCGGGCTGGCCCGGCGTACGCTGGTGCCTGCGCAAACGCCCAGGGGAACGCGCCATATCGTGCGTGGCGCGCTCAAAAGTGCCGGCAAGCTGGAACAGGAATTAGAGGAGCAGAAAAACACTCTTGCCCGGCAAATATCCGAGCGCGAGGGTTGGCTGGACAAATGGAAGGCGGGCGCGCACATCGTCGGTTATGCCAACCTGGGCGATATTCGCTTTCGCTGGACAGAAAGCGAGAAACGGGCCACCCAGTATTTGTGGTGGTGGCATCCTGAGCATCCCGACTGCCCCACCATCGCTTCAGAATACAGCGAAACGCTGGAACTGCCTGCCGCTGATGAGGCGCCCCCGCTGCCATAGCCAGCCAGCCTGCTCTGGAGAGGTAGTCTCAGAGCAGGCTATTTTCTGCAATCCTGAGCCAGCGTTCAGGCAGCGGGCGAAGAGGGTAGTTGCTGTGCTTCCGCTTCGTTTGCGGCCCGCAGCAACTGCTCATACAGCTCACGCAATGCTTCAGGTGCCGTGATCTGTTCCAGTTGTTGTGATGTAGCCGCCTCTGCCGCCAACCGGGGGAAACGAATCCTGATCATGCTGATCATCGCCTCTCTCAGACCCTTTGCTTCTCCCTCAGCTCTTCCCTCAGCTCTTCCCTCAGCTTTCCCTCTGGCCTGTGCGTCTTTGATCATTGCCGCTGCTTCAGCTTTTACACTGGCTTCCGCTTCAGCTTTTGCACGGATGCGAATACGCTGTGTCAGTTGACTTTCCTCAAAGATCTGTTCAAACATGCGTAAATCCTCCAGTATCTGTACTTTGGTATCCTTTGTAATAGTATTGCTGCGTTCCAGGAATACTTCCAGCCAGGTATAGCGGTCTGCTAGTGCAAGAACAACCGAGTCGTGAGGGGATGGGGGTCCAGGGGGCGGTCGCCCCCTGGCGGGGCGCGCCGGGTCCCCGCGTTGCGGGGAGGTGTCCCCGCTTTTTCCCCCTTCCCTAAAAGGTGTGTTGAAAAAGCACTAGATAGCCAGATCAGGTAAAAAAACGAAGAGTTTATAGCAATTGTTTGTAGGGTCAGCTAAAATGCTACCGGTACAGATTGAGGAAAAAGAATCTGTACTCGCTGCTGCTATCACGGCTTATCAAGTAGTCTGAAAGAGCAACCCACTTCTGCCAGGTCTGACGAAAGAGGACCTGGCCGTTACATGTGGCTTGAGCCTGTCGTTTTGTAATGTGAGAATTTTCCTGATCGGCAATCGAATACTGGTTGAGAGAGAAGAGTAGAGTTGTAACCCGAGAATAGCAGGAGCGATCTTGTTCAGGAGAAAAATCTGTGCGTTTTTTACAATACAGGCGTATTTTGGGCGGAAGCGCAAAGACGGCACGGGCGGTGTCTGTGAGTAACTCTGCTGCCGGCGCCCCCGTTGATGCGCCGGAGCCGCTGGATACAGAACTGGCTGCTGCGCCGCCTGTGGTGGGGGAACGAGGACGACGTATTCTCTGGATGATCGGACTACTGGCGCTGCTGCTGCGACTTATTTTGCTTCCATTGGGCCACTGGTGGGATCTGACAGTTGATTATAACGTTTTTATAGACCTGGCGCGTAATCACTCTCCCTATGAGACGTTCAGCTACCTGTCGCACATCGCTCGCTCGGCAGAGTGGGATACCGTGTATGAATATTACGCCTATCCCCCTGTTCCGCTCTATATTTACTACCCGCTGGCTAAGCTCTATATATTGTTGCATCCACATGCGCAATATTTCATCGCGGTTTCTGGCTCGTATGCTGTGCCAAATCTAACACCTGATTTTTTCTTCCTGTTTAAGCTGCCCATCTGGATAGCCGATTTTCTGGTTGCTGCACTGCTGGCCCGTATGTCGGGGACGGTAAGAGGATTTCGTGATTACCTGCTCAATCCGTATGTGCTGCTCATCAGCGGAGCCTGGACATTTGATGCGATTATGCTGCTGGGGCTGGTTGGCGGAATCTATGCGATTTACCGGGGAAAAATACTCTGGTCGGGGATAGCACTGGCATTCGGCACGATGGTCAAATTCTTCCCGGCGCTTGCCGTGCCGGTCGTGGTGATCTATCTTCTCAAGAAGAAGCGGCCATTTCGTGAGATAGTGCTGTTTGTCCTATCCTACATCGTTGCCTGTACCGTCTTCCTGGGGCCGTTTCTCAAGGGTGTGATGGAGGTTGTGAGTTTTCATGGGGTACGGCCCGGCGGGGGCATGACCTGGCAATTTATCTGGACCGCCGGGGCGCTCTACCGCGATCCTGAGCAACTGAGGCCAATTCTAGATGCGCTCGCGGTCTTCGGCATGCCTGCTCTGCTGATAGTGCTGCTGCTGGCATACTGGTACTGCTGGCAGACGGAAATGACGCTCAATCGTATGGTCATCACGGCGCTGGCCGGTTTTTTCGTCGGCTCCAAGCTAATCAATGAGCAGTATGCGCTGCTCATTATTCCATTTTTGTGGCTAGAGGCGTATCGTGCAGGGGGAGTGTGGCGCTGGTTCTATCGTTTGTGCTGGATCATCCCGCTTGGCTTCGCCGTTTTCCGCGTGCCGATAGACCGTTTCTTCTGGCTCTTCTACCATATGGTGTTGAAGGACAAAGCGAATATTACCATCACCACCGGCATGACCGGGTTTGAATGGACGATGATCCCCTGGAAACACCCGGTCTATGCGCAGCTCATCGGGCTGGTGCTGGCATTGGGGTTTTTCCTGCTCTCGTTTGCAATGATGTTCTGGCCAGCGAAGGCACCCGCGAGATTGGCGAGATTGCGACGCCCGTTTAGTGGACAGGGTAGTCAGGAGCGGGAGGGTGGGACGGTGCTAGAGAGACTGGAACGGGCATCGGAGAAGTCTGTTTCTGGCGATGGCTCAGGGGTGAGCAAGCCCCGGCACAGTGAAGCCGGTACTTCTCTTTCTCCTTGAAAGAGGACACGCCTTGAATGCCGGTTCCCGTTTTCTTCTGTCCGGCTATACTCTAAAGAATGTGCTGGAGAATGCAACATGTTACAGAGCCATAAGCCATCATCCTTCACGCCTGGATTGCGCGCATTCATTTCCAGAGTGATTACGCCAGCAGTCCTGGTCACGGGTGTGCTTATTTTAATCCTCTATAATTTCAATGGTGTGCTGAAAACGACGCAGACAACGAACGATCATTTTCATGGTCTCGTAAGTTTTAGCGCCGGTCCGTTCGCCTACCGCTTTAAAGAGACGGCAGGTATTGAACGGCCTTCTCTGCGCTACAGTGGTCAGGAACTGCTTTCTTATGCTGAGTGGAGTTCGACAATTTCGGTCGATGGGGATGTACAGGAGATCTGGAATAACAATCACGGTTACAGCTATGATGAGGCCAGGCAGCAGACGTTTAGCACCGTGACCGGCGAGGGTTATCAGTTAATAGAGATTGTCACGCTGGTGGACGATCACACGGTGACGGTAACGTTTAACTTTGTCGCCTCTCCAGTCAGGATACCTGCGCCCGCGCATTATGTGATTGATATTGCGCATATCCATAATTCCTGGTCTGGCTATCAGATCAGTGGTGATACATTTACGGCGCAGGTCACGAATGGGGACCCGGTTGTAGGAACGTCTCTACCCGCGTCAATAGGGTTGCTCTCGCTTAAAGTGACAGGCGATGCTGTGCGTAATCCACTGCTCAAAGTGAGCAATGCGCAAGCGGTGACGACTCCTAAAGGGACGGTGAGTGTGGCAAATGCCTTTATTACTGAGTACAGGCTGGACAATCCCACGCCGTCACAAATGCTCACACTCGGTACCGAGACGATCACATTCCGGCCTGCCAGTAAAACAGCAGGGCAGCCTGAAAGCGGTATTGTGCCACTGCCACCGATACCTACCCCTTCACAAAAGCAGTAATTCATGGGGTTGGGCAACAGGTGGCGTTTAGAAGGCTTTCTCAATTTTATCAGTGGCATGCCTGGGAGGAGGGATATGGCGGGGAGTAGAGAGTGAAGCGGGAGAAGTGGCGCTCGTTTTCCTGCGCGTACGAGGGGAGCTGCTGTAAGGCGCTCTGCCTGTACCTGCTGGCTGCGCCGGGCGGCTGTTATATGCCACGATAGCGGTGTCGGGGCTACTGGCTGCCGGGGGTGCCGGTTCTACCGGGGTTGACGTGAGCTGACTGCGTGAGATTTTTTCTTTGATAAGCGAGATTTGTGAGTGGACTGCCTGGCGCGATTGCTGGAGCTTACGGGCTATAGCTGAAGGACGTTCGTTGCTGAGGAGATAGCGACAGATGGTGGCCTGTTTTTCGGTCAGATCAATGGCCGGGTGGCTCAGGGCCACGCGCGCCATATCTTCCAGCGCCCCATACTTTTTGCGCCGATAGTCGTTCAGGTCGTCAGGGGAGAAGAGCCAGCGGTCAACGACACGCACACCTGGGATGCGCCCGGCTTCCACAAGGTGCATAAAGTGCCAGTAACTCAAGTCCAGTTGTTTCGCGGCTTCATGCGTGGTGAGCATGCCGTTGAGATGCTGTAAATTGCGATGTAACTCGTCACTCCTGAGGACCATAGCGAACGCCTTTCTACGGTTTTCCGTCTCTGTAATAGTGAGAATAGAAAACTAAAAGATACACTCCCTCATGATAAGTATAGCATGAATGGAGTGAGAATCGCAAGGTAGTAAGCAGAATGACTGGCTCGAAGGCCGCTCCGCCGGGAAGCCTTGCGCTTCCCGGCGGAGTAGTGCCTGTCCGGCAAGATTATTTACGTGGGAAAATGTTTTGCAAGCGCATAGCAAGGGTTAAGTCGCCAGCCGGTTTGACCTTGCCGGTCATAAAAGCCTGCATAGGATCAAGTTTGCCTTCCGCAATAGCGATCCAGGTTTGATCGCTCATCGCCATGTTCAGGTCGGGCTTCTCGACACCGCCTTTAATGAGCTGGCATGTCTGGTTCTCGATTTTTAATGCGTATTTACCTGCTTGCTCTCCACTGATATCCCACTGTAACGTTTTGTTAACGCCTGCCGCAGCAGCAGGATTAAAGAGCGTCAGCATCGTCTGAAAAGTCTCTTCTACAGTCATGAAAGTATCTCCTTCGATGTAATGGTAGCAAAGTTCTTCTGCTGATCCTGCCATAGTATAGCACAGGGGCCTGTATGCCGGGGCAAGGCCGGGTTCGGGGCCTGCAAGGCTTGCTAGTAATCTCGATAGCCTTGAACTATTGAAAAAGGAATCGTTTGTCGCAGTGGATACACTTCCTTTTCAGGAGAGCCGAATCAGCAGAATTGCTGCCTGTCTTCTTGCCTGGCTATTTGTCGGAGGCGCATTCCTGATGCTTCCAGCATGTCTATTGAGCGAAGCGGTAAGTAGCGTTTCTGTAAACGTGGGGAGAAGGGGCAGAGGGTGTTCTGTTCAGGAGTAGAATAGTATGTATACAGCACCAGTACCTGTGGACCAGCTTACTGGCAGTATGGTGAAGCATTATCAGATAGAGCAGTTGCTTGGCCGGGGGGATGTGAGCATTGTCTATCTGGCCTCTCAGCAGTCGCAGCAGCAGCCTGTCATGCTGACGCTGTTCAGATTGCCTTTCATGTATGATGAGCAGGCATGTGAACGTTTTGTCTCACGTTTCTCGCAGATTGTATCACGGCTGATGCAGTTGGGTAACAGTGGAACAAATAAAAATCCACAAAAAACTCCTACGGCTGCTGTACGCCCGAAAGGGAAAGTTATCGGCTCACAGAACCTGGCTGTCAATTCAGCGCAAAAGTTTACGAATCCCGCCGATGGCAATGCCAGCCTGTTGATTCATCTGCCGAATGGCAATTTCGCAGCCTATGAAAGTGCCTGCACACATGAAGGTGTGCAGGTAAACTACAATCCTACGACACATATGCTGGTCTGTCCCAGGCATGGGGCGATCTTTGATCCGGCCAGAAATGGAGCCATCGTGAAGGGTCCTGCCACGCGCAAACTCCTGACCGTAACTATTTATGTGAACGCTGACGGCACGATCAGCGCGGGCTGAGAGATAAATACATCTTCCTTCTTACTTAAAACATAGTAGCGTAATGATAGCCTCATCTTAGCGAGGAAGCCGCTGGAAGCCGCTGTGATCTCACTTTGCCATCGCGAATTGCACGAGTGCTACTCACAACGTGATCACAGATGGGCTGGAGTGAGCTGATACCATGTTGCTTCTCTGAAAGCAACATGGTATGAAATCTTGATACCCGTTCAG
>JADBKA010000289.1 GCA_014896635.1 Ktedonobacteraceae bacterium
CCGGTTGGCAGGCGTGTCCCCTGCGCCCAGCTTGTTTCTGGTGTTGCGTGTAACACCACACGATGGGGCCTGTAGGGCGTCACCTGCGCGTTAAAGGGAATGGTGATCCAGCCCTGGAAATGTGCTGGAATGCAGACCCGGTGAGTACATACCGTCGTGCCGGGTTCGCGGTCCCAGATCCGTCGCATCTCCTGTAACTCGGCAGTGAGTATTGTGGCTTCAGCGCGCTCATTTTTCAGATAGCAGGCCACTGCCTCGACTGTTGAGTGAGTAAGCGGCACGACCTGCGCCCGGCTCATATCCAGTGTTACCCAGCGTTTTTCATCGGGTGTGCCGAAGTCAAGCAATTGTTCGCTGGTGGCAATAGCCTTTGCGGAACGAGCCAGGTCGGCAGGATCAGCATTATGTAGTCCCAGTATGTGAATATCGTCCCGCAACAGCTGCTGACGGATGATCTGAATGTGCTCTCCCTCTGGACTGGCCGCCTGGCGCGGAGTGATCTGTTGACGCACAGCGTAGGCCGCTGCCGTGCCGACCGCCTGACCCTGTGCTGCAAGCGTTAACTGTACTCGTGTTGGACCAAGCGCGACGTGTGTGACACTTAAAAGTCTCCCGGTCATCCAGAGATTTTCAATATTACGGCTATAAAAAGAGCGCAGGGGAAGGCTAAATGGAGCTATGCGTATCCAGTATTTATAGTGCTTATCAATGTTCTCGCGCTCGCCGGGGTCCTGTTTGTTGAGAATCCCACCTTTGATGTGCAGGTCGATCCACCAGCTAGCATAGGCCACGCTATCCGGCCAGTTGCGGTCGGTATGGCAGTCATGCTCGGTAAGGATGATATCGCCGACGAGGCGCCGGCTCTCCCGCTTGCCAGGGATCATTCCTACCCAGTCCAGAACATAGTTGGCGGCTTCTTCTTTATATTCACTGTAATTCTTGATATAGTTCCATACACCAAGCACGTGGCGGTGCAGTTCTTCACGAATCCGCTGGTTATCGTCAATCTGGTGAAACGGCGTATTGACCTCCAGCCACCAGTAGCCGCCATAGATGTCCCTGGTGATGTGATAGAGTTCGCGATCGAGCCCGATCTCTTCCAGGCTGGTATAGACCTGAATCCAGGGCGGCGGCACATATTTAACGGGCCTGTTAAGCTTTCTGGCCCGCATGGTGATGGTACTTCCCAGTGTGGCTGCATCGGCTTCAAGCGGTGCCAGCGGCTCATGGAACTCGTGCCGCGCCTCGCGGCCATAGCGATAGAGCGCACCGGCCAGTGCACCGACCGTCCCATCGCCGGTAGCGTCGATGAATTGCGGTGCGTAGAATGCAAGCTCTTTTTCGCTGCCGAGCTGGCTGCCGTAGATCGCGGTGATACGTCGCTGCGCTGGATCGGTGGAGAGCAGCGGCTCGCTCTCAACTCCACGAATCGATGTGTTCAGGAAATAGGTGAGATTGGGTTCACGTCGTGCGGCTTCTTCGAGCGTCAGATCGTAGAGTGAGTTCACCATGCCGTGATCGAAAAAGTGCTCGTGGTTTGTGGCTCGATCTTCCAGAATAAGCTCATGCGCAATCCCTGTTTCGTTCGCCCACGCGCTGCCATGTGAGCTGCCGTAGGGAACGACGCGGATCTCGCTTGATGAGTTTCCACCGAAAACCGGTCGATCTTGCACAAGCGCTGTTTTGACTCCATGACGGGCGGCGGCAAGTGCAGCACAGAGGCCGGCCAGTCCCCCACCCGCCACCACAAGATCAAAGGTCAGTCTTTCTACGGCTTTGCGTTGTGGATTCAAGATGGTCCTCCTCGATCTGGCGTAGACCCGCACCAGCCCCATCTGATGAGGCTGGCGCGTCTATGGTCAGATACTTCTCGCGCTTTACTTCTAAATCATCCGGCAAAATATGTGCGGAAAAAGGGTAAGGGGACACCCCCATTCGCGTTAACTTAAGAGGGCATTCCTTCTCTCTCAAAAGAGAAAAAACAGGAAAAAAGGATTTTTCGGGGGACACCCCTTGAACCCCGTCAAGGAGCCAGCTCCCTGCGCCCGCGTTTCCCGTCGGCCATAGGTATTATCTCCTGATTAACCGATTTAGTTAAATCGATTTAATAAAAATTACTATACCATGAGAATTTTTATTTTGTCAATGGCCGAGGGATAGTATCTCTACTGAAGACGACTTTTCATCGCAGATGTTGTAGCCTCCCCATGAGAGGCTTGACAGCCAGCGTGTTCCGCGCTACCATGCAACTGTAATTAAATCGATTTATGTCCTGGGTTAAGGATGAAGGCACCCTGTTTTACAGGAAGACATGCGAGCAGGCAGAAACAATGATTGAGCATAAACGCCCGCGACTGAGGGATGTTGCCAGGCTGGCAGGAGTTTCTACAGCCACCGTTTCGCTGGTCCTCAATGGTCGAGTGAGCAAAGGCATTCAGATCAGTCAGGAGACCCGCGAGCGTGTGTTGAGGGCTGTGCAAGAGCTGGGCTATCTGGTGAATCCGGTTGCGCGCAGCCTGCGTGGTGGGCAAAATCGTATTATGGGCGTGTTTATTTATAGCCGTTTCCCGATGCAGGATCGTGCATTTTACTATCTCTTCCTGGATGGTATGGAAGAGGAGGCGGCGATGCAGGATTATAACCTCTTGCTTTTTACTCGTGCTGGCAGCCTGGGCAGTGAACGACGTATCTACCACAATGGTATTAACCATTTGCAGACGACCGATGGCGCCATACTTCTAGGGAGAGGTGACAGGCAAGAGATGGCGCGCCTGGTGGAAGAAGGCTATCCATTTGTCTTTATCGGGCGTCGTGAGGTCCCTGGTCACCAGTTATCTTATATTGAAGCAGATTACGTCGGGGGAGCCGTACAGGCCATTGAGCATCTGGTCAGGCTTGGACACCGCAAAATCGCCTTCTTAGGATATACTGATGCTTCTGCACCTGCTTCTGAGTCTTCGCATGACCGTGAGGTCGGCTATCGCCTGGCACACCAGCGTCTGGGCCTTCCTCTCGACGAGACACTGATCCTTCATACGTGCAAAGATGATATCACAGTTGAATTGCTCAAGAGTTTGGCTGGGCGAGGAGTCACGGCCTGCGTTGCCGACGATGCGACACTGGCTCTTGCATTCTCACAGGTGGCTCAGCAGATCGGGCAACGCATTCCTCAGGATTGCTCGCTGATTGCTCTGGGGGATGCGGCACAAACAGTGACAGAAGGGCTGGCTGTGTTGACGCACTTTGCCACTGACCTGACAACCTTTGTGATCCCTCGCCGTGAGATGGGCATGCAGGCGGTGCGCCTGCTTAGCCAGATCCTGGCCCACCCAGATCAGAGGGGACCGCATCGCCTGACCATCCCCGGCACATTCTCGTCTGGCTCAACAACAGGCGCACCGCCTTCTTGAGAGCGGAACAGATCCCGCGTCGCACGAAACTCACGCTGTTTGTACGCTGAAAGCCATGAGCTGATTTGTCTGAGGCCACGTTTCGCCAGGCTGGAGTGCAGGGAGATCATGTGCGGCAACATAGTTGCCCGGTGCGAGGTTGAGGATCAGCCAGGCCGAGGCACCGGGTTCAAGAGCTGCCATGCCGCCGCTGTAATCGAATGGCGGCGTATCCGCAGTGGTGGAAGGATACTGGAGAAAATGCTGCACATCCCGCAGGCTTCGGCCCGGCTGTAGCTTCATCAATGCCAGTGCATGTGGCTGCGTGCCTTGATTGGTTACTTTTACCGTGAGCATCGCCGCTTTGATGGATGCTGGCATGGTAAAGGTAGAATCTTTGAGAGTGATCTGTATGTCGGCGGTTGGTTCACCGGTAGTCGCCTGGCCGGTTGCAGCAGGAGTGGGCTGGCTGACAGTAAAGAGTTTGAACATGCCTTTTTGCACATCTATGATGTTGTCCTGACCAGTAACGAAGCTAAGGGCAATGTAGGAGCCGGGGGATAGCTTGAGCGCAACTTCCTGGCTCTGGCCCGGTGAGATGATATCAGGGCCACCTACCAGTGTCACCATTGGCAGAGCTGCCTGGGGACCTCTTTTCAATGCGGCCAGTAACTGGTCGTAGGTGACACCATCTTTCAGGCGAGCAAGCTGGGCCTGATGTGCCTGGCTGCCTGCGTTGTTCAACTTCACATCCACCAGCCCGGCCTGGAGTGTCTCCGGCATATCGAAAGAGTAATCTTTTGCAGTGATCGTCACCTGTGGGAGAGCCGATACCGGCGTTACTCTAGAGGGTGTGGTTTGCCTGACCGGCGTTGTTGCATCACAAGCCGCAAAGAGCGTTGCCAGCACGATCAGTAGGTAGCAGAGAAGGTGTCGCGTGCTGTTGTGGCGGGCTGCAAGTTGTACTCTTATCAACATGACAAATTTTCCTATTGCGAAAGAATAGGTGAGTATCGAAGCTTTCTCTGTTTACTCCGTACTGGAAACTGCTATATAATTGCCTTGCTATTGAACAGACGAAGCAGCAAGTCGCCAGGATACGGTGAGCCGGAAAGAGGATTCAACAGAATATCTCCGCGCTACTGGCACAGGTCTATGACAATGTTAAGGCAGCGGCGCTGGGCAAAGCCGAAGACTTGCTTCGTGAGACTGCTCAGGCAATCTCATACTCCTCGGCACGGCGCTGCTTCCAGATTCTGATGCTGGTAATGCCCGCCTCGTGCAACAATGCCTCGCTTTGTTGATGCGCCTGGGCGATCTGGTGGGGGACGTGTGCATCGGAGCCGATGCTGATGGGTGTCCTGTGCAGAGCACAGGCTTTGATGATGCGGCGTACTATCTCAGGATAAGTCAGGACGTCATAGCCGTTGACTTCGAGCGCGACATTACAGCGAGCGGCATCTGCGGCCAGATGCTCGTATTCCTGGTCCAGCGTCGGGGGCAGATAAGGATTGAGCGCATACATCCGCGCCGGGTGGCTGATTACGTCGAAATAGCCGCTATTGACGGCGGCGCGCAGCAATTCGAGGTAGCGCAGCCAGAACGCCTCACCTCTCTCGCGTGTGAGATCCCCGCTTTCCTCAAACAGACTGCCATCCACCTCGTGTACGGAACCAATGAGGAAATCCCAGGGATAGTCACGCAGCGAAGCCTGGATGCGCTCGTTATGCTCCGGCACGAAGTCAACTTCCAGGCCGAGCCGCACGTCGAACTGAAGCTTGTGAGCAGCAGTAGAAACCGCGTCGATGTACTGCGCAAAGGTGAGGATGGGTCCTTCCAGCGCAAGATGTGCCAGGGGCGCGCGGCCCTCGCTCATCTGGAAGACGTGTTCTGAGAGGCCGAGGACGTGCAGTCCTTTCTGTTGTGCCGCCTGTACCATCTGATCAGCAGAACTGCGAGCGACATGACTGTGAAAATCGGTGATTATTGCCATGCTCTTTGTATCTCCTGTCTACTCTTATTGTGTATGTCTCACGACAGCAATAGCAAAACCATCGGTATTGTCATCGTCGATAGCCAGGGCCAGTGAAACCAGGCGTGGGTCGCTGCTGATGCGGCGGTTGTACTTGACCAGTCCTGCCAGGCTCTCGTCCTGCTCCTCTCCTTTTGTAG
>JADBKA010000290.1 GCA_014896635.1 Ktedonobacteraceae bacterium
TAGCGGTACAAGCTGCTTTTTACGTGAAACAAGCCCTTCCACAACTGTCGAATGACCGCCAGGCTCAAGCGAGCTATTCAGCGCCTGCACAACTGCCTGCTCACCGCCCCAGATTAGCAGGCGACAGTGCAGCGTAATGATATCGACGATCATAAAGAGAAACGAAGCGTAGTTGCGCTCCTGTGACATGCGGCGCATAGTCTCCAACAGTTCCGGGATGCGCTTCTCGATGGTAGCCGGGCTGGCGGTCTCAACCGTGCCGATGGCAAAGCGTGCATCCTGTACCGTGAATTCCTTGAAGTCGGCGGTAAGCAGCGCCTCGGCAGGCTTCTCGCCCAGATCTGTGGCAGCCGCCGCGAATATGGCCTGTCCGTATTGCTCAATATCCTCGCCTGTAATCGAGGCCAGTTCGGCAGCCACGCGCTCGTCACGCGGCGTGCAGGTGGGCGAGCGCAGGATCAGCGTATCGTAGAGCAAGCCCGCCAGCAACAGCCCGGCTACATGACGGGGGATGTCGATGCCGGCTTCGTGATACAGGCCAGCGATGATGGTGCCGGTGCAGCCGACAGGATCGGCGCGGAACATGATCGGTTTACTGGTGTAGACATCCGCGATTCGGTGATGGTCGATGATACCGAGCAATTCAGCCTCTTCGATACCATCTATCGCCTGCGAGCGTTCGTTGTGATCTACCAGGATGACGCGCTTGGGACGCGCCCTGATCAAATCCGTACGCGAGAGGTAGCCAACCAGCTTGCCTTCGCCATCGACAACCGGCAGTGAGCGATGACGCATCATCAAAGGTTGAATATCACTGATATGGTCTTCAGGATGACAGAAATCGAACTCGCGGGTCATGATGTCCTGGACGCGCATGCTCAGGTTGATCAGGCGCACGGCAGTAAAGGTGTGATGGCCGGTGCTGATGACGAGTACCCCGTGTTTACGCGCAGCAGCCAGAGTGCGTTCGGAGACCAGCAGATCGCCGGTGACAACCAGCGCCGCCGCGCCATGTTCAATCGCTATCAACTGGGCGTCTTCGCGGTCGCCAATAACCACCAGGCAGCCCGGCTCAACATACTCGGCCATCGTCTCGGCCTGCATCGCTCCAACCAGTACACGGTTCCCAAGCGGGCGGCGACCTTCGACCAGCACACGCCCTCTGAGGACCTGTACCAGATTATCACGCTCTAGCGGAATACGATTGACCGCCTGCGGATCGAGATCTTTAAAAAAAAGCTTGGCGAAATCTTCGTTGGCGATCAGCCCGTGTACCCTGTTCTCATCATCAACGACAGGCATCGAACGACGATTGTGCTCCTGCATCAACTGACCAGCTTCAAGCAACGGTTGAGTGAGATGGGCGCACAACACGCCCCGGCGCATGACATCCTTGACCTGCAAGTAGACGTCATCCAGAGCCTCAGGCGGCTCAACACCGTAACGTTCAAGCACAAAGCGTACTTCCGGTTTGAGATCTCCGTTACGCACAGGGATGGCGTATTCTTCGCCCTGTAAGCGCAATAAATGTGCATAGGCATATGCCGATGCAACCGAATCCATATCTGAATTTTTATGTCCAATGACATAGAGAGGTCGAGTCATGATAGAATCTCCTGAATCTAAAACCGGGCGGGAACAGGCCAGAACAGGCTCACCCCGCCAGCAGAGTGAGAATAATAACCGCATCCACAAAACTATGAACGCCGACGGTGGAGAAAAATTGTCCCCCCAATAATAACCAGTATGATCACCACTAATGCTACACTGCCAGAGACAATCAATGCAAGCGGCACCTTCATTGCGGGGGGAGTCGGCGTTGACGGTATTTTCTTACCAATCTCTGCCGGTGAACTGGCAATTCTGTCGGAGAGTGTATCGTCGGGCGTGGGTAGGACGACTTTCGGATTATGCGGGGGATCGCCCGTCCCCTGATAGCCGGCATAGGGATTTCTGTACGTCACTGGCCGCGTTACGACGTTGATCTGTTTGCCGACAATGCGCTGACCGCTCTCGGAACTGACGGTCAGCTTGAGCATATACGTTCCAGCCTCAGCATAAGCATGAGTAACGCTCACACCGCTTGCTCTGGCCCCGTCACCGAACTCCCAGTGGATTTTTGAGCTGGCCCAGGTAGCGCAGCGGGTAGGCGATGCCGTTCTGCTCTTCATTGAACATGGCGACGATATGGGCAAGGTCGCCATTGACCGTATTGTTCACGTAGTGGAAAGAGCCGTGCAGCCCCTGCTCCTCGGCGTCGAAAATGACAAAGCGCAGTGTGCGCGCCGGGTAAGCGTTATGCTGGCGCCAGTATTCACCCAGAGCTTTCGCCACTCCAAGCTCGATAGCACAGCCGCTGGCATCGTCGTAGGCAGATTGCGTTGAGATGGCCTCGCCATCAAAGTGGCAGCCAATGATAACCACCTGCCCAGGATGGACAGCCCCGGGTACGCTTACCTCGACGTTGAACGCTGCTGAAGTCGCCGGGCGACCCCGCCAGCCCGCGACCGGAAACGGGTCACGCCGGACGGTGGCACCGAAGCCCTGCAAATTACGCACCATCTCCTGCGTCCAGTAGTCGGCAAAACCTGTATGTCCGTTTGGCAGAGTTATGTCGTAGCCTGCCTGCCGACTCTGATAGCGCGTCGCCAGCGTGAAAAGCTGGTCATAGATATAATGCGGATCAACAACGGGAAAATCGGCCTGGTCAGACTGCTGCCACGCCGCTCTACCTGTGAGAGGCGTGACAGCACGTGCAAAGACTGCTGCTGGCAGGAAAAGTGCAGCAACAAGGAATAGCTGAAGTGCGAGTATGGCCCATCTTGCTCGCATGCCGAGATCCCTTTTTGGAGATACCAGAGCCTGTCAGAAGGGTTAACCGCTCTCATTCTATCGTTTTTCTGCTGTAATGTAAAGGATGGACATGCTCACACTCCAGCACTGCTGCTCAGGAAGTGCTCGATACGCCGACGGATGCCATGTGAGGTCAGTCCAAGCGCCTCATCATGCTGCCAGGACGCGCCATAGTGGTTCAGCACGCGATGCGGCACACCGATTGCCTCTATGCGCTGTGGCAAGTGCTTCAACGCCCCACTGATAGCCGGCACCAGCGCGCCCTCATAATATGGCTCGACAACAATCACCTCACTCCCCCGATGGAGAGCGCGTAGCGTCTCCACATCAAATGGCGCAACCGTCGTACAGTAGAGTACATTGACATCCAGGTCCTCGACAGCCTCCAGGACACGGCCAAGCAAGGGACCGACCGCTATCACCGTTGGTACCATCTCTCGTGTTCCTCTCCTCACCACCTCCAAGCGGCCAAAACGTACCGGGAAGTCAACAGGATTGGTACTGGTACTGGTGCGAAAGTAAGTAGGTGAACCATTGGCATAGGTTTCGCGCAGAAGACGATCTAACTCGCTGGCAGTCCCCGGCACAACGATCTGCATGCCCGGCAGGCTGCCGAGAATCGGCACATCGGCGGGACCATGATGCGTCATACCCTCTGTACTGTAGTCGTAGGACGCGCCATTACTGATGAAATTGCCACCCAGTCGCTGGTAGCAGAAATCGTCCTTGAGTTGCTCGAAAGGCCGTTCCACCAGGAATGGAGCAATCGAGTGAACAAACGGGATGAATCCTTCCAGTGCCAGGCCGGCGGCTACACCGATCATCGTTTGTTCAAGAATACCCAGGTTGAAGGCGCGTGTGGAATAGCGCTCCAGGAGCGGATCGAAGAGAGAGCGGCTGATCTCCGCCAGTACCAGCGCCACACGCTCATCCTGTTCAAACAGATCTGTGATGGTCAGGGCCATCTGGTCACGCATCGTCATCGTCATACGTTCTGCTCCTTCTCAAGCTTCTCTGATCGGTGCCGCGATGTCGGCGATAACGGCGGTAGGGCGTGTTTCGTCCTGCTCTGCAAGCGCGGCATAAATCTGTTCGTGTGCGCGCCCGTTGATTGTCGTGGCCTGCCAGCCGAAAGCTGCGAATTTTGCTGCCAGGTCGCCCAGGTCAAGTGAACTACTGTGGTTATTGATGACAATGCAGGTCAGATTGGAGAGGTCCAGGTTGCCTGCTAGCAGGATCGCTTCCCACACACTGCCCTCGTTACACTCGCCATCACCCACCAGTACGAAAACTCGGCGCCGGTTCTTCTTCGCGCGCAGAGCCAGCGCCATCCCCAGCGCCATTGGCAGGCCATGCCCAAGCGAGCCTGTCGAGGTCTCTATGCCGGGAACGCGATTACGGTCGGGATGCCCGCCCAGGATGCCATCCCAGGTCTCGAATTTGCGCAATTCCTCAACAGGGAAAAAGCCTTTGTGTGCCAGGATAGCGTACAGAGCCACAGGGCCATGCCCCTTACTCAGCACAAAGCGGTCGCGCTCCTCACTACGCGGGTGCGCCGGATCGTAGTGCATAATACGATCATAGAGTACCCAGAGCACATCGAGTGTCGAGTGCGCGCTCATGTCGTGCTTCTCGTCGCCTGTCGCCAGGCGCATAAGTCGCTCAATCTGTGATAGATCGGCTCTCATCTTTCCTCACTATGTGTATATAGAACTGTGTCTGGTTAATTATGAGAAGCTAAGAATTAGCTTATAGACAGCTTACCTGCTGGTACAATTCGGCGACAATGGCTAAAAGGATAGCTTCCGCCTGTACCTCTGGACAGGACCTGGCAAGCCCATTACCCCTTTTTTCCGCTGGCAGGCGAAAAACGAAGCGAGAGCATAGGGAGGATAACAGAGAAGCGTCAGGGCTGCCGATTCCTGGGTTCGCCTGCCAGATTAAGATGAATCTGGTTTCCTTTAATGCAGTTTAGTTTCCGCTTAGAGTGCTCAAAATACGGCCCTCACCCTCCTGAAAATACTTGAATTCTACATCGAAAAGAACTATCGTTATGAGTGACGAAAGAAACGGAGGTTGCGAGCAATGCAGGCACGAGAACGTACACACCATGTGACACAGCATGTACACCAGATACATACCAGAACGCCTGAGATCACCGATGGTATGCTGGTTCAACAGGTACTGGGGGGGAAGCAGGACGCTTTTGAGAGCCTTGTACACAGGTATCATATCTCCCTCTTTAACTTCGTCTGCCATTTTCTGGGGGATTATGACCTGGCCTGTGATATCACGCAGCAGGTATTTCTCCAGTTATATATCTCTATGCCAACTCTGCGTACGGGTGAACCATTGAAGGCGTGGCTGTTCCAGGTGGCACGCAATCGCTGTCTCGATGAACTGCGCCGCAAGCACCCTGTCCATTTTTCCGATCTTGAAACGTCCAGTGAGGACAATGAACTATCACCACTGGACATTCTGCCCGATCCGCAGCCACTACCAGAGGAAGTAGCTGAGCGACATGATCTGCGAGATCGCTTGCGGAAAGCCATTGACAGCCTTCCCCCCAAGTTCCGCTCGGTTGTCCTTCTGCGCTACACCGCGCAACTGAGCTTCTCTGAAATTGGCAAGACCCTCAATATGCCGGAAGCCACTGCTAAGACCTACTTCCAGC
>JADBKA010000291.1 GCA_014896635.1 Ktedonobacteraceae bacterium
CCCATCTCCTGGTACTCTTTAATGCCGGTGAGAATCCGTACAATGCGCTTCGCTTCCTCAAGCACTTCAGGATTGCCCTTGTAATCGTCAAACGACAGTCCTGTCTCCCCCGGCATCACCCAGTAGAGCCTGGGACGGCCCATGAACCAGAAGATGGCAATGAACTGGATGAGCACAAAGAAGATAGCGAAGGCTATCTGAAACAGCAGTGAGAAGAGCGCCGCCGGCGATGGCGGACTCAACTGCGGAACCATGTAGACGAAAAAGTACCAGATGACGATAAGCGCCAGCACGAGCCAGAACCAGCGTAGCCGGACGAATCGTGCGAACTGGTCCATGCCGAGATCTATAGATCTGTCCAGATCGCTGTGTTTTTTCTCTTGTGGTGGTGGTGCCATAGCATGAATATCCTTCTGCTGATAAGGCAAATCGACGCACTATGCTACTATGTAAGCGATTGACGCAGCGTGACAAGGTGAACGAAAAGCAGGCGTCCCTGATCCTGTGGTAGGGTGGTGAAATGCCAGATCATTACACCCTTGACCGCTCCCCCAGGCCCGGGGCCTGTGAAATCAATGGAAACAAAACTATCTACTGTGCTGTCCGGCTGAGTATAGACCCCCATCACGTTGATGGCTTTCCAGGTGAGATGAGCTTTTGGCTGGCTGAACTGCCCAACAAGCTCGTTAGGATCAGGTGGCTGCGACATAATAAGCTGGGACTGGATCAGGCTGAGCTTCACTACATCTCCATCGCGCAGAGCATAGAGCCAGTTCTTCACCTGCTCACCGCCGCCATCACCGCCACGAATATGGAAGTTGAACTGGTCATTAGCAATACCCAGAGGCCATTTGCCTGTCACAAGGTACGTGGTTGTGCTCATGCTGGCCAGGAGCAGAAGAATGGCACCCAGTGTCACCAGCTTATGCCCTCTGATGGCCTGGATGAGATAGTAGATGCCCTTGAAGATCGGGCGAAATATCCCCTTCACGAAGCGGGCAAAAGGGGATTGTCCCGGCCCTCTCCTGACAGGTGTCATCTTGACTTCTTTTTTTGCTGGCTCTGGTAGCCTCGGCGGCTGTTGTTGAGTGGGTGTAGGACTCGTAATCATTCGTCTCGCGTCTCCACTTTCTGATGGTATCTACTTTGCCGGCCTGTGATATTCTACAACGATTTTGCTTGCCTGTTTCTCTTAAATCTCTTTTAAAAATGATCTTCGGAGAGGCCCTCATGCGCACTCACTTCAGGGGATCTCTCCTCTCCCCCCCAAAGAAGAAAAACAAGAAAAAAGAGATTTTTCGGGAGCCACCCTCCGGCGGGCTACTATTTTTACTATTCTACCATACTTCGCCGGATCTACTCCATAGCTTTCGCCGCCAGTTTCACGATTTTCTGTTGCAGGAATCTTCTCCAACCTCGCCAGGAGGGCTAGCAATCTCCTGGACTCCCCCTTTTATAAATTTTCTTACCGCCTCCACTATCAGTCGATGTTCAAACTGTTTGATTCGTTCATGCAGCGATTCCTCTGTATCGCCTTCAATAATCGGTACTTCAGCCTGGCAGATGACACGCCCGGCGTCAACTTGCGGGATGACATAATGTACTACGCAGCCCGTTACAGGCATGCCCGCCTCCAGCGCCCGCCGCACAACGTGCAGGCCACGCAGCGCGGGAATAACGTGACCTGCGCTCGTAATGCAGGTATCACCCAGGCCATCAGGCGGCAACAGCGCGGGATGCTGGTTGATGATACGATCAGGAAATTGATTGATAAATTCGGCGCTCAGAATGCGCATCCAGCCCGACAGGACGATCAAATCTATCTGAAAGAGGTGCAGTATCCGTGCCAGCTTTGCTTCAGCCTGCGCCTTATCTCGCCAGGGCAGATACAATGCAGGCAGCTTATGCTGCAAAGCCCGCTGTAACCCGTAAGCATCGGCCCGGTTGCTCACTACTAGTGCGATCTCCGCTCCCGGCATTTCCCGGCTTTCTATCACGTCAATCAACGCCTGGAGATTGCTACCGCTGCCGGAGATGAGTACCGCAATACGCAGTGGCGCGCCGGGCTGTCTCTCTACACTCATGCTACCCCTCTCTCCCTTGCACCGGATACCGCTCATGACCGCTGTATCTCCTCATCTGCCTGCTTTATCTCATCTACCAGGCGCTCCTTATAGGCGGCGAGACGCTTTTGCAGCGCCTCATCGTTCATTGCGAGCATTTTCGCTGCCAGCAGCGCCGCGCCCTCCGGCTCCAGGATAGTCGGAGTGGCAATGCCGGATGGCAGGCGCAGCGATGAGAAGATGTCGGCTCCACCAAATCGGTCACTATACGGTGGACAGGAAATTACAGGATGGCGCGTATTGGCATCAATGACTGCTGAGAGTGCATTGGAACGGCCCGCAATGCCAATATAGATCAGCGGTCCTTCTCGCTGTTCATATGCCTGCAACATTGCCAGCAAGCCCAGGGTGTTTTTGTGGGCCGAGCAGACACGCATCTGATGACTGATCGCCAGTTCTTTGAGCGTTTTAGCAATGGCCTGCGCGTGCGGCAGGTCGCTTTTGCTACCCATAATTATGATAACTTCTGATGCCATGCATACCTCTTTTTTCTCTTCTACGAAGAAAAAGGGGAAAAAGAGCGTTTCGGGGGACACCCGACTCCATTTTGTGGGGACCCGGCGCGCCTTTCAAGTAGAGGTTTTTGGAGTGGTGTTGGGCCAGGGCGACCCGCGAGGGTCGCCCCTACTCTAGACGTCTATAGACGTCATGGTCAGGCACCGTAGCGGGTCTCACGATGTTCTGGCTCCAAAAAACCTCTATCTGTAAGACCCGGCGCGCCCCAGCCACGAGGACACAGCCCTCCTGGACCTCCTCTTCTCCGCTCATTTAACTTTGCAGGCCGCGCCAGGCGATATCGCGCCGGTAATGCACCCGTTCAAAATGGATAAGTTTTGCTGCTTCGTATGCACGTGTGACAGCTTCTCGCAGCGTTGTACCACGCGCAGCCACGCTGAGCACGCGCCCGCCTGCCGTGACAAGTTGCCCATCTTTCAAGGCAGTGCCGGCATGAAAGACCTGCACGTCCTGCATGCGGTTCGCTTCTTCCACGCCTGTGATCGGGTAGCCGCTGTGAGACTGGCTCGGATAGCCGCCGGAAGCCAGCGTGAGACTGACGGCGTAACCGGGATACCAGAGGTCCGCCGGGTCCAGCGTCAGCATCGCGGGATAACTCAGCACATCGAGCAGGTCGGCACGCATGAGCAGCATCTGTGCCTGCGCTTCTGGATCGCCAAAGCGCGTGTTATGCTCCAGTACCATTGGACCTCGCTCTGTCAGCATGAGATTGGAATAGAGCACGCCTGTAAAGTTGATGCCGCGACTGGCTATTGCGCGCAGAGTTGCGGCGATGATCTGCTGGTGAATCAGTTCTTCCTGCGACCGGTTGACGAAAGGCAGCGGCGTATAAACGCCCATGCCGCCTGTATTTGGTCCCTGGTCATGGTCCAGAGCGCGTTTGTGGTCCTGCGTAAGCGTGAGCGGCAAGAAGTTTGTGCCGTTACAGATTGCCGTGACGCCGATCTCATCACCCTGCAAACACTCTTCAATCACCACCACATCGCCAGCCGTCCCGAAAGCCCGGTCAATCATTATCTGCTTGAGCGCACTGCGAGCGGTCTCCATATCCAGCGCCACGATAGCACCTTTGCCGGCTGCGTTGCCGCTGGCTTTCACCACAACGGGCGCGCCATGCTCTTCCAGGTACGCCAGGGCCTGGGCATAGACGGTAAAAGTGCGATGGCGGGCCGTTGGAATACCCGCGCCGGTCATGACCTCCTTCGCAAAAGCCTTGCTGCCTTCCAGAGCGGCACCGGCAGCGTTAGGACCAAAGATAGGCAGGCCGCGCCGGCGAAACACATCGGCGATGCCGTCGATCAACGGCGCTTCCGGCCCGACGATTGTCAGATCCACCTGCTTCTGCTCCGCGAAGTCGGCCAGTTCGGTAAACTGGCTGACAGCGAAGGGCAGGCATTGCGCGTGCAGCGCAATGCCGGGATTACCTGGAGCCGCATATAGCTGCGAGACGCGCGCGCTCTGTGCCAGCTTCCAGACCAGCGCATGTTCGCGCGCGCCCGATCCTATAACGAGTATTTTCATCGTCATTATCTCCTCACGACAGTGTCGCGCGGCAGAAGGCTGCCGGGTTGCGCGTTCGCCTGTGGATCAAAGGGCCAGCCTCCGGTCTGCATGCAGCCATAACAGAACTCACTATGCAGGAGTTTGATCGCCGTCTGTTCATCCAACGTCTCTGCGCCTGCGTCTGCCGTGTTGATGGCGCGGCTCAAGCCGGCCAGGCTCAGATAGCCCAGGCTATCCACGCCGATATAGTCAGCAATCTGCTGGGTGTCACGTCCTGCCGCGATCAGCTCTTTCTCTTTCGGGATATCAATGCCGAAGTAGCAGGGATGGCGCAGCGGCGGCGAGCTGATGCGCAGGTGGATCTCTTTGACGCGCCGGTTGCGCAGCGCCGAGACGAGCCGCTTCATTGTATTACCGCGTACAATCGAGTCATCCACAATGATCAGGCGCGCGCCCTCAATTTTTGGCTGCACCAGGTTGAACTTCAGATCTACTTCGAGCTGGCGCAGGCGCTGATCGGGCTTGATGAAGGAGCGATCACTGTAGCGATTCTTAATGATAGCCTGGCTGTAAGCAACACCGGATTCGGCAGAGTAGCCGAGAGCTGCCGGAATAGAAGAATCGGGAACCGGTACGACGAGATCCGCATCGACCGGATGCTCGCGGGCCAGTTCGCGGCCCAGAGCCTCGCGCACGGTATAGGTATAACGGCCATTAATTCTGCTGGTGGCATCCGAGAAGTAGATATATTCAAAAACGCAGAGTGCGTGACGTGGCAACCTGACAAGCTGCTCAGCGTGCATGCCTTCTTCGTCAATGGTGATCAGCTCGCCCGGCTCGACTTTGCGCAGAAACTCCGCCCCGGTGCGATCCAGTGCGCACGATTCAGAGGCAACGATCCAGGCCTGGCCCAGACGGCCAATACAAAGCGGGCGCATCCCCCAGGGGTCGCGCATGGCATAGAGTTTGCCGCCATTAAGAATGACGAGACTATAGGCGCCGCGCAGTATAGGAAAGGTAGCGATGATGCGTTCGCGCAGCGTGCGTCCTTCGGCATGCAGCAACAGATGCGCCATAACCTCGCTATCGGTGGTTGATTCCAGCAGTCCTTCAGGGATGAGCGCCTGGAGGACAGCGGCATTTGCCAGGTTGCCATTGTGCGCCAGGGCGATAGTTTCAAGCTCGCCATGTCGATCACCGACGACGAATGGCCCGGCATTCTCCACGCAACTGGAACCGGTCGTCGAGTAGCGCACATGGCCGATGCCGCAATGTGTTGGGGGAAGGCCGGTT
>JADBKA010000292.1 GCA_014896635.1 Ktedonobacteraceae bacterium
TTCTTTCTTCCTTCAATGGAGAGAAGGGGAAAAAGAATTTTTGGGGACACCCCCGGCCCCCGCCAGGAGGGCTAGCGCCCCCCTTGATATTATGTGTAATCTTGCGGGCGGATCTCTATGTATTTGCCGAACCATGCGAGCATCATTTGCCAGCGATCGAACAGTTGAGACGGTTTTGTTGTGCTCCCGTGCCAGGCGGCAGGAATGCGCACGAGTTCGGTGGGGACATTGCCGCGCATCTTGAGGGCCATATAGAATTGCTCTGATTGATTGAGCGGGCAGCGCAGGTCGTTCTCTGGATGCAAGAAAAGCGTAGGGGTGGTGACACGGCTAGCGTGCGTGAGCGGTGAGCGCTGGCGGTAGTAGTCGGCCCGTTCAGGCTCCCAGGGATAGCCCTGTGCCTGAGCCGCCTGCCAGAAGCCGATATCAGAGGTGAAGACGATGCTTACCAGATCGGAGATACCGGCCATCGGCACGGCGGCTTTGAAGCGATCCGTCTGTCCGATGATAAACATGGACATATAGCCGCCGTAGCTATAGCCAGTGACGGCGAGACGCTCAGGGTCGGCGACTCCGCGCGCGATACATTCATCGACGCCGAGCATAATATCCTGGAAGTCCCGACCTCCCCAGTCCCCGATCACCGCGCGCATAAACGCCTCGCCATAGCTGGTACTGCCATGCGGATTGCAGTAAAACACGGCATAGCCCTGCGCCGCCAGCAAGTGATCGTAAGGATTGCTGCCGATGCCGAAGGCTGAGTGTGGCCCGCCATGAATGCGCACTATGAGCGGATAGCGTACTCCCTCGCGCGCGCCAACAGGATGAATCAGCCAGCCGTCAATCTCATCTCCGTCCGCACCCCGGTAGTGCAGCCGCTCGCTTTTTCCCCACAGCCAGTCAGTTCTGAAATGATCATAGAGGTGGGTGAGCTGCTCAACCTTGCCGGTTGTATTGCCTGCGCCATCGGCCAGGGGCAGGCGATAGAGTTCCCAGGGATGGTCAGGCTGTTCCTGTGCGATCAACAGAGCCTGCTCGGCGGGGAGTAGCGCCAGGAAGCCGGTAATATTCTCGCCGCTGGTAAGCTGTTCTATAGCACGCCATACAATCGCCATGCGATAAACGTGCGCGCAACCGCGCTCAGTGGCGAGAAAGTACACATGCTGGCCGTCTCTGCTCCACTGAGGACGGTAGGGCGCTGGCGAGCCAAAATGACCGCCAACCACAGGAAACATTTCCTTCTCAAAGTCTGGAGCAAGCAGCAGAGGATGATCTCCAACATTGCCCCGGCGCGTCACAAGATAGAGGCGAAACAGGCTGCGCCCACTGACGATTTCGTCGTTAGCGCCAACGACGAGAGCCGCTTGCCCGTCCGGCGACCAGGAGTAGCAGGCAATCCCCAGTGTGCCTTCGGTCAGGCAGCGGGCCTCGCCGCTTTCGCGGTCAATCGCCCACAGATCAGACACAAAAGAACGATCACGGTTCTCATTGCGGTTGCATAATACACCGATTTCCTGGCTATCGGGCGTCCAGAGCGGCTGGAGATGGTCATAATCGCCAGAGGTCAGGCGCCGGATCGAGGCGGGATCGACGAGGCCGGCATCAGAACCGGCGAGAGGAGCCGGCATAATGAATAGCTGGTTGAATTTTTCCAGCAGGCCGCGCCCGTCGAGACGATACCAGATTTTGTTGATATGGTGCGCGCCGAAGCGTTCACGCTCTTCGTAGCGCCGTTGAGCCGATTCATCGCGCTGACTGCGTCCTGTCAGGAATTCATCCTCGTCGCTGGGGGCGACGGGGGCGGTGAAAGCGATCCAGCGCCCGTCTGGAGACCAGGCGGCTTCGCTGACGCCGTGCTGCATGCTGGTCAACTTGCAGGCTTCGCCGCCATCGGTATCTATGAGATAGAGCTGTTTCCTGTCACCTTCACGGTCGGAGAGAAAGAGCAGGTGGCGGCTATCGGGCGCCCATACTGGTCCGGTATCATTTTTCAGGCCAGCAGTCAGGCGGCGCGCTTCACCCTGAGCGCGTCCTTGCTCATCGAGATGCAGCAACCAGAGCGCGCAGCAATATTCGTTGCGTTCCCTGTCGGTGGCACGCAATTCAAAAACAACGCGCTGTCCGTCAGGCGAGAGGGCGACAGTGCCGACCGTTTTCAGCGTCCATAAATCGTCAAAAGTGAGTTTGCGTGGTGCAGCCATGAGACGAAAGCTCCTTTTTCCAATTTCCAGAAAAATAGTACCAGCGATAGGGAGAGAATACAGCCGTTGTATCTCTCTTCGAGTAGTGTATCACCTTTGTTTATAGCTGCGCATTTTACCTCTGTTTGTTTGCTTTTTGAACGATACAAAACGCGACTATTGTTACCGCTAAGAGACCGGGACGTTACCACTAAAGTACAGGGGATTCTCGTTCTCTCATATCAGGAAGAACAAATGCTGTCAAGTTTTGATGAGAGGAGAAGAGTTGCTCATGGGTGGTAATCTTTTCGATCAAATAGCCCTGTTATTGGAACAGCAAAAACTATTGAAAGAGGAATTAGAGGCGGAGAACCGCGAGTTGCGCCGCCAGCTTGAGGACCTGCGAGCCGGGCGGGGCATCGTCGTTGAGATTTGTGGGACATATTTCCCTCTACAGGAAACGATAGGAGAAAATGCGCCGGCGATGATGGCAGCAGAAGTTGTATCTGAAAATGTTCAGGCACAACAGCGGGAGAGCGTTACTGTTTCTGACGCTCCAACAGCAGCAATACCGGTCGCGGTAAATGGGACCGGAGAGGAAGCGAATATTTCGCCAGAGCAGATACAAGTAGCAGAAAATGAACAGCTGACAGGCGCGCCGGGTTTTCTTGAAGAGATGATGCTCGATGAGTTTGCGGCGTCTCTGACGAATCCAATGGCTGTGTGGAGCGGACCGGACCAGCAATCAGAGCGGCAGCGAGGGCCTCAGGAAATTGATGAGGAGCAGAAAGCGATCCTGCGCCGCGAACTAATGGGCAGCTTTATTCTGGAATAGTTCAGATGGGGCATCTGATGAATCTGGGGAAGTCCAGGAGAACCTGCATTTCCTGAACGATTTCAGATAGAATGAGCGGGCTGAATGGTGGATAAAACCACGAAACATGAACTACTGATCCAGGGATCAGCCCTGCAACAGTTGAAACGCTTTACAGAAGCATTGACGCTCTTTGAACAGGTTATTGCTTTTGCTCCCAGAGATCATAATGCATGGTATGGCAAAAGCCGTGTACTTGTGAGCCTCGGACGTTTTGCCGAGGCTCTTGCCGCGCTTGATCAGCTTATCTGGCTGGTTCCTGATAATGCCTATAACTGGATCTACAGAGGAGAGGTGCTCACCCGACTCTCGCGCTATGACGAGGCTCTTGCAGCGTATGAGCGCGCTCTCCATCTCAAATCTGATAGTGCCGATTTCTGGTATAAAAAAGGACATGTTCTGGAAAACCTGCAACGTCCTGGTGAAGCGTTATCGGCCTATATCCAGGCGTTTATGCTGCTTTTGAGATCCGGTTCGTGTGTTACTGCACTTCGCTGATGCGATCTCCCTGGCGAATGGTGCCGCCGGAGACGATTTTTGCACCCAGGCCACCGCGATGCATCAGGCCAACAGCAATTTTGTGATGGGTCGTCTCGATGAGATGGGGGCATGGTTCGCGCAAAGCAATACCGCGCAGGCGTACCTCGCCTATGGTAAACTCGCGGTCCACCAGGTGATTGAGAGAGAAGCCGCGTGTCACGATATTGCGGCGTGGTGTGCTGGCCTGGCAATCGATCTTATACTCGTGTTGTAAGGCTTCGATAGCTTCACTCTCGACGAGCGTCACCTCGTAACAGGGTTCGCCATCGTTGGAATGTGTTCCTGTTCCCAGGTAGTAGCGATCCCCCTCGATGCCTCGTCCTTCCACCAGGCGCGCTTCTTCAAGAGCCTGCATTGGCACGTCAGCGGCAGGCGCAATATAGATAGCGACAACTTCGCCTTCCCAGTAAGTATTATAGGCTTTTCCACTCATCAGTTATATTCCTACACTTTCCTTTTTCCTGTTCGTAATCTTGCTCTAACTAAGAAACGTCTGGAGATATATTTTTTCTATCGAGATGGGAGATCTGTTCACACGCCTGCAAGAGAAACCAGCGGTGTCTTGCCAGCATCGTTTGCCTGATAGCATCATCGGTGGCCCATTCAGCGAATTGTGAACCCACGCGCAGAGCGGCGTAGAGGTCCCAGCAGGGCAGGCAGGTGAGATCGAAGGCCGTCATTGATTGATACTGCCGGGTAAAGCTATACATCGCCTCTCTGCCGAATGCCCACAGGATCTCCAGTCTGCTGTTGGCAACATCAGCAAGCGGATCACCGAGTCTGGCATCTTCCCAGTCGATGATGGCTACAAGTCGTTCACCTTTCCATAAAATATTGCCGGGCCAGAAATCCCCATGTAGCAGTACCGCTGGATTCTGCTGAGGGAAAAGTTGGATCACTCTTGAGACATTTTGAATATCCTCTTCTGATATTTCGTCAAATTTTACCCGTTGTTCTTTCAACTCCTCGGCGCATATTTTTTTCTGTTGAGGGAGAAAGGACAGATCCGCCGTCAAACGATTGACGGCATGAATCCTGGATAGTTGTGAGGTGAACTGGAAGATGAAATCGGGCAGGTCAGCAGGGGAGAACTCTGGCTTGCCTTCGACATATTCGATAACGATGTAGGGTGTGGGGAAAATGTCACCAGATTGATCGAGATAGTAAGGATCTGGCACAGCCAGTCCTGTGGACCGCAAAGTCCGTAAAAGCCTGAACTCGTTTGCTGCCACATGCAGATTTTGTTTGAGGTCGGTCTCGCTATACTGGCGGACGACCATTTTTTGAGTCTGACCGTTTGCCTGTTCAATCTCCAGTGCTGTTACCTCTGCCGAAATCCCGCCCTTTAGCTTCCACGCACGAATCAATCTGTAGCGGGGATCGATCCTTTGAACCACCTGCGCAAATTTTTCAGATCCTGCCAAGGCTATCGACATCTCACTCTCCAGTATTGTCGACTTGAACGAGGCGCTGTCCTGTTATTATGTGAACGTACCCCCCGTTTAGAAAACGGAGGCTTCTACGCCGTTGCCGACGTGGGCCGCGTCCCGACCAAGAGTTGTTTGCGTCCCAAATCCAGAATCACCTTCGCCGATGCTGTATCCCGGTCCAGTTCACACCCGCACTCGCAGGAGTGCCACCGTTCCTCTAACGTCTTTTTGCGCACCGCTCCGCACTTGGGACAGATCTGTGATGTGCCTTTCGGGTCTACAAAGATGACTACTCTACCGGCCCATGCTG
>JADBKA010000293.1 GCA_014896635.1 Ktedonobacteraceae bacterium
GCTACCTGCTCGCTGCAAACTCATGCTTACGATCGCACTGGCATATCCCCTGTCTCTACCATACTATTGCATAGAAAGTTCTCTTGTGATGTAATCTGATTACATCAGAATGAAGCAAAGATTCAAGAGCGTTCCATAGTAGTCGCGCAGATAAGAGCGCACCCTGTATCTGAGGGTAAAGGATCGATTGATGGCGGCAAATAAACGAGATTATTACGAAGTGCTGGGGATATCGCGTAACGCGAGCGAGGACGAGATTAAAAAGGCTTTCCGCCGGCTCGCCAAGCAGTATCACCCGGATGCAAATAAAGAGCAGGGAGCGGAAGCCCGCTTTATCGAGATTAACGAGGCTTACGAGGTGCTGAGTGATCCGCAGAAGCGTGCCGCCTATGATCGCTATGGGCATGCTGCCGTTGGTAATGGCGCGGGTATGGGCGCAGGTTTTGGCGATTTTGCTGGCTTTGGCAGCATCAACGACCTCTTTGAGACCTTTTTTGCCACTGCTGCCGGCGCACAGCGGCGCAGCGGTCCGCAGCGTGGCGCAGATATACGCTATGAGCTAACGATCACATTTGAAGAGGCGGTTTTTGGCTGCCAGAAGGAGATCGAGCTACCGCGCTGGGAGACCTGCACCACCTGTCATGGCAGCGGCGCTCAGCCAGGGACATCGACCGCTCGCTGCCCGTCTTGCCAGGGGACAGGCGAAATCCGCCGTGTCCAGCAGTCCATCTTCGGCCAGTTCGTCAATGTGACGATCTGTGACCGCTGTCGGGGCGAAGGGCGTGTGATCACGACTCCCTGCGAAAAGTGTCGTGGGCAGGGTCGTGTACGCACCAATCGCCGCGTGATCGTCAATATTCCAGCAGGCGTCGATGATGGCATCAATGTCCGTGTCACCGGCGAGGGAGAAGTGAGTTCCCGAGGCGGGACCCCTGGCAATCTCTATGTGGTACTTACCGTCAAGTCTCACCCGTTCTTCAAGCGCCAGGGCAACGATATTCTCTATGAGTTGCCCATCACCTTCACACAGGCAGCGCTGGGTGATGAGGTCGAAGTGCCTACCGTCGATGGCAAGAAAACGACACTCAAGATCCCGCCCGGTACACAGAGCAACCGCTCCTTCCGCTTGAAAGGTCTGGGTGTGCCGGTGGTGCATAGCAGTGCGCGTGGCGATCAGCATGTAATCGTTAAGGTGGTCACGCCGACGAATCTGACCGCCGAACAGAAACGTTTGCTTGAGGAATTTGCTCGCATTGAGCGCGAACAAAACGAGCAAAATGATAAAAACCTCTTCCGCAACCTTTTCGAGAAAACAAAAGAGAAAAGTAAAGATATATTCCAGTAAAAAGGTCCTGCTTAAGCAGGACCTTTTTACTGGAATATATGCCTTTTAGTGAATCAGAGCCGTGTCGGTGTCTTTTGTGGACACCGGGGCCAGTCTCTTGCTCGCCGGCTCAAACTCCGCAGCTATTGCCAGGTGATCACTGGCATGGTCGCCGGGTAGTCCATCGCCTATCACAATCTCGTGGCACATCTCCAGTCGCGCGGCCAGATCTGGACAGGCAAAAACATAATCAATACGCCCGGCTGGCGCGGCTGCCGGACAGGTGAAGCCTTCCTCATAGGGATGCAGGTGACGGTAGCAATCAATATAGCCCGCCTGTCGCAGATAGCGAATGCTGCCGCGAGGCGCGTAGAGCGAAGCTGCCGCGTCAAACATCGTGCAAAGTAACGAGCTGCGCGGGATTATGCGCAGTACGGGGGTGAGGAAACGCAGTTGAGGCGGCACAATGGCGTTCAGATGGGGATGTCCGTCGATCAGTGCGGGATTTTTGCGGAACTGATCCAGTCGCACGATATAGCGTAACAGCCGGCTGGCTCTAAACATATCACCCGGCGCCAGCGAGTTGAAATCGCCGATCAGCATATGAGGCTTCCCTTGCTCACGTAGTGGCGCCATAATGCCGACAATTTCGTGCATTTCTCGCAGGCGAAGATGCCCGCCGCCGCGCCCGCGCTGGAAGGCTGCTGTCAGGTGCGTGACAAAAACCGTCAGGTGCTGCCCGTCGGCTTCTTCCACACAGACTTCCAGGAGTGGTTTGGTCAGGATACCAGGCCGGGCATGAATTTTCGTGTGTACAACCGGCAGGCGCGTCAATAAAGCAATCTGATAATCGCTGCTGTGCCGGGCTTCCCCACCCATCACCAGTTGCATGCCAAGATTCGAGGCGATCTCCTCTACAACCCAGGGATGTTCCTGAATACGGGGATGTGTGGCTTCTATGATTCCGACAATATCGGGATCAGCCGAGCGGATAATCCGTGTTAACTGTTGAGTCCGTTTGCTTCCATCCTCACGTAAGCTATAGCCACCGGCGAGAATATTATAGGAAACAATGCGTGTCATGCGTCAGAGTATTCCTTTGTTTGTTAATAGACATTGTGTCTGATATACATATACATTGTAGCGCAGTGTTGTAGCTCTGCTCCACTTTAGTAGACGAGCAGCGCAGGGAAAATGGCACTATGAAGAACTTATCGCTGGCGACATAAAATAGAGAGGCGGGGAAAGCGTGCTCTCCCCGTCCTCATAGAGTGCTCTGCGCCATCTTCTACTTCCAGACGACGCGCTCCAGCAGGTAGGATGCCAGTTCGCTGATAAGCAGGCGGATCTGCGAGGTGGTGTCGCGGTCGCGCAGCGTGACTGTCTGGTCCTCAAGCGTCTGGAAATCGACGGTGACGCAGTATGGCGTGCCGATTTCATCCTGGCGGCGGTACCTGCGCCCGATATTCTGGATATCATCGTACTGGCAGACCATGAGGCGCTGCAAGCTGCGATGGATGTCCTTTGCCGTATTCACCAGTTCTTCTTTATTCTTCTGCAAAGGTAGCACGGCGACTTTAACCGGTGCCAGCCAGGGATGCAGGTGCAGAATTGTGCGCACCTCGCCCTGTCGGCCTGACGGGTCTGGTTCTTCCTCATAGGCGTCGAGAAGCAGATTCAGGAAGGTGCGGTCCACGCCACCTGACGTCTCGACGATCCAGGGGATATAGCGTTCTTTTGTCTGCGGGTCAGTATAGCTTAGATCCTGGCCGCTGTACTGGCTATGGCGCGAGAGATCCCAGTCTTGCCGCCAGTGAATGCCTTCCCACTCCTGCCAGCCGAGTATGCTCTGATATTCGATATCATAAGCGGCTTTCGCGTAATGCGCCAGTTCATCAGGACCATGCGCGCGCAGGCGCAGGCGATCTTTATGAGTGATGATGCCTCTGTACCAGTTAAAGCGATATTCTTTCCAGTAATCGAACCACTTCTGCATCTCGCTCGGATGCACGAAGAACTGCAAGTCCCACTGCTCGAATTCGCGCTGCCGGAACAGGAAGTTGCCGGGTGTGACCTCGTTGCGGAATGCCTTCCCGATCTGGCAGATGCCGAAAGGAATCTGCATACGCGAGGACTTCAGCACATTATCGTAATCCAGGTAGATGTTCTGGCAGGCTTCGCCGCGCAGGTAGGTCTTCATGCGCTCGCCCTCGATCACGCCGAGGTACGTCTCCATCAGCAGGTTGAACCTGCGCGGCTCCAGCAGTTCTCCACCGCAGTTGGGGCATGTGTTTTGCGCCAGATTTTCCGGGGGCAGGTGGTCAAGACGGTAGCGCCTCTTACATTTCTTGCACTCGACCAGCCGGTCAACGAAATTCTCAACATGTCCACTGGCTTCCCAGACGCGCGGGTGCGTGATGATTGCGCCCTCGATCCCCACAATATTATCGTGGAGCTGTACCATCGACCACCACCAGTAACGCCTGATGTTATTGCGCAGTTCGACGCCCAGAGGCCCGAAATCGTAAATTCCGGCCACTCCACCATAAATCTCAGAGTTGGGGTACACGAATCCGCGCCGCTTACACAACGAAACGATTTTTTCCACCGGGACCAGAGGCGTATCCGCGCTCGCCAGTTTCTCTTCTGTCTGTGTCATGAGTGGTCTTCCTTTCATACAAAAAGTTCAGCCAGAGTTTCTTACTCACTGCATGTGGCATACAGCAAAGCAAGACAAACCCTTCTACATAAAAATGCCCCGGGCGTTTCTCCAATAATTCGCCCAGGGACGAATGCGCACCGACGTAGGCCCGGGGCCGCTACGTTCTGCGGTGGCATGCGCGGTTCCACCCTGCTTCTTCACTTCTGCAAGTGAAGCCACTCATTATCAACACACTCCAGCTCCGAAGCGCCTTCACCCGCTGTAGATTGCCGACCTCACACCCTCTATCGGCTCGCTGCTATCCCGCTGGCGGGCTACTCCTCTCCATCAACGCTGGAAGAGATTGCTCGATTGCATGGCGTCAGTGCTTATCTGTACATCGCACTGATCAAGCCTGCGTTGTATGATACCATATCGCAAAAAAATTGCAAGTGTCATGACTTCTTTGACTACCTGATTACCCCGGCAAATAAGTTGGAAAACTTTGTACTCCGCCCGTTATAAGAAGTAGAGAAAAATTGCAGTGCTTAAATACGATGGAGAGTTGCATATGGAAATTCTTCTAACACTCGGCAATGTTGTGCTATGGAGCCTCCTGAGCATTATCATAGCTGGCATCATCAGCATTCTGATCGTCACAATCGTTCTGGGCATCAAAATCAGCGATCTCATTACAGAAATTGAGACAAAGCAAAATGCAGCCATAGGCATCATTTTCAAAAATGTAGCTGCCGTATTGAGCGGACTGCTGCTGATCTTCACCTCAACCGGCTTCAGTTCTTCTGAAGGCTTGCTCTCAGATATCCTGTGGACGGTAGGCGGCGGCCTGCTGACACTGCTCTTTACAGGGATACTGGGCTTTCTCTTCCTGAACTGGCTGTCAGGAAAACGCGCCTCCAGAGAGACGCCGCTTCAGTATTTGCGGCGTGAACTGGTCCTGGAGCAGAATGAGGCGCTGGCACACATCATCATGGCCTTCTTCATTGTCGTGGGCATCACTATGATCGGGCAGATTATTTAACATATCATTGATGTTCCATGTATGGAATAAAAATTCATAGAGGAAAAAACCGTAAATGAATCAGCGAGATTACTCTCATTCCCTACAACCAGAGGAACCCGAAGGGAACATGTCTCCTACTGAACCTTTACCAGCAGCTTCTACCTGGGATACCGCCAGAACAGGAGCAGCAGCGCCTTTCTTTCCGGTGATAGACGATGTCACATTCAAACAGGCGGCAGAGGCGCGGGAACAGGAAGCCAGGCGTCCTCCTTCTCTGACAACTGGGATAGGGTGCATCATCTCAACGATCAGCCTCTGTGCCGCAATGCTTGG
>JADBKA010000294.1 GCA_014896635.1 Ktedonobacteraceae bacterium
CTGATCACAATAGCGCTAGGGGCGGCAGCAGCCATCAAGACAGAGAACGCGCTGATCCCGCTGCTGGCGCTGGTGCTCGGCTCAGTGCTTGGCGAATTGATTGATATTGATAGATGGATCAATAAACTCGGCGACTGGCTGAAAAAACGCTTTGACCGGCCCGGCAGTGAACAGAACTTTACTCTGGCCTTTGTCCTGGCAAGCCTGCAATTCTGTGTCGGGCCGCTGACGATTCTGGGATCAATCAATGATGGTCTATCGGGCGATTTCAGCCTGCTGGCAATCAAAGCCGTACTGGACGGCTTCTCGTCGATTATTTTCGCCAGCACTTTTGGCCTGGGAACCATCTTCGCCGGAGCCACCGTGCTGGTTGTGCAGGGCAGCATCTCGTTGCTGGCGGGATTGCTCAAGCCGCTGCTGGTCACGAATGCGCATGCAACCATGAGCGCACAGCCGCGTGTGATCGAACTGGCGGCAGTCGGCGGCGTCATCCTGATCGGTCTCGCCCTGAACATCCTGGAAATCAAACGTATCAAGATCGCCAACATGCTACCCGCACTGATCATCGCGCCACTGATCGTGGCGCTGCTCAATACGCTTGGTATCCCGCTGGATTTCGGACTCGGCGGTCGCTAGCCAGAGCCTGTGTGATACGATAGTGGGAGAGATCATTGTAGTAATTGAGTAATTACTACTGTTTGATAAACAAGGAGTTGCCGGATTTTGGCTGGATTATTGACACAGGTAACACTTCGTCCCGATTCCTCTGTTGATCTACAAATGCATACCGCTTACAGCGATGGGCGCTGGCCCGCGCAGCAGCTTATTGATTACCTGGCGGAACAGGAATTCGACCTGGTAGCGGTGACTGACCATGATCGCGTGGATAAGGTGGCAGAGATCCAGGCCCTGGGAGCCGAGAAAGGGTTGTCAGTGCTCTCCGGCGTGGAGATGAGCACCGAGTGGCGCGGTAATCCGACACACCTGCTCTGCTACGGCTTCGACCCGCAGCAGAACGAAATCGGCGCCATCGCTGCGAAGGTGGCTCAACTTCAGTTGGAAAATACCTACCAGGTATATGAAGAACTGCGGCGCAAAGGCTACGATTTTCCACGCCAGCAGGAGATACTGGCGGAGAGCGACGGCAGGCTGGTGCGCCCCATTGACAATGCCACGCTGCTGCGCGAGCACGGCTATGCTCCCGATAGAAACACCGCGCTACACATGATTCGTGAGGCTGGTTTCCGCGTCATTCACGCGGATCTGGGTGAAGTTGTCGAGGCCGCGCATCGCAGCGGCGCCGTCTGCCTGATCTCACATCCAGGAAGGCGAGAGAGTGGCTTCACCTACTACGACATTCCGCTGCTTGATCAGCTACGTGCCGAAATTCCGCTCGACGGGCTGGAAGTCTATCACCCCTACCACAGTCAGGAAACTATCGAGATGTACCTGGAATACGTGCGCAAACATCATCTCCTGCTGAGCACCGGCTCGGACTCACATAGTATGCCGGGCCGCATGCCTATCAAATATCGCGCAGAGATCAGTCGCGCGCTGCTGGAACGCCTGGGCGTAGCTTTCATCTGATCAGGGAGCAGAGAGGCCAGGACCACTGGTCCTGGCCTCTCTGGCTACTTCTGCAAGTACCAGTCAGTGGTAGTAACGCCATAGTACCGCACGGTTTTTTTGACAACTCCAGGAGGTGGAGGAGGGAAGGAGCGTATTGGATGACCTTGCTCCACCAGCAGCATTGTATCATGCCAGATGGGACCGGCTCCATCCACACCTGTTACATTCACCATCGGAGAGTTGTCGTTATTGCCAGCCCAGACCCCCACCACATAGTCAGTTGTGTAGCCAACCGTCCAGTTGTCGCGGAAATCGTTGGATGTGCCGGTTTTCGCCGCCGCCGGGCGAGTCGGACCCGGGTTGCCCTGGTAACACTGCGCCTGCGTGTTGCTGTAGAGATAGAGTGCGCTGCACTTGCCAAACTCAAAAGTACGCGATGTGTTATCGCTCAACACATCCGTGATCATGAACGCAGTCTGCGGGCTAAGGACGCGCGTACCGGTAGTCGGGAAATGGAAAATGATATGCCCGCTGGTATCACGCACAGTATCGACTGCGTGCGGTGGAACGCGCACACCACCATTGGCAAAAACCCCGTACGCCGAAGTCATATCCAGCAGGTGTACACTCAGCGATCCGAGCACCATCGTATAGTTGGGCGTGCCTTCATACGATGTAATCCCCATAGTCTGGGCCGTGTGAAGAGCATTGTCCACTCCAATGTGCATCAGCAATTTGACAGCCGGAATATTGAACGAGTTCTGCAAAGCATAGCGGTATGAGACCAGACCGTGATAGCCCAGATCGTAGTTTGTCGGCGTGTATGGCGGCAGACCACAGCACATCTGTATGGTCAGCGGCGCATCAAGCACTACATCCCCCGGGCTGATACCCCTGGCAAAGGCAGTAGCGTAGATGAACGGTTTGAACGCAGAACCAGGCTGGCGATATCCCTGCGAGGCCACGTCAAAAGCGCCAAACCTGGGATTGGTCGGGTCAATATTACCGAGCAGCGTGCGAATCGCGCCGTTGTGGAAATCAATCACCGTCACGGCGGCATTGGACATGTGATGCGCTACTGCCATTTGTGCAATATGCTTCTGCGCAATCTTCAACACCTGCTCTTGAAGTTTCGTATCGAGCGTAGTAGAAACAAGTAGACCTGAGCGTGAAAGATCCGAAATTTTTACATGCAGCTCTTGCGCCAGCTCATTGAGTGCGTAGTTTGTGAAATGAGAGATTACCGGGTTATTACGTATAACACCGCGATGCAGGAAATTGGGCTGCTGAATCTCATCCAGCGCCTGTATATACTCATCATGCGAGATATAGTTCTGGAGATACATCTGCCTGAGCACATCCTGCGTGCGCGCCCGCGAGGCTTCAGGATGCAAAAACGGATCACGCCCGACAGGCGCGCTGGGAATGCCCGCCAGCATAGCTGCCTGAGCGATGTCCAGTTGAGATGCCGCCGACTTACCAGGAGTAGCCTTCAAGCCAAAGTAGGTGAACGCGGCGGCTTCGGCTCCATACGCCTGCTCCCCATAGTACGTGGTGTTGAGATACATCTCCAGGATCTGCTCTTTGGTGTAATAGCGCGTCACCTTCGGCGCCAGCAAGAGTTCTTGCAGCTTGCGCGTCACGGTGACCTGATCGCCCACAATGGCATTCTTGATGAGCTGCTGAGTAATCGTGCTCCCGCCGGAAATAACACGCCCGTGTGATACGTAGTCAAGGGCAGCACGCACAATGCCAGTAATATCATAGCCAGGGTTGTTCCAGAAGGACTGATCTTCCATTGCAATCTCGGCGTGCTGGAGATGCACTGAGATCTGCGAGAGGGGAACCGAGGTCTGCAATCCCTGATCGGTCATCTGGTAAATCTCGCGGCCCTGAGCATCGTACATTTTCAGGTTATCCTTAGGCAGGATATCTTGCAACGTCACAACTTTCTGACCGTATCGCTGCTCCGTCGCTCCGTTAATGGCACTCAACGTTACCAGCACAGTTGACAGCAGCAGGAAAAGCGTCATAATAGCGGCAGCTACCGGCAGCATGGTCCAGCGTGTCTTACGGTCTGTAGCAAGATAACGCAGATTACTGAAATGCAGATTTTTCCGTTTGAGATGACGTTTTGTGCGCCAGCCGGGCGGCTGGAGCTGGCGATGGGGGACGGGGTAATAGACTCCTCTGATGGGCTGCTCAGGCACATCATTCAGTCGCTGTGCCGCAGCCGCTCGCGTGTACGCCGGCAGCCTGGCCGGCCTGGGCGCCTGAGAAGCGTCCTGTATACTCCGTGTACCCGGCACCCCGGCAACAGCCAGTTCCCGGCATTCTCCTGCCTCTTCTGCTGTCTTGTCCCTGGTATCCTCTATCGTATCGTTGGTCAGGTCCTTTGTAATACGTGGTTTCTGTTCAGGAAGCTGGTTCTGAACAGGTTCTTCATTTGCCGATTGTTGCTCGTTCTGCATTATTGAACCTCGCTTACCTTCCAGGTGCATACAGAAAGAAGGCCGATACGTCTACAGATTCCTCGCCGTCTCAACCGATTGAAGTCTCCAGAACCACCTGGCTGATGGATACTTTTTTTATAGAAATCGTCCGGGCTGGACTGATATACATAGTTACAGTGACTGAGATTGCTCATTTTCCTCACCCTTACCATCCTGTTTCATTAATTTCCTGTGATTTCGTTGTTGCACTAGGTCTTCTACTAAAAAAATACGAATCAGACTACATTTACTAACAAAAACAGGCTTTATCTCTTCCAATCAGGCTAGTAGCCGTGCCATAAGACACGCTCTATCTATTGTAACGGCATATACAAAGAGAAGGTCACAGGTTTATGCAGCACGATGTCCCATACCGGGAGGACGCGCATCGCCCTTACGACACTGCCTGCCTACACTTTAACAACCTTGTATGGTATGATAGAAGCAACATCATCTCCTCATCTCACACGTGAGGCCATTTATGCGGCGCTTGCATTTGCAGCAGATACCTTGAGAGCAGAAGGGTTTGTAGTGGATTATGCTATGTGATCTTCTGTCACCACCACCCATTAGGAGGAGTATTACCAGATGGTGGCTGGCTGGCAAAGGTGTAATTGTTCGGGCAGTAAGGGCGCGCCGGCAGCGTCACAGGCTGACTACGGACAGGTGGCTGCTTCTCCGCTGAAGGTGTGGCGGTAGCCACAGGCGTCGGCGTAGCAGAGGGTGAAGAGAACACGGGTACGGTGCCGGGCAGGAACCAGTCGGTCACGTGAACTCCATCGGGATAGGTGACGGTCGCCCGCTCCAGTCCGCCAGGATACTGGAAGTCACGGATGGGATGTCCCTCTTCAGCGAGCAGCATCGCGTCATGCCAGATCGGCGCCGCCCCCTGCACACCCGTCACGTTGTACATGGGCGAACCATCATTATTGCCGGCCCAGACACCCATCACATAATCGGTAGTATAGCCAATTGTCCAGTTATCCTTGAAATCGTTGGTTGTGCCGGTCTTGGCAGCAGCCGGGCGCACCTGTCCGCGATTGCCATTCCAGCAGTCGGCCTGTGAGTTCGAGTAGAGTTGCAACACATTGCAATCAAAAAACTGCGGAATGCGCGATTGATTATCACTCAGCACATTCGTCATCATATAAGCGAGTTGCGGCGAGATGACCCTCTTTCCAGGACTGGACTGGTGCGTATAGACCTGGTGTGAATT
>JADBKA010000295.1 GCA_014896635.1 Ktedonobacteraceae bacterium
GACATTGGGAGTGGTGGCGTTGTGGCTCCTGGCTGTCGTGCCGACGCTGCAACCACTCCGACATGCCTGGCAGCATCGTCCCTGGTCATCCGAGGAAAGAAGAGAAGTAATTAGCCATACCGCCCGGCTGGTGCTGCTTGCGACTGCCGCGCTAACGCTGCTGCTCTACGTCATCAGCCCCGATGCTGCCCTGTTCCCCGTCGCTACCTCGCGCTACCTGGTCGGCCTGCTTGTCTCCTTGCCGGCAGTGCTCTGGCCTCTCTGGAATGGAACGGTGAATCAGTCGGAGCAGAGCGGACGCACAGGCAACGTGGGCAGAAGAAGAGTATGGAATGCGGCCAGGTCTGGACTGCTGCTCTTTACAGGCAGTATTTTTCTGCTCGGCACGTTCAGCATCTTTACTGGCTTTCCACCACCCCCGCCGCTGGAACAGCGCTGGGGGCGCTTTGCCACGCAGGTCAATGACCAGCACCTCTCTCTGGCCGCCGCTCAGGCGCTGAACAGGCGGCAGCATGCACTGATTATCAATTTACAGCGTGCCGGTATCTATCACATCTATTCTGATTACTGGACGTGCAACCGTCTCATCTTCCAGAGCCGTGAGCGGATCATCTGTGGCGTCGTAATCGTCGGATACGACAGGGTGAAGCAAGGACAGAATCGCTACGCTGCCTACTATCAAACTGTGCGAGCCGATCCTCGTTCCGCTTACGTCTTCGAGTCCGGCTCTCCCGATGCGAAGAATATTGCGCTCCTGTTTGCCAGGCAGGGACAGCGCTACCGGCAGCTCGCATTTGATGGATATATGGTTTATCAACCACTGCTAGAATAAGGCGGCGAAGTAAAACTTCTGACACGCTTCACAGTGTGCGTGTGACCTTGTGCAGACCACGCGGCCTATCCGGTTCGTAGCCCTTTGCCAGCGTGAGAGCAAGCGCGAAGAGCTGCCCCGGCAGGATAGCTGTGATGGGACTGAGCCACTCCGGCACTGTCGCCGTGAGCGGAAATCGCGTTTTGCCAGTCAGCAGCGCCTGCTCGGCGTCGGAGATCACCAGCAGTTCCGCCTCGCGTTCCTTCAGCTCACTGGCCAGGTCGAGCATGTCATTGAACGTTGCCCCCGATGGCATGATCAGGAAGACCGGTAATCCACTCTCGACTGTTGCAACTGGACCGTGACGAAAATCTGCCGAAGAGTAGGCGGTTGCCATCACATAGGTCAACTCTTTGAGCTTGAGCGCCAGCTCAAAAGCGGTTGCATAGTTATAGCCGCGACCAATGACGACACAGCGATCCATATAGCGGTAACGCTCGGCCTGCTGTGCAATAGTCCGCGCATTGCCGTTCAGTGTGTCTGCGATGGCCTCAGGCAATCGCTGAAGCTCTCTGATACGCTGTTGATCGCGGCTCCAGAGGGCGGCGAAGAGCGCCATGACGACAAGCTGTGCGGTATAGGTCTTGGTGGCTGCGATACTGCGCTCGACACCGGCGTGTAGTTCAACGACGTGATCAGCTATCACCGCCAGCGGGGACGTCCCATCATTAGTAATAGCAAGTGTCGGGCAACCCTGGCGCTTGCCGGCTTCCAGCACCGCGATAATATCGGGCGACTGGCCGGACTGAGAGATACCGACAACCAGCGCGCCATCCATGCGCGGCGCCGTTTTGTAGAGCGTGTGCAGCGACGGCGTTGCCAGCGCGACAGGATAGCCAGCCAGAGCTGCCCATGCATATTTGGCGTAGGTTGCCGCGTGGTCTGAAGAGCCGCGAGCGGCAATCAGCGCATAGTGGAACTGTGGCAGTTGCGCAACGATTTGCTCAATATGCGTCGTCTCGCGCTGCAACAACGCGGCAATCCTCTCCGGCTGGCTATGAATCTCTTGCTCAAGTAGCGAGGTCATCCAATATTCTCCCTTGCGACTCCTGGCCGATAATCAATTCCTTTGTGATCGCCGTACCACTCCCCCCACTCCGCCATCTGAAGCAGCAGTGGCTTCAGGCTGTGTCCCAGATCTGTCAGCGAGTATTCAACTTTCGGGGGAACCTGGGCATAAACCTTGCGCTGAAGCACGCCATCCTGCTCCAGTTCGCGCAACTGCATGGTCAGCATCTGCTGTGTGGCGCCAGGAATGAGCCGTCGTAATTCACCAAAGCGCCTGGTCCCACCCAGCAAGTACCATACAATCATTGGTTTCCACCTTCCTCCGATAATCGAAAGGGTGACTTCGACCGGGCATGTCGTTGTCTGCTGCTTCATACTCTGATCCTCTCCATAGTATGATTTCCATGACTACGTCAGATTCTTTTGCGTACTTGCTTCTTCCACCCTTATCACGTACATTCATTGTAGCGGCTCGCACAGGTTTCGACAAGAGCCTGAGACCACCCTCTCTCAACTGGAGAGAAGAACGCGCCGCATCATTGGTTCCTGAAACCAGGTGATTCTGTGTACCAGAGCAGGACACTTTGTCTTTTTTAGTGAGTCAAGAATGAAGGAGAACGTATGGATACATCGGTACAACCTCAGAGAGACAGCAGAACGCAGGCAAATCCCCCCTTGCAACAGCAGCTTGACGAAATAACGGCTCAGGCGATGAGCCGGCTCCCCGCAGATATGCAGGAGCGGTTGTCAGGTTCTGTGGGGCAGCTCATCGCATCAGGCGCGGTAGAACACGCTCTCAAAGAGGGCGAGCAGGCGCCATATTTTACTCTGCCCGATGCGCTCGGCAACCCGCTAACGCTCTCGAATCTGCTCAAACAAGGACCCGTTGTGCTCATCTTCTATCGTGGCGCATGGTGTCCATATTGCAATCTGCAATTGCATGCTTATCAGCAGATGCTGCCACAGATTCAGGCACTGGGAGCTTCACTGGTGGCAATTTCGCCACAGACGCCGGACCATAGCCTGACATTTGCTGAGAAAAAAGCCCTGACTTTCGCCGTCCTGAGCGATTCTGGCAACAAAGTGGCACAGGCGTATGGACTCGTCTTTCAGCTTGATGAGGCTGTTCGCACCGCATACCGGCAGATGGGGACGGATCTTCCCGCCTACAACGGCGATGACTCGTGGGAACTGCCGATGCCAGGAACATTCCTCGTTGATCAGTCGGGAAGCGTGCGCCTGGCCTCTGTCAATCCAGACTTTACCCGGCGCCTGGACCCATCAACTATCATTGCACAACTGAAACAGCATTAGAGGCTAAACGGTTCTCAGACGACTGGTCTTGAGTAGGACCAGTCGTCCTTCTGACATGAAAACCCAGGATTTTCTACTATGGAGAAAAAACGCATTGCGACACTCTTTCTGATCGTGTTCGCCGATATGGCAGGAGCGTCGGCCATCCTACCGATCATCCCGCTCTATGTCGTCGGACAGTTCCGTGCCACACCTTTGCAGGCCGCACTGGTGCTCACGGTCTACTACGTTGCCCAGATGCTGGCCTCGCCTCTGCTCGGCAACCTGTCCGACCGCCTGGGGAGACGTCCAGTTCTGCTGATCAGTCAGGCTGGCACCATCGTCTCTTACCTGCTGATCGTGTTTGCGGCTCCGCTGGGTGCGCTTCTCGATCAAGCAGGTCTACAGATCGGGGTAGCCGGAGGACCGGTCGTCATCTACCTGGCGCGTCTGCTGGACGGCGTAACCGGCGGCAACATCAGTGTGGCCCAGGCCTATGCCAGCGACGTCAGTACACCAGAGGAACGCACACGCGCGCTTGGACTGATTGGCGGCGCCAGCGGCATCGGCCATATTCTAGGGCCTGCTCTGGCCGGGCTGCTCTCCCCGCTTGGCCTGCTTACCCCGTTTATGGGTGCGGCTGTGATCAGCGGGATCACGCTGCTGCTCACTCTCCTCTGGCTGCATGAGCCGCAAAAGCATGCAGAAAGTCTCAAGCAGGGGCGCGTCCCGCTCTCTCAGGCGATTCAAAGAGTGTGGAATCTGCCGATACTGTTACTACTGGCGATGGTCCTGGTAGTCGGGCTGTATATGGCGGCGCTTTTTGGCACTGCGGCGCTCTACACTGGCCGGGTACTTCTGCCGCATCAACCTGAGACGGTGGTCGTTCCCGCTGTTGGAGCGATTGTGACGGTCATCGGCCTGATCATGGCGCTTGTGCAGATCTTCCTGCTCAAGCCGGTGGCAGGTCATCTGGGTGAGCGCAGGGCATTGCTGCCTGGCTGTGTCCTGCTGCTTATAAGCGCCGCCGGTTTCTCCGCCTTCACTTCTCTGTGGTGGTTCATTGCGTTCATGGTGGTTTTCTCCTTTGGCGTCGGCATCATTTCACCCACACTCCAATCGCTTCTGACGCGCCAGGGTCCCGAATCAATAGCAGGTCGTATGCTCGGCTGGTATCAGTCGATGTTCAGTCTGTCCTTGATTCTGGGTCCGGTATGGAGTGGCTGGGTATTCGAGGCTGTGGCCCCACAGGCAGTCTTTATGGTCAGCGCGGGCTTGATGGTTCTCGCCCTTGTTCTGAGCCTGATCATGCAGCGTCTCCTGCGGGTCCAATCGTTCCACCATCACCACGAACCGGCAGGTGTTCACTTCCATCACTGAACCTGCTGCAACGCTCTGTCCCGAAAAGCGTCACTGCCAGCAAAATCGGCCTTCAAACAGGAAAGTATATGCCCGCATTTGAGCTTATACTCAGGATGAGATGGAACACCAGTACTAGCATCCACAAGCCTGCCCGCTGGCAGGAAGGAGACGCAGAATCGATGAATCCTTTTCTCGATAAGAATCTGGCACGCGCTCGTCAGCAGGAATTGCTGCAAGAGGCCGAAGCCAGACGCAAGGCCGTCCTGGCACGGAAACAAAGGCGCGGTGACTGCTCTCTTCCTCAGCATCTGTTTGCCTTAGCAGAAACTTCTGAGGAAGCACTTCCATTAGAAGATGCATATGAAGGAGTAAAAATTTTCATGAAAACAGTACCGATCATTTCTCTGGTAGCACGGCTGGCTCTAATGGCCGCCCTGGTACTGGGACTGCTATTCTGGATCATCCAGATTCCTCCAATCAGCATGGCTCTGAACGGCGCTATACTGATTAGCTTGAGAAGCATCCACCTGGCGCTTGGCCTGCTGGGAGCCACCGGGTTTCTCGTGCTCGCAATAGTCGCACTCTTTACAAACAGGACCCGCTGGCTCGGCGTGGGCGGCATCATCTACGCCTGCATTCTGTCCGTCTTTGGACTGACCCAATCACTGATCCTTGTGGGCAGCCTGCACTGGATCATCCAGATAGCCCACCTACTGGTTGGCATCGGTGCAATGTACC
>JADBKA010000296.1 GCA_014896635.1 Ktedonobacteraceae bacterium
TCTTCCACAAAACCACCTGTCAACGTCGCTATTATAGCATAGAGCGCGGATTTTGTGCAGGGAATTTCAGGAGAGAGGACACCCCGGCAGCCCTGGGAGAATTCTCGCATACTCTTGACATAATGTCCTTTCTTGTACTACACTATGAAGTGAGAATGATTATCATTTTTGTATCATGAAACTCGAAGTAGTGGAGAGATGGAGCAAACGAGACTGAATGCCAACGCCAGGGCTGTGCTGGACGTGCTGCAAGCTGCAAAGGATCATCCGACGGCTCTGGAGATCTACGAGCGGGTCAGGCAGGCTCGTCCACACATTGGAGTCGCTACTGTTTATCGTATCCTGCACCAGCTTACTGAGCAGGGTATGATCAGGACGCTTGGGCGCGAAGGAGAATGCCGCTACGATGCGCATATACAGCGGCATGATCATGCTATCTGCGTCTCCTGCGGCGCTCTTCTGGATCTGCCCGTTGACGTGGAGATCCCGAACGCCGCTCTGCGCTCTGTGGCCCAGATGGCGGGCATCGAACTCGACACGTACGAAGTCAGAATCTACGGTCGCTGCCAGTCCTGCCAGTTGACGGATTAGCAGGAAACCACGAGCAGCCTGGAGTCGTGTCTATAGATATATGTGGGGAAAGAGGGATGTGAAGAGTTGTGGAAACCGCATTTATGCCGGATAATGTTGAGAGAACCGGACGGAGAAAATCATGGACACGGCTGATATACATGCTGCTTTTGCAAAGGCCGGGCTGGCGCGCCTGGTGAAAGATATTGACACCCTGGCAAAACCTTCAATGCGCCTGCTGGCAACGCCTGTGGACGAGACGAGCATTGTCCTCGGCGCCTCGAAGATCGGCGGTCTGCCCGATCTGCCACCTGGGATACACTGGCCTGAATTGAACGGAGTACCCCAGTCTTTCATCGCCCAGATTCGCCTCGAAGAAGTGCATCCCTATGACAGCGAGCGACTCTTGCCAGAACGAGGGATGCTCTGGTTTTTCTACGATGCGTTGCAGGAGACCTATGGCGCGGACCCTCAGGACTGCGGCGGCTGGCAGGTGATCTTGCAGGATATCAGCTCCGCATACTTGCAACGTGCTACCATACCTGCAACATTGCCAGCGCAAAGTCGCTTCAAAGCAGCGTCTGTGCGCTTCGTTCCTGAAATCACGCTCTCTCAGGTGCCGAAGCTGGATCTCCCCGCGTATGACTGGAGCGACGAAGAGTTGGAGAAATATGAGGATCTGATTGCAGAGCTTGTCCCACCTGACGAGCGCGCTTTTCGTCACCGCCTGCTTGGTAACGCCGATCTCATTCAGGACGACCTGCGTCTGCAATGCCACCTCGTCTCGCATGGTGTCACCGATGAAGATGATCCGCGTGCGCAGAAACTGGCGGCGGGTGCGATGGACTGGCGCCTGCTGCTCCAGGTCGATACCGATGAGCGCCTCGGTATGCGCTGGAGCAGTACCGGTATGCTCTACTACTGCATCACCGCAACGAACCTGCGCGCTCGCCGTTTCGAGACAGCCTGGCTGGTAATGCAGGCAGATTAGTTGTATGATGCACTGTAGAGCTGGAGGCAGCGCCTTCAGCGGCTTCTCCCTGCCTCATCAACGGGTAATCTTCATTATTTATTTGGAAAGGAGAGAGACCGATGAAGTCTCTCGCTCTCTGGGGAGTGGTGGCAGCTTTGCTGCTGGTGCTCGGCGGATGCGGCACAACGGGCGGCCCAGGATCAACGTATACCATCACACCGGCAGCCACACCGACAGGCGGCAACACGAGTACAAAGACGGCACAGCAGGGATTCGGGCCTGAGCCGAACTGGGGTGTCCAGACAAAAACATCAGGTTGCCAGGCAAACGGGCCGATCCAGGACAAAGCCTGCACGCCCGGCGATATTTTCCCCGACGCCACAAAGGAGAAAATTTGCGTCCCCGGCTATGCCAGCTCTGTGCGCAATGTATCGCAGAGCCTCAAAGAAAAAGTCTACGCTTCCTACGGTGTCAAGAAGCGCAGTCCCGGCCAGTATGAAGTCGATCATCTCGTCAGCCTGCAACTGGGCGGCTCGAACAGCATTGCCAATCTCTGGCCTGAACCGGCTTCGCCAAAACCCGGCTTCCATGAAAAGGATCGTGTCGAGAACTATCTGCACGACCAGGTTTGCAAAGGAGCTATCTCGCTCAAGCAGGCACAGATCCAGATCGCCACAAACTGGCTCGCCGTCTATAACAGCATACCACAGCAGTATAATGGCGAAGACCAGGATGATAGCTCTTCATAAAATGGGACAATAGCTTTTTGTCAATATTCATTGCTGGCGGGGAAATCTCAGTGGCTAGAGGAGTGTACGCGCAAAATCGACGATGGCGCTCTGCACTTCATCAAGGCGATTCTGGAAAAAATGATCCGCGCCCTCAACCGGCACGATCCGTTTGGGGGCCGGTACCCGCTCAAACCATTGGAGCGCCAGGTCATAAGGGGCGATGTCATCGGTGGTGCAGTGAATGAAGAGCTTCGGTTTCTGGCAGTCGTCAAGCGTATCACCATCAAACATACGGGCCGGTACGCTGAGACCGATCAGCGCCTGAGCGCGATCATCCACCGCTGCTACGCGCAACCCCACCCACGCGCCGAAAGAAAAACCACCGATGATCACTGGCAGTCCGGCATAGCGCCGGCTCAGAAATTCCAGGGCGCTGCGTACATCGTTTAGTTCGCCACGCCCTTCGTCGTAGCTGCCCGTGCTGTGTCCTACGCCACGAAAGTTGAAGCGCAGGGTCGGGATATTCAAACTCAGTAGCGCCTGCGCCGCTTTGAAGACCACCTTGTTATGCATGGTCCCACCATAGAGCGGGTGGGGATGGCAGACGATGCTGGCATATTTCGGCTGCGATCCCTCTTCCTCCGGTTTGAGAATGCCTTCCAGGTGCCCATGTGGTGCAGGAATATTGACGTGTAGAATCTGATTACTTGCCATAGCCTTTCCTTGTTCTTCGTCAAGTTCTGTTCAGACAAACTGTTTCTAGTATAACAACACTTTTTTTACGAAGAAGGAAAGGGGGAAGCTATGGCTATGGTCGAAAAGCATTCCCCTCTCATTCAGGTTCCGGTGGCCTGGCGCTCCCGCGCTCTTTCAATCTCCGGGTCAATTCAACAGAGGCCATGATTGTGCGTATAACCAGAAGGATGCTGGCGAGGAAGGCCAGAGCGATCAGGATAAGGAACACGATTCTGAGAGCTGGCAAAAAAATCAACAGCGAGACCAGGAGCATGAGGAGCGCGAAAATAATATTGCTGATGCCAAACAGGATAGCCGGCTTCCTGTGCCAGGCGACTACCAGTCCGCCGGGTTGCGTTTTGCTGCCCGTGCGTATATTATAGATGCCGACTCCAAGTAGCACAAGGATGATCGCAACGAGTACAATGATGCCCAGGAGCATTAAGCCGCTCAAGGTGGTATCCCCCCGCTTCTTTCAAAAAATCATCGGCTCTATAGTAGCACGTATTGCAAGAGAGAAGTGGCTCACATGGTTGGTCAGAGACGCGGAAGCCATTCCATCCCTTCTCTCCCACGCTTCAAACGAGACAAAAATGACAGGAAGATAAAAATATGCAACAGAACAAAGATCAAGCACAAAATAATTCTCAGTGGAAAATACTTTCCGCACGACAGATACTGCAAACTCCTTATCTGAAAATACGCAGCGAAGAGGTGGAGCTGCCGGACGGCACCGTACTGCCAGACTACTACATCATCGAGAATCGTGGCTGGGTCGGCATCGTCCCGATCACAGGAGACGGGCGCTTCCTGATCAATAGACAATATAAGCATGGTATTGGATTAGAGGTGCTGGAATTTCCTGCTGGCGGCATCGACGAAGATGAGGAAGATCCGCTGCAAACCGCGCACCGCGAACTGATGGAAGAGACAGGCTACAGCAGTGAGCGCATGGAACTGCTCAGCGAGATGATCGCCAACCCGACAGGTGCAGTCACGCGCGCCTGGTGGTACCTGGCCTATAACGTGCGTAAGACGGGGGAGCAGAAGCTCGATCCCGCCGAGATCATCGAAACTTACCTGGTCACGCCAGCAGAACTGCTGGCGCTGATTCGCCGCGGCCAGTTCGCCGTGCAGGGCCAGATCGCCGCCGCCTACATGGCACTGGAGAAGCTCGGCTATCTCAAAACCGCCTTTTAAGACAAGAATTCTACATAGCGGTAGATACCTCTTCCACTGTAGCATGTTATAATACAGAGAAGAAGTGTTATATATCACTGGATTCTCAGGAAGGAGCCGGTAAACCAATGTCTTCGATCCAGCCCGACGAAAATACCTACGTAATTGACCAGGAAAGCAGCGCCGAGATGGCGCGCCTGATCAACCAGGATCTGATGATCACCAAGCATATGGGGGGTCTCTTCCCCACGACGCTTGACCTCTCGCAGGTCCACGACATTCTCGATGTTGCCTGCGGCCCCGGCGGCTGGGCTTTAGAAGTTGCTTTCGCTCACCCCGATAAGCGCGTAGTCGGTATTGACATCAGCAACCGGATGCTGGAGTATGCGCGTGCGCGCGCCCAGGTGCAGGGCAGCAAGAACCTCACGTTCCTGTTTATGGACGCCACCGCGCCACTGAAGTTTCCCGATGCTTCTTTCGACTTTGTCAACGCGCGCTTTCTCGTCGGACTTATGTGGAAAACAGCCTGGGAGCCGTTTGTCAAAGAGTGCTTTCGCGTCACCAGACCCGGCGGCATTATTCGCTTGACCGAAGTTGACATAGCCGCAGGGATCACCAATAGTTCAGCTTTGGAACGTTATAATAGACTGACGGCTAGAGCAGCCTATCGCCAGGGAAGAACTTTTTGTGGTGATGAAGACGCTGCTCACTGTGGGTTGACGCCTATGCTGAGCGATTTTCTGGAACGCGCAGGCTACTGCGATATCCAGGAAATACCACATATGCTCAACTTCTCCTATGGCAGGGAAGCCTATCGCATGCAGTATAAAAATTTGCAGGCCGCATTGAAGCTATTACATCCATTCCTTGTTAAAGTAGGTGTAGCCACGCAGGAGGAACTGGATAAGCTCTACGAACAAATGCTCCTTGACATGATGCGGGAAGACTTTCGTGGCATCTGGTACTTCATGAGCGCAATCGGAAAGAAGCCGCGCTGATATCTTTCACAGCGCGGCACGAAGCAGCGCGCAAATG
>JADBKA010000297.1 GCA_014896635.1 Ktedonobacteraceae bacterium
TTTCAGCATGAGCGTAAAGGAGGAAAGGAATCATGGCGAAAGAAACGCTCGCAAAGCAGGAACGGGAAGCTCCGACACAGGTCCAGAGCGCCATCACCAGCAGGTCGAACGGCGGACTCGATGCGCAGACGCTGCGCAACATCGGCCTGATCATCCAGCGCGAGTTTAAGAATCGTGTCGAACGGCCCAGTTTTATGATCGGGACCGTCATCATGCTTGTATTGATCATCATTGGCATCAGCCTGCCAACGATCATCTCATACTTTGCGGCCTCCTCAAACGCTCAGACAAAGCTCGCCATCGTCAATAATGCCGGCCCCGTTGCGGGCCTGAACGGAGATGCGCTGACCGGCTACTTCAATGCAAATCTTAACGGAACTGCCGTCCCTCAGACGGGATCACCCGCCCCGGCACAGGCACAGCAACCGTCGGAACAGCCGCGCTTTGTCATCACCGCCGGCGCTCCTGGTGACATCCCCACGCTGCAAAAGCAGGTCAGAAGTGGCAGCCTGAGCATGCTGCTGGTGCTTGAGCGGGCTGAGAACAGGGATGTGCGCTTTATCACCTACACTGCTTCTAGTAACAGGATGGATACAACCACGTCTCAGTTACAGGCAATCGCAGGCCAGTTGAGCCAGCTCGATAAAGCCTCGCGTCTGGGTTTAACGCCGGAGCAGACGCGCAGCCTGTTTGCATCGCCAGACTTCAGAGTCGTGCATACCGCCCCTACCCAGGATACGCGCTCAGAGGGTGAGCGCATTGTCGGGTACTTTCTTGGCATGGCCGGTGTTATCCTCATCTTTATGGCGATCTTTCTCTATGGAGTGAGCGTCGCTCAGGGAGTCGCTGAGGAGAAGGGCCACCGCATCATGGAGATCCTGGTAAATGCGGCAACCCCCTTCCAGCTCATGACCGGCAAAATCATTGGCATTGGCGCGGCAGGTCTGCTCCAGATGACGCTGCTAGTCATCGCCGGCATTGGCGCTTTGCTGGTGCAAGCGCCGTTGAGCACCGCGCTGCTCAGCAGCAGAGGTGGCGGCTTTAGCCTGACGATGAGCAGTGCAACGCTCACCATGATCCTGCTGGTGCTGGTCTACTTCCTGCTCGGCTACCTGCTGTTCTCGACGCTTTTCGCAGCGGCAGGCGCGATGGTGAGCCGACAGGAAGAGGTACAGAATACGATACAGCCCCTCACCTGGCTGTTTATGATCGGCTATATGGCGAGTTTCTTCGGCCCGGCCGTGGGCGAGGCGACGTGGATCAAGGTAATGTCACTAGTTCCTTTCTGGACGCCGACGATGATGCTCATGCGCCTGGCGACTGGCACGGTTGCCTGGTGGGAGATTGCGCTGAGCGTTGTCCTCATGCTTGTTGCCTCGTTTTTCTGCGCGCTGCTGGCTGCCCGTATCTACCGCTTCGGCATTTTGATGTACGGACAGAAGCTGAAGTTCTCTCAGTTTTTCAAGCTGGCGCGTGCGCAATAAGCCGGATCTAAAAGCGAGGCGGGAACACCAGAGACTCCAGAGACTAGCAGGGATGACTGTTCTCACTTGCAAGGGTGATCGGCAGGCGTCCCTGCGCCTGTGCTTCGCCGAAAATAACACGTACTGCCGCTTCCAGAGCCGGCGCCGTGAATTCGTAAGTTGCCAGGCAGGTACGCACTTGTGGAAAGGCCAGCAGGTCGTAAGGATCGTATGCTGCAACGACAATCAGAAGGCGACCGGTCTCTTGCAGGCGCCTGACCATCGCGCCCTGCTCCTGATGGAGATAGGCATTGACTGTCACAACAATGATGGCATCACTCTCAGTCGCGACCTGCTCTAATTGCCGCAACTCGTCCTGAGAAGGATCGGCAGCCAGGGGGAAGACGCTGAGAGCGGCATGCCTTTGCTGCGTGGCCTGACTCATTGCTCTGAACGGGATGGCGCGATCAATAACACGCGTCTGTGAGCGCGGCTGGGCCATGACCAGTAACAGGCGCTGCTCTGGCGTGAGGCGCAGCGGTATTCTTCCCTCATCATTCTTTATGAGCGTGGTGGAGCGGGCATATGCCTGCCTGCTCAACTGCTGGTGGGCTTCGCACCTGATCACCGCTGTGTTGATAGTCGGATGCACGTCTTCCCATCTCAGCAGGCGCGCTTTCAGTCGCAGGATACGCTCTGCCGCCTGCTGCACGATGGCAGGCAGCAGTTCGCCGGTTGCAAGCGCGTTCTTGATGGCGGTGATGCTGCCCTGCTGGCGAGCATAGTGATGCGAGATCAGCACCTGGTCTATGCCCGCCTGTAGTGCCATGACGCTTGCTCTCTCGGTGCCAATGGTGCGCGTCACGGCCTGCATTTCCATGCAATCTGACGTGATGACGCCTGTGAAACCCAGGCGTTCGCGCAGCAGGTGGCGTACAATCTCCGGTGAGATGGTAGCCGGCAGGTTCTGCTGTGACATCAGGCGTGGCAAATACTGGTGAGCAATCATGACGCTCTCGGCTCCTGCTGCAATGCCGGCCTTGAATGGTGGCAGTTCGATGGACTCAAGGCGCTCCAGGTCGTAGGGGATGACAGGCAGCGCCAGGTGGGAATCGACGGTGGTATCGCCGTGACCGGGAAAGTGTTTGAGGGTGGAGATGATTCCGGCGGACTGATGGCCCTGCACGGCGGCGGTGACCAGCCGCGCGACCTGCTGCGGATCTTCGCCGAAAGAGCGCACGCCGATCACAGGATTGGCGGGATTGTTATTGACATCGGCTACCGGAGCCAGGTTCATCGTGATGCCCATTGCGCGCAGTTCGCGTCCGGTGGCCTGTGCGATCTTGTAGGTGATTTCCTCAGAGTTGATGGCTCCCTGGGCCATATTGCCCGGAAAGACCGTCATTTCCTCTCCCAGGCGGCTTACAACGCCGTTCTCCTGGTCGATTGAGATCAGCAGTGGAAAGCGATGTCCAGCTTCCCTGGCGGCCATTTGTAGATGATAGGTGAGTTCACGTACCTGCTGCGGATTCTGGACATTGCGCGTGAACAGAATGACGCTACCAACATGATATTTTTGAATGAGTTCGATAACTTCAGAGGAAGGCGTTGTTCCCTCGAAGCCAACGGAGATCACCTGGCCGATCTGTTGATCCAGGCTTATGCCGTCTGCGAGGTCTGTTGCGGCCTCTGCTCCGATGAGGTGCTCTCTGTTCTGCATTGCTCAGCCTTTCATTTTGCTCTTAATGAACACTCTTTATTTTCTCTGTTCCAGCGCTTCCAGGGCGGCACGCAGGATTCCATGATACCTGGCAAGCTGTTCCCTGGCAGTCTCTGCTGTCACGTGACAGCGGCCCATCATAATGGCGGTTTTCGTTTCTCCTCCTGCTGCTTGTAGCAGAGCTTCGGCCTGAGCCTCATCCAGACCAGTGAGTTGCCGCACGATGTTTATCGCACGCTGGCGCAGTTTGTGATTGGTGGCTCGTACATCGACCATCAAATTGCCGTAGGTTTTGCCGAGAAGAATCATGCTGCCGGTACTGAGCATATTGAGGACCATTTTCTGGGCGGTGCCAGCTTTCAGGCGCGTTGAGCCTGAGATGACTTCCGGTCCCACCTGCGGCGCAATCATGATATCGACGGCCTGCTCAAGTGGTGTTCCTGCATTACAGGCCAGGCCGACGGTCAGCGAACCGCAGGCTCTGGCATGGGCAAGAGCACCGAGCACATAAGGAGTACGCCCACTGGCAGTCAGGCCAACGACGCTGTCTTTCTCAGAAAGAGCCAGGGCGACTGCATCGGCCTGACCTGCTTCAAAGCTATCTTCCATGTCTTCTATGGCATTGGTGAGTGCCTGCGGGCCACCTGCGACGATGCCAATGACCAGTTCAGGCACAACGCCGAAGGTCGGGGGACACTCCGAGGCATCGAGTACGCCCAGGCGGCCTGATGTTCCTGCTCCCATGTAGATGAGTCGTCCACCACGCCGCATCCGTTCGGCAATACCTTCAACGGCCCTGGCGATCTGCGCTAATTCTCGTGAAACTGCGTGGGCAACTTTTGTATCTTCTGCATTCATGATATGCACGATCTCAAGTGGACTCATGCGATCAATTTTCGCACTGGCAGGATTTACCTGTTCGGTCGGAAGTGTATTGAGAGATGGCTCCGGTAGAAATCCTGTTCGTTCTTCATTCATGCTGTTTGTTTTTTCCCTTTGTTATATTTTTCCCTGGCTTCTCCACTCCTGGTTAATACACTCCTGAGAGCATATCAGGAGAGAAGGCGCAGCCGCCGGATCTGGCGCTGCTGCCTGGAAAGCTCATTGCTTGCTTGCCGTAGCAGCGCCCGGTAGTTTGCGCCGGGGGTGATCTTACCCAGGACAGCGGGTTGAGCGGCGCCGGTGCAGCGTGGGAGACTGGCGGGTCTGCCGTGAATTGCTTCGTGACCGAGCAGAGCAAAGGTCACCGCCTCTTTGGCGTTGGCCGGAAGTCCAATTGTCTCCAGGCGCAGCACCGCTGTCCCCGGCAGGGCTGCTTGTAGTCGCTGCATGAGCAGGGGATTGAAGCTTCCCCCACCGCTGACGAACACTTCGTCAATATGTGGCGGTCCAAACGCTCTATAAGCAGCGGCAATACTTTCGACGGTCAGCGCGGTCAGTGTTGCCATGATATCGTGTGGTGGCAGGCCGCGCTCCTGTCCCTGGGCGATCAGGTCGGCGGCAAAGGCGTCGCCGAACAGCTCGCGCCCGGTCGTTTTAGGTGGCTCGCGTTTGAAATAAGGAAGCGCGAGTGCTTCCGCCAGCAGCGCCTCGTCCACCCTGCCGGCGCGTGCCAGGGTGCTGTCACGATCGTAGGACAGAGCACCTTGAGAGAAATAGCGCGCACCATAGTCGATCAGAACGTTGCCCGGCCCGGTATCGAAGGCGTACGCGCCATCCGGGCCAGCTCCTGCTGGCAAGAAGGTGACGTTGCCGATGCCGCCGATGTTCTGCAATGCGCGCGTGCGCGTCTCGTCGCTAAACAGCAGCGCGTCCAGGAACGAGGTGAGCGGCGCTCCCTGGCCGCCGGCGGCCATATCGGCGACACGAAAATCGGCAACGACCGTGCATCCTGTGCGATGAGCGATCACGGCAGGTTCGCCTATTTGCAGAGTAGACAGGATGCGCCCTGGTTCAACGAGATGAAAAATCGTCTGCCCATGCGAGGCCACAAGATCAATACTTGCCGGCGCTCTCCCCTCGTCCTCAAGGACCGA
>JADBKA010000298.1 GCA_014896635.1 Ktedonobacteraceae bacterium
CTTACGGGCACAGGCCCTCAACCTGCTGCGTATACCATTCCGCCACGAGGGCATCATAACAGATTACGCCAGATATATTACACCTATCACGCGGCTTTGTCAACGGTTTCATGCCAGTTTTTCAGCAGGGCTGACCGCCCTGTCATCCTGTCATTTGCCGCCGTTCATCTCCCTCCGGTAGTGCCGCAATAAGCCGCTGCGTGATGACTCGACTGCTACAGGTGATCTGCCGGGCAACCGGAGACCGGGCCGCAGAGGAATGGCCTCGGTACAAGGGCTGCTCTCTCGTGCATTCTCGTGACCGACCGTCTGCTGTGCAGACGTGAGATCTGCTCCCTCCAGCGACTGGCCAGCGGAATCTCCCTTGCTGGTGCGGGAGAGCAGGCCACCGGCTACCGGTGCTGTCCTGACCGGAAAATCAGGGAAGACGAGCTGCTCCGTCACGGGCTGCATAACCGGTAAGTGATGGCTGTCATCGAGTGGACCGTATTTGCTGAACTGAGCAGTCGAGTATTGCGCCAGCGTTTCCGCCCCGGCTATCTCTTTCTCGCTGTTCTCGCTCTCATCCTCATTTCTCACCGGAGCTGTTATGCCGCGTCTGAGCAACATTCCCCAGGCAGCCAGGACCAGCGCAGCCAGTAGCGCCAGGCCCGCCACGACCGCCTGGCCTGTCAGGCGGGACGAGCGTGTTTGCTGTTGTGTGATCATAAGACCGGCTATTGCGATGGTGGGACTCTGCGCCTCGGTTGCGCTGGCGGTGCGCGTCGGTTGAGGCTGCGGAACAGCAGTCGGGACAAAGTGCAACGCTCCGTGTTTCGGCGAAGAGACCGGGGGCGGCGTTGGCTGCGCCGTGGGTGAGACGTGAGGAGTCGGCGTCGGGGCCGGCGCCATCGCACGATAGCGCTGCATCAGTGTAGAAACTTTGCCCGCCCAGCCACTGGCGCTACAGGCCGTCGCCGTTGCCACATATGGTCCACAGATCGTATAGACAGACGTCAGGCCACGATTGATGTAACGGCTCTTCACTATGTTGAACCAGTCAGTAATTGCTGCCGCATAGGATGGATAGATAGTGTAGCCATCGTGGGCGACTGGATAGTTGCTGCTGCCTTTCACTCCGCCGGGATTGCGGTCAGCGCGTCCTACTCCCGCTGCGCCATCATTGGTCTCTACATACCACACTGCCAGTGCAAAGGCATTGTCGATACCGCTTCGCTTTGCTGCCTGCTCCACCACCGTTCCGGTACCGACCATCGGGCTGCCCACGCGCGCAAAAATCGCATCTACCGTCGTAGCGGGCAGAATCGGCTGGCCGATCAATACACTTGTATCGGCCTTTCCGCTCTGTCCATGCTGCAACTGCCACAGCAGCGCGATGCTCCCCCCGACCAGAATGATAAACATACTGAGAATCAGGAAGAGAGAGGTATGTGATTGCTTTTGTCTCGCCTGTTTTCCTGCCAGAAATCCTATCATCTTCGTCCTTTTTTGAGATTGAGCCGTCGCAGCATTAAAATAATGTTGAACCGATTTTTCTTGATTGTACATGATCGAACAATGGACATGCATCTAAATTTTACCATGATATGTGAGATTCGAGCGGAAATCACGTTTCTCATAGGTAGTATGTCCCAGAGGGGTATGTTATACTGAGAAGCGCCGACCTGAGAATGGGACAGGGCGGCAGAGCAAAAAGGGAGGGTGCAGATATCAGCAATCACAGCGGTCCGCGCACTTCACAGACCGGGCAGCTAGACCGGCGCACCTTGCTCAATAAGCGGTACGTTATTCAACGGACTATCGGGCGAGGAGGCATGGGGGCGGTATATATGGCAAAAGACATGAAGCGCCAGGGAGCAATCTGTGCGATCAAGGAGATGAGCCTTTCGATGATCCCCCCCGCCGAGCAAGCCCAGGCGATCCAGAATTTTAAAATTGAGGCCAAGATTCTGTGGGGCTTGAATCACCCCAATCTGCCGGCCTTCACTGGCTTTTTTACCGAAAACGAGCGCTATTTCCTGGTGATGGAGTATATCGACGGCACAACGCTGGAAGATCTGCTTGAGAGCCGGGGACCGTTTTCGGAACGGCGCGTACTCGGCTGGGCGCGCCAGCTCTGCGATGTGCTGGAATACCTGCACAGCCAGAATCCCCCGATCATCTTCCGTGATATGAAGCCGGGCAATATCATGCTGACACGCAATGGTCAGATCAAACTGATCGACTTCGGTATTGCGCGCTTCTTTCGTCCCACCGGATCTCACGACACACAGCAACTCGGCACGCCCGGTTTCGCTCCACCAGAGCAGTATGGCGGAGCGCAAACCGATGTCCGCTCAGATATCTACTCGCTCGGCATGACACTTTTTCAATTGCTGACCAATACACTGTCCGAAAGTGGCTTTGGTCTGAAAGACGTTCACGCCTCTTATCCTTCCATCTCACCCGTAGTAGCGCGAGCATTGGAGAAGGCGACCGCAGTAGAGCCACAGGATCGCTTCAGCAGCGTGGCGGAGTTTCGCGCGGCTCTGCTCGGCGTTGGTTTTGTCTTTGATAACGGCGACCTCGCCACGACGCCGCAGGAGCTGGCCGAACTCTGCTCTCGCTTTCCCGACGAGGCGGCGGATTACCTGTTTGCAGGCGAAATCGAAGCCTGGCTGCATGAACTCGCTGAGATAAAACTGGCCCGCGAGGTGCAGCGCATCCGCCAGCAGATTGACAATCCGCTGGAGGCCGTCGAGATGTTCCTCCAGGCCGTCATGGGCCAGCATGCCCATATCCGACCCCGCCTCAGCGGGGCCGCCGCTTCTCCTGTACCGCCCGCACAGACAGTCCCCCCGGCACAGAACGGCCCATCCGCTCCGGGTAGCCCAGGTGGCCCTATAAAAGCTGTTACTACTCATCACGGCCTGTTCAAAACAAAACAGGCATCTCCGGTGCAGGTCAGCCCGCGTACCCTCGACTTTGGCCAGGTCTATTCAGGTATTTCTGCTCCTCTCTCCTTGACCATTAATGGCGACCAGGGCCTGATCGTCAGCGGCATAATTCACACGAACGAATCCTGGATTATGCTCGACCAGTCGCGTTTCGATGGCATGACGACGCGCGTCAACGTGCGCATTAACAGCACCAGACTGCGCGGATCAACTCACTACAGCGGCACAATCAGAATTTCCCCGGACCTGGAAAAGGCCAGAGATATCATCGTCACTGTCGAGGTGGATGTAATCGCTGGTCTTTCTCCAAATGGGAAGGGCCGCTACAGGCATGGTGGCAAGACAAACGGCGCGGATCTGAACGAGGAGATCGACGACGAGTATGACGAGTATGATGCGCTGACGATGGGCGCTGCCACTATCGGCGGCGCAACTCTTTCCCCTCAGGGAACACAACTCTCACAGCAGTTCCAGATCTTTAAACCGGTGACAACAAACGGCGCCTCTCAGGCCCAGGTCGTCCAGGCGACTCCCGGTCAGGCGACAGCGCTTACACAACAGCAGAGAAAGGACCAGGAGAACAAAATCAGGTACGGCCAGCCCGGCGCCGGGCATTGGGAACCCTTACAGGTGTCGGCACAACAGCGCCTGTGGCTGCAACGGGCTTCTACCTTCATTGCTGCGCTGATGGCCGCCTGCCTGTGGTACATGATTATCGCACAGTTGTCGCCATCCACTCATGCATCGCCGCTGCCACCGCATCCCTGGTATATTGCCGTGCTGGCAGGTTCGATCCCGGCTGCCACCAGCGGCGCGCTGCTCATCAGTAAAGCGACTTCCTGGTTCGCTAAAGAAACTAGCAGCCGGATGGCAACAGGCATGAGTGGCGCATTGCTCGTTCTGGCCGCCGTCAGGCTCATCTGGCAGATTGCCGGCCTTGCCAGTCTGCCTATTCTGCAACTGTTACTCATGTTACTTATATCCTCTCTCGCTGCAACTTTTTGCATCATTCCCACCGTCAGTGATTCTCTCCTGAAGACGGTTCGCAGGCTGCTTTCTCTCCTGACTTACCGTGTTGCGCTGACGGTTGGCGGTATCGCCGGTGGCCTGCTCGGCTACTGCCTGACGCTGGGGACTGTTTTGAGCTGGTTCATGCCCGCTGGTGTGCTGGCCGGCGCTGCTATCGCGCTCGTGCTGGTCTGGTCTGCGAGGCGAACACAACGAGCAAAGCAAGCAACGGCTCGTAATCAGCAGCAACAACCACAGTCGGCGGCTCGTAATCAACCATAGAGGACCTGTTTGCCAGGGATGAATACAGTATCTCGACCCCCATTACCAGTCATTCTCGGACCGACCGCTTCGGGGAAAAGCGCGCTCGGCATTCTGCTGGCGCAGCGTTTCAATGGCGAGATTGTCTCGGCTGATTCGCGCCAGGTCTATCGTGGCCTGGACATCGGCACGGCCAAAGTCACGCCGCAGGAGCGCGCGCTGGTGCCGCACCACCTGTTAGATATTGCCGAGCCGGGCGAAGTCTATACGGCAGCGCAGTTCCAGCGCGATGCTATCGCGGCTATCAACGATATTCTGGCGCGGAACCGCCAGCCTTTCCTCGTCGGCGGTTCACCGCACTATATTCAGGTGGTAGTGGACAACCTGGAGATTCCTCGCGTTCCGCCGCAACCAGAATTGCGCGCTGAACTGGAGGCGCGCCCGCTGGCCGAGCTACTCGCGCAACTTGAGCAGCTCGATCCGCAGGCGGCGGCGACTATCGCGCGCGATAATCCGCGCCGTGTGATTCGCGCGCTGGAGGTGTGTATCGTCACGGGCAGGCCGTTTTCACAGCAGCAGGGCCGCGCCAGGCCGCTTTATAAGCCGCTGCTGCTCGGTATTCACTGGCCGCGCCCGCTGCTCTACGCGCGCATCGACACACGTGTGGATGCGCGCGTGCGCCAGGGGATGGTGCAGGAGGTACGCGACCTGCTGGCGCGTGGCATCAGTCACGAGTGGCTGGAGTCGCTGGGACTGGAATACCGCTTTGTAAGCCGCTGGCTGCGTGGTATGTTCGCCAGCGAAGAGGAGATGGTGCAGCGGCTCAAATATGCCATCCATGATTTTACCCGTCGCCAGTTGAGCTGGTTCCGCCATGATCAGCGTATCCACTGGATCGAAGGTGGTGAGAAAATGTTTGAAGATGCTGCCGCGCTGGTGCAGGAGTTTCTGTCAGGGTAGATTCGCTACTGGTAGCGAATCTGCCCTGACAATAGCAAATTCTT
>JADBKA010000299.1 GCA_014896635.1 Ktedonobacteraceae bacterium
CCGTAGAGAAATCCTCTGTGCAGCGTACGATGAATACACAACAGCCCTATTGGCCCGACAACGGCAGCAATAGAAAAACCAATCACAAGCCCACGCAAAAGAAAACTGACGTCCAATTTTGACTCCTTTCAGACAGTGCGCAACAAAAAAAGATCGCCAGACCTTCGACCGAAGATCTGGCGATCTCTGCTTTTTGCTCTGTCTCTTAACTATTCATCACTATTCATCGTTTTTTGGTCGGAGAGCGGTAGGCAGACAAAACAAACCAGACCTTTGATCGGGCTGGTTTGCCTGCTGGCTGACTGCTATGAGGATGATTTCAGGCCCTGCCGGGCTACCCATTTTTCTCTCCATCGAACATCGCTCGGTTGATATGGTATTGCTGTGGTCAGCAGTATATCATAGCATGGCACCAGAGGACAATAGTAAAACACCTGAAAAGCTGGCTGAAATCAGGCACTTTTCAAAAATCAGTCCCAAATTCTCTCTACTTATTATTGACAAAGTTGATCAAATATGTTAACTAAAGAGTAGGCAGAATTTTTGTCACACGGGACATGATAAACTCTCCTTCTCTGTGACGGGTCGGCGTTCTTTCCGCTGCTGGTCAACGATGACCCTTCGCCGGTCAATGATGACCGGCCTGTTCTCCTTTCAGAGAGCGTTGTGAGGATAGGGGGGACTTCACAACACTCTCTCCTTTTTCTCCAGATAGCAAAGAAAAGTTCCCTTGTGTGCCGGTCGGGTGCCGGGTATACTGACTTTCAGAGAACGAGAGCATCAACTGAGTTCCTCTGAGTTCCTCTGAGAGAGTCTGATCTGGCAGATCCTATGGTTGGATAAGGGAAGGACATAACTGTTCATGGCGCATAGTTTCTCTTTGCTAATAGATCTTGCAATAGCCCTTTTTGCTGCTTTTGTAGGGGGCTATATTGCGCGCCGTCTCAGGCTACCGACTATGATTGGCTACCTGCTGGGGGGAGTTGCCATAGGTCCGTTCACGCCGGGCTATGTGGGAAATCTGGAAACCCTTCAGCAGATGGCCGAACTGGGCATTATTTTCCTCATGTTTGATGTGGGCCTGCACTTTTCCCTGAATGACCTGTGGGCAGTACGCCGTATCGCTGTCCCCGGCGCCTTGCTGCAAATCATCGTACTCACGCTGATAGTGGTATTACTGGCACCTCTGATTGGCTGGCCCTGGTTGGTAGCAATACTGATGGGCCTGGCGCTCTCCATCGCCAGTACAGTCGTGCTGGCGAGGAATCTGATGGATCAGGGCTTCCTCAACACCTCGCATGGGCGGGTGGCAATGGGCTGGCTCGTCCTGGAAGATCTCATCACGGTGATCCTTCTGGTCCTGCTACCCGCCTTCTCGACAGCGAGTGCAGAACCACTCTGGCAAACGGTGGGCCTGGCGCTCCTGAAAGTCGTCATCTTCGGCGGTGGGATGCTGCTGGTGGGAACCCGGCTCATCCCCTGGGGGCTGACCCGCCTCGCGTTTATGCAATCACGTGAGTTGTTCGTGATTGCTGTTGTACTGTTGACAGTGGGAACTGCCCTCATCGCCTCGGCTTTCTTTGGCGTATCGCTGGCGCTGGGAGCCTTCCTGGCCGGCGTGGTGATCAATGAGTCCTCGCTGTCGCACCAGGTGAATGCAGAAATTCTGCCATTTCGTGATCTGTTCACGGTACTGTTCTTTGTCTCGGTAGGAATGCTGGTCAATCCTCTTCACCTCTGGCAGGCAGCAGGTATGGTACTCTTGCTCGTCGTGCTCATTGTGCCAGGGAAGTTTCTTCTTACGGCACTGCTGACCGGCATGCTGGCACGCTCGACACAGACCGCGCTGATTCTAGCGGCGGGACGCAGCCAGATTGGCGAATTCTCTTTTCTACTGGCAAGCCAGGCCGTCACTCTCGGCCTGCTCGCGCAGGAGCAGTATTCGCTCTTGCTCGCCGCCGCCATACTATCCATCTTACTCAATCCTCTACTTTTCCGCACGCTGCCTTCACTAGAGCGTATAGTGCGGCAGATGCCGATACTCTCTGCTTTTCTGAAAGAGCGGCAGCAGGTACCAGCGATTCCACCAGAGCGATTGCGAGATCATGTGGTGGTGGTGGGCTACGGCCGCGTTGGCCAGCATATTGTCCATGTGCTCGGCTCCCTCGGCTTGCCTCGACTGGTGGTGGAGCTGGACCTGCACCGGGTAGAAGAGCTGGATCGCCAGGGAATTCCCACCCTCTATGGCGATGCCGCCAATTCCGAGATCCTGGCACATGCGCACATTGAGCAGGCCCGCGCCGTTGTGGTGACCGTCCCCGATGATGCTTCGGCTCAGATTATCGTCGCCACTGTCCGCCGGACAGCTCATACTGTTCCACTTGTGGCCCGTGCAGCAACACAGGCAGGCGTCCAGGAACTGCTCACACTGGGAGCCAGTGATGTCATCCACCCGGAACTGGAAGGGGGTCTCAATATCGTTCTTCAGACGCTGTTGCACCTGGGCTGTGCAACGAACGAAATTCAACGCTATATCGATGCCGTACGGCGCGATCACTATGACCTTTCGACCTCAACCGCAGAGGAACAGCAGGCACTTGACCAGTTACGTCTCAGCCTCTCTTTTCGCTGCCGCGCAAACAAAAAAGCGGGGCCTCCCGTTATGGATTGAGCACGTGCGCACTTGCAAAAACTTGCAAACTTTTCGGATAGCATTTTCCATCGCACTGTGCTATACTCTTTTTCAGCAGGACATTCGTTCTTTGTTCCCTGTCAGGAAGTCATCCGATGCTCGTCGCTTACGGTCCTGATAATCGCCCGGTGGTGGCTGAAGAGATGCCACTTGAGCAATTGCAGAGTTGGTCGCATGAGCGCCTGCTGCACTGCCCCAACTGCCGCAGTATCGTCTATGTGCGAGGAGGGCCAGGCAGGCACACACAACTGCATTTCGCTCATCAAAAAGGGGAGTGTGCCTGGGGTACCGAGTCCGAAACGGTGCGGCATATGCGCGGCAAGCTGGTCCTCGCAGAGTGGTTACGCACCCAATTCCCAGGTGCCACAGTCACGCTGGAAGAACGACTCCCTGAGCCGAATCGTATCGCCGATATTTTCGTGCTTCACACCGACGGCAGGCGCTGGGCTATAGAGTTTCAGTGCGCACCTCTGGAAAAAGAAGAATGGCATAAACGGCACGAGGCTTATCGCAAAGCTGATATAGTCGATACCTGGATTGTCGGCTGTAACCGGCGAGAGAAACAGGAAGCATTCATCGAGGCGATCCTGGCAACGGCACACGAGATCATGTTCCTCGATCCGCAGGTCACGCCACCACGCATCTGGCTGCGCTGGCCTCTCACACGCGCCGCAGCACAGCAATGGCAAAATACGAGAAGTACCACAGGCATCATGGCCAGAGCGCGCCCACCCTCTCTCTCCACGCTTGATGGCTGGATCGGGCATACAGGTTACGGCGCAACCATCATCGGCACATTGCCCGAAGTCCGTCTCGATTTGCATGCCCGCCTTGTACATCCCGTGCGGACCTCGCTTGAAGCACGCTGCCGGCTGATCGAGGCCATGAGTACGGCAGAGCTTCCTGACGAAAAGCAGCTTACGCTCTATCTCCGTCACGAAGTAGAAGATGCGGATCTACGCCTCGTGCTTCTTCCGCTACTACGAGCCTATGTACGTGATCCCGATTTACTGCGTCGCTATAACTATGGCCGGGGCCAGTTCAATCAGCCACCCTCCCAGGCCGACAAGGAGCGCGTACAGAAAGCGCAGCAGTGGCTCGCCGACCTGACGCGGCGAGGCTTCCCGTCTTCACGCTTGCAGCAGCTGGTCAAAACTATACCTTTTGTTGGTCCCTATGCAGCTTTTGCCGGCTACATGGAAACACTTATCGCCCTGGCGGCAAACAGCGCCACCTCTCAATAGCGGCGATACGCCAGGCTGTTCCAGATGATCACCAGAATAATTGCGGCAAGAATCGTGCTGATCAGTGGCACGCCCTCTATTGTTGGCTCACCGGCAATGCGAAAGCGGAAAAATCCTACTATGAGGAAGATGGCGAACAGGCCGACCATGATCGTTCCCAGTACGCCAGCCGGTGCGCGCCTGCCAGCAATAAATTCGGCCAGGATGCCGATAATCGCAGCAATAATGATCCAGACAATAAGCTGCACAAAACTTACTTCCATATATTTCTCCGGGGAAAGTAAGCGGGCTACTCTACCTGATCACTACTACCGGTACGGTTTCTGGAGAGCTTCGGACTCAGAGATAAGAAGAAGTTCCAGGCGTATTGCAGTATACTTTATACTGCCAACAGTATGCTGAAACTTCTACCGTATATCCCCCGTGTTCTATGCAGGAGTCCAGCATACGCATGGTCAGAAGACTATGAGAGAGGATGCCGCAAAGGATCGGAAAGGACGGGAAGCAGAACTATGAATAACTTTCTCAAAGGGCTTTTAATCGGTATGGGTATTGGCCTTCTCATCGCGCCACTACGGGGTGAAGAGATGCGCCGCATGCTTGGCGAGCGACTACAAGAGTTGCAGGGCTATCTACCGGAGAGCGAGCAGATCCAGGCGTATCGCCAGCAGATCACTGACCGTGTTTCGCAAACAGCCAACTCACTGAAGGGCTATGCCCAGCAGGCCACTTCGACAGTGAAGAGCGCGGCCAGCAATCTGAGCGGTATTGCACAGAATGCCGCTTCAACGGTGAAAAGTACCGGCCAGGACATAGCCGATCAGACAAAAGATGCCGCGAAGGATGTTACCAGGTAGATTGTTTGAGCGAGGTCCAGGAGTCCGAGGATCGGGGAGCAGGGGTACTTCCTGGACCTCGCAGCTCACCGTTCATGCCTGCCGGCTCTGCTCACCTGCTCAGGCGAGCAGATGATGTTGCAGATTCCACAGCTTCCAGTATAGTCCCTCCCGCTGCATCAGTTCATGCTGTTTCCCTTGCTCCACGATCCTGCCATTGTGCAGCACAACAATCTGATCCGCCATATCCAGATCAACCAGGCGGTGGGTGATCAGTAGCATCGTGCGTCCTTTGACCAGCGTGCGCAGGGTATGGAGTATTTCACGCGCGGTCAGGCCATCCAGATTAGCCGTGGCCTCATCCAGGATGAGGATAGGCGCATCTTTGAGCAACGCACGCGCGATAGCAAGACGCTGCGCCTGACCGCCGCTCA
>JADBKA010000300.1 GCA_014896635.1 Ktedonobacteraceae bacterium
TTTCTTGGCCTGCTCTTCGCTCCGCAGTCGGGCGAGGCGACACGGGCGCTGCTGCGCGAGCAGGGCGTACAGCTAGGTTCTGGCGGATTCAGCGATGAAATCCGCGCTCGCGCGCAGGAGGCGCTGGCACAGGGACGCGAACTGTACTCCCGCACCAGAGAAGAACTGACCGAGCGATATAGCAAAGCTCGCGGCAGCGAATAGAGAGAAAAAAGGTTTCTGGGGATACCCCCGGCAGGGAACCGCTGCTTCCCTGAACCTTCCCTATGATGGATATGTCACTACAATCGACGGCAGAGCAAGCCGCACGCCTGCTGGTGCAAGCCTACCGTGCGGAACACCCGGAACACCCGGCCTGGAACACCTGCCGGACGCCGGTTGATGAGTTGCTTCCCTGGCTTGGGCTGCACGTCGAAACTTTCCATCCCGACGACCAGCCAGACGGCACTTTTGGCTTCGTCGATCCCGATGAGGACGAGGGCCTGATCTGGCTCTGTCGTGATCTGCCAGAGACCTTGCGCCGCTTTACGCTGGCTCACGAACTGGGCCATGCTATCCTCCATTGCCGGCCCGGCAGCCGTTTCCGCTCTCTGCCGGCGCTGTCGGCACAGTTTGCCGCGCTGGCAGAGGTACTGCCCGCTTTTGCTGCGCCGTCGGGCAGCGATCCCTGCCACGAAGCGGATGTGCAGGAGTTTCTCGTGTTCGACGAAGAGCAGTTGCAGGATACGCTGGGCATTGGCCTGCACTACGATCCACGCAGCCAGCGCGAGATGGCCGCCAACTTTTTCGCCGCCGAACTACTCATGCCACTTGCACAGGTACGCGCGCTCTACCTGGAGCGGCGCATCCCCGCCGGCGAACTGGCCGCGACGTTTGGTGTCTCCAACACCGCGCTTCTCAATCGTCTCGCTGGCTTGCTTACCACTCCTACTCCTCCCCCCCCGGCGACTCCCATGACCCCGGCACCTCCAGCGCCTCCAGCGATTCAGCCCGCCACACCGCAGAAAAAAGTCTACGACGAATTCCAGCAGGCCGCTATCGAGACCACGACGCCCGCACTCATCGTCGCCGGACCCGGCAGCGGCAAAACCAGCACGCTGATCGGGCGCGTCGAGCACGTTATTCGCAATCTGCACGTTCACCCCCGGCATATCCTGGCTTTGACCTTCTCACGCAAGGCCGCTCAGGAAATGGAAGAGCGCCTGCGCATCCTGCTGAACGATCTCCCTTTCGTTGCCGGCGTCCCCGGTATAACTGGCGCGCTTCCTACAGTCAGCACCTTCCACGCCTTCTGCGCCGACCTGCTGCGTACTTATGGCACGCAGGTTGGACTGCGACCCGACTTCACGCTGATCGACGAGGTAGAAGGCTATTTTATCCTGCGCCAGCAGGCCAATCGCCTGCACCTGCGTCACTACCAGCACCTGCGTACGCCTGACCTCTATTTCCCCGATCTGCTCAAGGCCATCTCGCGTGCGAAAGATGAGCTGGTCTCGCCCGCGCAGTATGCCCGCCTGGGCGAACAGATGTTGTTACAGGCTATGCAGGCCGCCAACGCAGAGGCGCGGGAACAGGCCGAAAAAGTGCTGGAAGTAGCCCACGTCTACGAACTCTACGAGCAGACGCTCAGGCGCCGGGGCGATACCGATTTCGGTGGACTGCTCACGCTGGCCATCCAGCTCCTGCGCGAGCAGCCCGCTGTACTCCAGGAAGTACAGCAGCAGTACCAGCATATTCTTGTTGACGAATTCCAGGATATGAACCGCGCCAGCGGCGTGCTGCTGCGCGAACTGGCAGGCGAGCAGCGCAATGTCTGGGTCGTTGGCGATGCCAACCAGGCCATTTACGGCTTTCGCGGCGCCTCGCCCGCCAATATCAGCCAGTTCGAGGCGGACTATCCAGGCGCTACTATTCTGCCACTCAGCCGCAACTATCGCTCGCGCCCCGCCCTGGTGACTATCGCGGAATCGTTCCGCACAACTCTGTTGGAGCCGGGCCAGTCGCCGGGCAAAAATCAGCCAGTGCGCGCCGATCATGCCAGTCCCTACGTCACACTGGCACAGGCCGACAGTGAAGAGAGCGAACTGGCGGGACTGCTCCAGGATATTCGCCAGAAAGTCAGCGCCGGCTATAGCTACCAGGATATGGCAATCCTCTGTCGTAAACGCTCGCAAGCGCAGAAGATCGCCCGTGTGCTGGCGGCTGAAGGCTTGCCCACACGCGAACGTGGCGGCATTTTTGAGCAGGAACACATCAAAAGCGCACTCTCGCCTGTTTTGCTGCTCGCCGATGCAAGTGGCATGGGTCTGCTGCGCGCCGCGCGCATGCCCGATCACCCCATTGCTCAGGAAGATATCGAGGCGTTCTTGCAGGCCGCCTGGGAGCAGAAGACGCCTCCCGGCACCTGGCTGCTGACGGGAGAGGTCCCGCCCACCGTCAGCGCGGAAGGTTATGCCACGTTCAAACGCCTGGCGGGCATCCTGCAAACGCTCCAGCGCCTGCCCGATACCTGGTCACTGCTCGCCCAGTACCTGCTCATTGAAAGCTCACTGGTACGCGACCTGCTCATCAATGGCGGAAATGAGCGGAATCGCGCGCTGCTGGCAGATTACGAGAAACTGTTGCAACTGGCTCGCCGTCACGACCAGTTGTGGCAGGCACGCCAGCGACAGAGCGAACAGGAGATGCGCACAAATAATAAAGAAGCGCAGGAAGCCTCCACGCTGGCAGAGCAGGCCAGGAGTCTGCTCGACTTTCTCAATCTCCTGTTGCTCCTGCGCCAGGACGGCAGTCGCCAGCAACCGGATGAAGAGGAGACAGCCGGCGCGAACGCGATTCATATTATGACTGTGCATGCCAGCAAGGGACTGGAGTTTCCCATCGTCTACCTGCCGGGTCTTGTTAAGCGCAACTTTCCACTGGACCGGCGCGGCAGTCGGATCCCACCGCCGGAAGGCATGCTACCGCCGGAGAGCGAAGGCGAAATGGCCCACACCATCAATGAATCCTGCCTTTTCTACGTGGGCGTCACGCGCGCGCGCGATCACCTGGTCCTGAGCTACTGCGAGCGCAAAAACGGCTACATACGCTCACCCTATCTCGATGCGCTGCTGGCAAATCTGCCCCCGGCACGCATCCAGCACCAGCAGTGGAGCGCCGCAACGGTCGGCATGGTCAACCGGTCAGCAGAAGCTTCCCCCCTGAGTATACAGCCCGGTGTAGCCTTCATACGTGCCATGAAACCGGCGGCCCTGCACGCGCACGATCTCGAAACCTACCAGCACTGCCCGCGCCAGTATCTCTACAGCAGTATCTATCACTTCAACAGCGCCGCCAGCGGCTACTTGCTTTTCATCCAGGCCACCAGAAAAACCATTGAGGCGCTTCACCGGCAAGTTCGCCCGCGCTCAAAACGGGCAGACAGTGCTCAGTCTCCTCCGCTGACGTTGCCGTCACCCCAGGAAATCCAGCAGGTGTACATCCAGCACTGGCAGGATCTGGGCGGGCCAGCGGCGCCTTTTGCCGCCATGTATGAGCAGCACGGACGCGAAGTCGTGGAGGCAGTGCTGCACAAACTGGCCGGCGAAAAAGAAGCTGACTGGCACCTCAACCACGACTTTACTGTTGAGCTGGCAGGCAGGAGCGTGCAAGTCACAGTTGATCGCGTTGAAACCCCGTCACAGGCCGCTGCGGGCGAGCAACCCGTCAGATTCGTGCGTACCCGCTTCAGCAATAGCAAGAGCCAGCCGGACCCCGATATACGCGATCTCCTGTACGCGCTCGCTTATCGGCAGCATTTCCCCGACCAGGAAGCCGAGATCTACAGCCACAATATGAGCAAAAACGAACTGATGCCGCGCAAACTTTCGCCTCGCGTCGAGAAAAACCGCTATGAGAAGGCTGCCAGCAGCCTTGAGCGCCTGGAACGCGACGCTTACCCGCCGCAGCCTGAAAAGGCCGACGCCTGCCAGAATTGCCCGTTCTTCTTCATTTGCCCGGCGTAACCACCAGCATGCTGACCCTGCTACGGAGATCGCGCGCGTTGTATAATGCTTCCTGTCGCACAATGTTCCAATACTCCGCAATGAGGAGAACGAAACATGGAAGATAAAACAATCCTTCAGAGCATCGACGAACTGGTAAAAGAGGAGCACGCGCTGCTACAGAAAGCTGAGGAGCAGGGCGGCCTGAGCGAAGAAGAGCGCCGACGCCTGCACAGCCTGGAAGTTCATCTGGACCAGTGCTGGGATCTGCTGCGCCAACGCCGCGCTCGCCGCCGCGCCGGCCTCAACCCGGACGAAGCCCACGAGCGCGACGAGAGCACCGTCGAACACTACTTGCAGTAGAAAGCCAGGAGTCCAGGAGGGCTTTGCCTCCTGGACTCCTGGCGGGGGTCAGAAAGAGTTTTTCGGGAAGTGTCCCCCGAATATTCGTTTCCCAACTTCCATAGGAAGTTCATACACCATAGACGCCGCGATACTGCTCCGGCAACATCGCCGCGATACGGTGCATGATCTCATCAGTTGTTCTATCTATCTCTTCGCGCGTGAGTTTCGTTCCCTGCGGCCTGAACGTCACCGGCTCGCCGTAGACAATTGTCACTTCCGGCCTGAACTTTTTAAAGATATGCTCGCTACCCCAGATAGCCACCGGCAGCACGGGAACTTCCGAGCGCAGCGCGATCATGCCCAGACCGGCATGCGCTTTATTCATTGTTCGCGTTTTGCTGCGAGTCCCTTCGGGGAAGATGACGAAAATCTTGCCTTTTTTGAGCTGCTCGCTGGCAGCACGCATGGCCTGCCGATCCGCCTCGCCACGCTTGACCGGGAATGCGCCGAGCAGGCGAACGAGCCAGCCGAGCCTGCCCACAAAAAGTTCGCGCTTCGCCATGTAGGTCACTCTGTCCGGTATCCAGAAAGGAATGAGGGGTATATCGGTCCAGGACAGGTGATTTGACGCGATAATATATGGGCCTCTCCTGGGAATATTGTGGCGTCCACGTACTCGTATGCGTGCTATCAGCGGTAAAATAAAAATTATGCCGATTATGCGCAGTGTCTCCCAGAACCAGCGCGGCGTGACGTATGGTTCGTAGAGACGTTTGTCCAGTTCGGGAGCATGAGCTGCTTTGCTTGCCGCGTTTCCGCTCTGCCTGTCTTCTTTCCGCTCTTCCACGTCCTTTGTATTGCCCGCA
>JADBKA010000301.1 GCA_014896635.1 Ktedonobacteraceae bacterium
TAGCAGCCTCGGTGGAAGAGAACGCCAGCGGGTGCAAGTTCTGGCACATCACGAAGGAGAAAAAAGTTGGCAGTTCGCAATGAACTCATTTCCGGTACACAATTGGTAGAAAAAGCTGTTAGTGATGCTGATATTGATGCAGTGGTGATTGAGGGCGTTTCTAAGGTTTTTAAAAAGTCACGCCCTTTATTGCGCTGGTGGAAACGCGAGCGCATGGTGGAAGAGGTGGAAGAGCGGCGAAAGGGAGAAGTGCGCGCTGTTGATAATGTGTCACTCAGGATCAAACGGCGCGAAATTGTGGGCATTCTGGGCGCTAACGGATCTGGCAAATCCACATTGATTCGCATGCTCTCAACGCTGCTCATCCCCGATACCGGTCGCGTGACCATCTTTGGCTATGATGTGGTCAAAAATGAGCAGATGGTGCAGCGACTGATCAATCGCGTGAGTGTTGAAGCTTCGTTTTTCAAGAAGCTTTCGCCGATGGAGAACCTGATGTATGCGGCGCGACTCTATAACATGTCGGCAGCCGAGGCGCGCTCAAAGATTCGCAGCATCCTGGCTCGTCTGGGCATCAAAGCTGAGCGCATCAATGCTCCGCTGGAAGACATGTCGCGTGGTATGCAGCAGAAAGTGGCGATTGCGCGCGCCTTTCTGACGGCGCCGATAGTGTTGCTGCTCGATGAGCCGACGACGGGTCTGGACCCGCGCTCAAAGATTGATGTACAGAACTTCATCAATGAGCTGCGTGACCAGCATGACGCCACTATTCTGATCACCACGCATGATATGGAGGAAGCTGAAGGGTTATGTGATCGTGTGGCTATCATTGATCAGGGGCGGATCGTGGCGCTGGGAGAGACAGAGGCGTTGAGGTGGGATGTCGCTCGCTTGATGGGGCGCAAGGAACCGGTCTCGATGAATGAAGTGTTTATGCATTATACGGCCTCGCACCGGATCACGCCGGAGGATATCAAACGCTACGGGAGCTGGGAGAAAGCCTTCGAGGCGCTTGAAGCCGAGCGCGAGGATGAAGAATAGAGAGGAACAGAATCAATGTCATCATTGATGCACCAGGGGCGCGCGACCTATGCCTTTTTCGAGCGCAACTGGAATCTCACGAAACGTTACTGGGCCTGGGAGGTAGTCTGGCTGATCTATAACATCGTCAATGCTATGTCAGTCACCTATATCGGCGCGGCGGCCCAGTTATTGCCGGGGACAAAAGGGTTGCAGATCGATACTGCGCCATTGATTCTCTACCTGCTCATCGGCACCTCGGTCTGGTCCTATCTGAGCGTGACGTTCGATGGTGTGACCGATATGGTAACGATTGAGCGCTGGGAAGGCACGATTGAGCATACCTTCATGGCTCCTATTTCGCGTTTCACGCATTTGATAGGAAGTTGCTGGTATGCCGTTGCGCATGGACTGCTCTTTACCTTTATCCAGTTGATCGTCGTCAGCGTCTTTTTCCGCCTGGATCTGAGCCATGCAAACTACCTGACGGCGGTGTTCATCCTGGTGATCGGAAGCATTTCCTTTATCGGACTTGGCATTGCTGCGTCGGTATTGCCACTGCTCTATACAGAACGTGGGGCGCAGATGTCCTACATTGTCAAGGCTGTGATCCTGCTGGTTTCCGGCGTGTACTACCCGATAGAGGTACTGCCGATCTGGATGCAGCCAGTAGCGCGCATTTCGCCGGCGACCTACGTCTTGCAGGGACTGCGTGCTGCTCTGCTGGAGAACACACCGATCTGGTCGGCGACGATCTGGGCCAATACCTGGCCATTGATCATCACCGGCATAGTAAGTATTCCAGTCGGGGTCTTCATCTTCAGACTGGCCGAACGGCACGCCAAGCGTACGGGAAAGCTGAAAAGAAACGGCTAAGGAGGTGGACAGAACGAATGAAAAGCGGGGTCCAGGGGCGCCAGCCCCTGGCGGGGCATGGGGTGTCCCCATTTCCCCCTTTTTCTCAATTCTAAGGTCCACCTGCTTAGTGAAGTTGTAAGAGATTTGCTCTGCGGTGGTTGATGCATCCTTTCCTGTGAGAAAACGTCTTATAGGCGATGGAGCACTGCCACCGGTGAGCCTTACAGAAAGAATAAATTAAAGAAAGAGAAAGACGAGAGGTTTTACAGAAAATGCTGCATGAGATCAAATTTCTTCTGCCAGACTTGCCGGCTCACCTTGCAGGCGGGGAGTCGGCCCGGTCCGTTGCCTTTGAGAAGACTGTAAGAATAACACAGGAAGATCTGAATGACGTCAGACAATATTACAGGGACAAGAAACGATTGCAAAGGGAGAGTGCATAAAGAACGGGTGGGTGATGGACAGCAGGTAGCATGGCGTTTCTCTGATCGCACTTTCTCCACACGTACACGGTGGGTGCTGGATACTACCCCTGGCACCCGCACAGAGGGAGAAACCGAAATGATCATACGCTTGCACAACTTATCCGCGCGTGCTCCTCAAATGAAGGATCTGCGAGCGGTGACGGAACTGATGAAGATCTGTGACGAGGCTGAGGGCTACGACTCGGATATCACAGAGGACGAGCTGCGCCGGGCATGGCTGGCAGAGGGGTTCAGTCTGAGGACTGATGCCTGGGTAATTGCGACGAGAACCGGGCAAATTGCCGGCTATGCCGAAGTCAGGCGAGAAGAGGGACGAGGAGATGACAGCGAAGATGAGCGGCTGGCCGCACTGCTGCGCGTGCATCCAGACTACCGGGGGCGTGGCATCGGCACACTGCTGATCTGGCTGCTGGAGGAGCGTGCGCGCCAGGTGGCCACGCAACTGAGCCAGGAGAAACGTGTGGTACTGTACACGCGGGCATGTGGTGACAGTAGAGTGGCGCACCATCTGTTTGAGCGCGAGGGCTATGTGGCAGCACGCCACCTGTGGCGTCTGGTCATCGATATGGATGAGGCGCCAGTCGATGAGCGGCAGCCGGGCAGGGTGCAGGTGGATCTGGAGATCGACACGCAGAATCTGCTGAGCACCATGCCGACCAGGCGGACAGGCATCTATACCGCTCGTCAATACATCGTCTATGAGAAAACGCTGCGTCCCGCCAGCAAGCAACTGAAAGATCTGAGCCAGGATATTTCCCTTCCTCAGGCTGTGAGCTGAGATAAGTGGAAACCTGGTTCCAGATAACATGGGGTAGTGATGATATATTCAGCAGCGGGGGAAGAGTGCCAGTCATCCCCCGCTGCTTCTGCAAAGAAAATAGCTCTACCATTGTTGCCGGTGAGTCTTTTAACAGGATGTTAGTGCATAAAGTCCTGCTGTGCTGTTACTTTTTACCGCTTCCTGAAGTCCTATCTACTGTGTGAGCCAGTATCCCGCTGAGGGAACGCAAAAAGAAACCTGGCGAGATTGCCAGGAAGGGAGAAAACTATTCTGTTATGCCTGCTGTGACTCCTGTGACTCCTGTGACTCCTGTGACTCCTGTAACCTTTGTGGCCGCGACTCTGTGGACATTGTGGTTATCGACTGTGGCGACTGTAGTGGCTGCTGCCAGTGACAATAGCAATCTACGTCTCATGTTGTTTATACTGGTGCTGGTAGCCGTTGTGCTTATTCTGGCCGGAGCGGGTATTGCGCTGCTGACATTCTATAATGTGCGCAAAGCTTCAGCCGAGGTAGAAGAGATCAGGAGAGAGTAGACGATACATAATTATCCTTTGCGAACAATGCGTGCTATCTCTCGTTCAACGTCGCGTTTGGCGATGGCCTCGCGTTTATCGTACTGTTTTTTGCCCCGGCAGAGGCCAAGCTCAATTTTCGCTTTGCCGCTCTTCAGATAGAGTTTAAGCGGAATCAAGGTCAGACCTTTCGCAGCGACTCGATCCTCCATCTGCGCTATCTCGCGTTTATGCAGCAACAGTTTACGTGGGCGCATCGGCTCATGGTTGAAGCGGTTGCCGTGTTCGTAGACGGCAATATGCGCGTTTTCCAGCCAGACCTCTCCCTGGCGAATGATGGCATAGGAGCCGCGCAGGTTGACGCGGCCCTCGCGGATGGACTTGATCTCGGTACCCATCAGTGCGATGCCAGCCTCGAATGTGCGCTCAACGGTATAGTCGTGGTAAGCCTGGCGATTGACTGTGATCATCTTGAGTGGAGCCTCTGTGGCTCCCTGAGCCGGGGTCTGTTTTGTCTTTGCTTTTGCCATGATGCTGCTCCTTATTGGAGCATAATACAACAGGTTGCGTGCAATGTCGAGAGCCTTTCACCAGGGCTTTTCAGTTTCGAGAAAGACGGGGGTCAAGGGGGCGGTAGCCCCCGTGCGGAGCGCGAGGTGTCCTCGCTCCTCTCTCCCCTCTCTGTCGCCGAAGGCGGCAAAACAGGGAATTCGGGGGTACTGAAAAGTCCTGGTCTTTCGCTGTTCCAAAAGCTTTTCAGTTTTTAAAAAGCGGGGTCCAGGCCCATGACTTTTTCTGTAGAATTGTCCTAGAATAGAAAGAAGAAAATAGACTGACTGTTGTTACTGAAGAAAGGTCTGACCATGTTCTACCATCTGGGCAAGGTTGCCACCCGCTTTCGCTGGTTGATCGTGGGTCTGTGGATGGTGGCTATTGCTGTTGCTCTGCCGTTTGCGCCGCAGGCCGGCCAGGTACTGCACTCTGGCGGCTTTGTGAATCCCGATTCTGAATCGCAGCGTGCCGTTGAGTTGCTGGCACAGAAGCTGCATCTCAAATTGACGATTGTACAGATTATATTTGAGAGTCGCCGCTACAGTGTTGACGATATGCAGTTCGTGCAGCAGAGCGAGCAGGCGCTGGCCGGTCTACGGAACTGGCAGCAGGTGGCGCAGGTAGTGACCTATGCGGATAATCCACGCCAGGTTTCGACAGATCGCCATGCTGCCTATGTTAATGTCGTACTGAAAACTGATCCTGAGAGCGCTCCCAAACTGCTGCCTGAACTGGAGCGACGCCTGGGGAAAGTGCCTGATCTGACGTATAGCATTGGTGGTGGCCCTGTCTTTTATGAAGATATCCAGGCGGTGAGCGAGCGCGATTTGCGGCGTGCCGAGTTGCTGGCAGTGCCGTTTGCCCTGGTCGCGCTGTTGCTTGTGTTCCGCTCGGTTGTCGCGGCCATTCTGCCGGCGCTGATCGGGGGATGCGCGGTGGTTGTCGCGCTGGCGCTGGTCTTTGGCCTGGGGCAGATGACTG
>JADBKA010000009.1 GCA_014896635.1 Ktedonobacteraceae bacterium
ACCACCTTCTCCGCCAGGCACTCACCACCCGAACTCAGTTGTAGCCGTATCGGATGCCGCAAATCGTCGTGCCTGATTTGCGTGACCCGGCAGTTCTCGACAATCTCGCCGCCCAGTGTACGCACCAGGTCTTTCAATGTTTGCAAGCAGGTCGATGCATGCAGAATACCTCCATCTCTACTATAAGTAAACACGTCATATGGCTCTACATTAAACTGTGGGAAACGATGAGCGCAGTTCCCGCGAGGGAAACGCTCGATGGCTATTCCCAGATCTCGCAGCGTCCGATAACTTGCCAGCGTCTCATTGTCATGCTCCCGCCCCAAGACCAATACCCCGGTCCTGGTAAAAATCGGACGCCGGGCAACTTTCTCCAGCTCATACCAGCATTTCAAGCTCAACCGCACCATTGTCGAATAAAAAAGATCAGATCCATACTCAAAGCGTAAAAGCCGCGAGATGCCCCGCGACATGGAGCGCGGATGATCTACCACCATCTGCTCCAGCACCGTGACACGCTTCATCCCCTGCTTTAAAAGTGCATAGGCCGTTGAGAGGCCCACGATACCTGCTCCCACGACAGCAATTCTCTGCTGAGACACGTTTTGCTTCTCCTTCAACCGTAGACCGGGACATCAGTTCATCAGGATACGACAGAGTATAACAGATAATACATTGACATTCAACAAAAAATTATGTATTTAAGCGAAAATAGTGTTGTTATTATTTCTGTTTTCAAAGTTCTATCATTTGTACCGTATTCATGAAACACGCGGAGATAAAAATACAACTTCCTCGCATATTTCAGGAATATTTTATGTTTACAAAAGTGTCTTTCTTCCTGGCTGCTTCGTACAATTGCTTTGCAATTCTCAGACAGTTTTGCAAAGCCTTGACAAATGTCGCCGGGCAGAGTAGACTGAAAGCATAAAGAACTCTTTTCCTCAAAAAAGGCAGTTGATTCGTTGGAAAGAGAAACAATACAACATATTTCGACAATTGCACAACAAAAACTCTTCATAGCGCCAGCTACTTTGCTGCGTGGAGCGCCTGATATTCCTTCATCAAAGTACCATACCCTGCGCTACCTGCTGGCTGCCACGCTGGCGGACGGCGAAAGCCACATCGCTTTCCCGGCACACAGCGATGACAGCGCCGCCCTCTTTCGCGGCTGTCGCGCGCTTGGAGCTGAGCTGAGCTGGCAGGACCAGCAGCAACACCTGCTGCGCGTGCGAGGCGTGCAGGGGGGACGGCCTGCGGCGAACGAGCCGGTGACGATCAACGCTGGCAATGCCGGCGCAGTCCTGCGATTACTGCTCGGTCCCGCCGCGCTACTGCCTCAAGTCACATTCGTGACCGATCATCCGCAATCGCTCGGCAGGCGTCCCAACCGCGAACTGCTGGAAGCGCTCACAACGCTGGGCGCGCGCTATGAGGCGGCAGACGCCGAGGGTTGTCTGCCAGTAACGATCTACGGCGGCAGGCTGCACGGTGGACGAGTGGAGATTTCGGGAGCGCGCAGTTCGCAGTATGTTAGCTCGCTACTCTTCCTGGCTCCTCTGCTGGACGAGGATCTGGAAATTGTCGTCATTGATCACCTGAAATCGCAACCGCTGATACGCGCCAGCCTGGCAGTGCTCCAGGAAGCGGGCATTATTGTCAATTATGATGAGACGTTGCGCCACTTTTTTATTGCAGCGGGACAGCGCTACCGGCCCTGTGACTATGTTGTTCCGGGTGACTATCCTTCAGCAGCGGCGCTGCTGGCTGTCTGTGCCGTTGCTACCGATCCGGCGAGCGAGCTGCGGCTGTCGCGCCTGCGACCTGGAGATGAAATCGGCACTGCGTTGCTCGACGCCTTGCGCGCAATGGGAGCGGATCTGCACATTGATGGCGACACCGTGACACTGCGGGGGGGACGCCCTCTGCACAGCATCCAACTGGACGGAGACCGTCTCATCGACTGCATTCCCGTGCTGGTCGCAGTCGCCTGCTTTGCGCAGGGAGAGAGCGTATTCTACAATATCGAAAGTCTCCATTATAAAGAGTCCGACCGGATCAACGATCTCTGTACCGAACTGGTGCGCGCCGGTTGCAAGGTGATACCGCAACGAGATAGCATTATCGTCGAGGGACAGCCAGAAGGCGTCGAGGGCGGCGTTACGGTCGAAGGACACAATGATCATCGCCTGTTGATGGCCCTCGCAACTGTCGCGCTCCGCAGCAGGCATGGCCTGACACTGACAGGCAGCGAACACATCGCTAAAAGTTATCCACACTATTTTGCCGAGCTACAGCGCCTGGGGGCAGTGATCAAGCCTGCCGACGATTGACAGCCCCTTTGTCCTGAGACATAGCCATTTGCCTGCTAGAATGGTACAATAGGGCTTAAAGTAAATGGGTAGTCGCCAGTATAGGCATTTCAGCGAAAGGATGAGAAGGTGTACAGGTTCAAAGGCTTTGATAGTGCTCAGTGCGGTGATAGCATGTCCGCGCTGGAAGCCATAGTCAACGCCTGGATGGAAGAGGTACGTCCACGCATTCGCTCCATGTGCCAGAGCATGCGCGGCGATCACATCCTGCTCAGCTTTGTCTACGAAGATACCCGCGAACTGGAACAGCGGGTCTCAACCCATGCCCACACCGGGATTACTGGCGGGTTCCCCAGGATTTTTGACGAAGAATGTCCTGAAGATCGGCCCACTAATCCCAGAGTCCCGGCGACTCCCCCGCCCATACACCGGCAGAGCTGACCGGTTATCGCATGCATGCTGTAAGGGAAACCGAGCCGGAACGTTACTTAAAATGAAATACACAACGATATGTCATATATACATCAAAAAAAGGAACCTTTCGGAAAGGCTTACATAGATCGGCCTCGCATGATATACTGGCAGCTCGACAGTCGGCATGACTCTCAAGCCCGGAAGGGATTGAAAACCCCACAGGGAGAGCTACGCGAGGAACCTCACTTGCAGGCGCTTGCTTTTAATGGAGAACCTCTGGACGCCGCCGACCTGATCCCCTTGCCGGATGGCGCGGTGCTCGCTATGATGCCTGATCGCCTGGCTGTGGGACTGACGGACAATGGCAAACGCCGGGTGCTTCCAGCCACACGCGGCTGGGCAATGGCGGCACTGCTGCCCATCGGCTACACACGTACGCAGCTACCGGCGTATGAAAAAGTACCTGGGACAGAGCCGCTGCCCTTTTTTGGCTACAGCGCACTGGCAAGTATAGAAGGCCATCTTTACGTTGCCGCCATCCAGACCGACGATCCGCGCAGGTGGCATCCACGCGCATTCAACCGCCACAAACTGGCGCGCCTGGTCAGGGAGAAGCAGAACACCTATCCCCAGAATCGTATCGTGGCTCAGCACGCGCACTGCGCGCTGGACTATGCCTGCCCTACGGCCAGCAATCTCTTTTTCGGACGCTGGGAAATGGCAATCGCTGTCTCGCCTGGCTGCAATGCGCGTTGCATCGGCTGCATCTCCAAACAGGAAGAAGAGAACCTGGTCTCACCGCAGGACCGCCTGTCTTTTATTCCTACCGTCGATGAGATCGTCGAAGTCGCCGTACCGCATCTGGAGCAGGCCGAAGACGCGATTGTCAGCTTCGGGCAGGGCTGCGAAGGTGAGCCGCTGATGCAGTGGAAACGTATTGAGCAGGCCATCAGGCAGATGAGAGAGCGCACCAGCAGAGTGGTTATCAATATCAACACCAACGGCAGCAACCCGCGCTGGCTACAACGGCTCTATGATGCGGGCCTGGATACTATCCGTGTGAGCACAATCTCCGGCCATCCTGAGACGTATAACGCCTATTACCGTCCGATTGGCTATCGCTTTGAAGATGTGAAGGAATCGCTCAAACGCGCGCGCGACGCCGGTCTGTATAGCTCGATTAACCTCCTCTGTTTTCCCGGTATGATCGACCGTGAGCGCGAAGTCGAGGCTCTGCTGGCATTCGTCAAGGAGACAGGTCTGCGCCTGATTCAGTTGCGCAACCTGAATATTGATCCTGAGGTGCTGCTGCCGCGCATGCCCGCCCTGGAAACAATGGGCAAGGCGCTAGGCATGCGTACGCTGATCGAGATCCTCAGGCGCGAAATCCCCAATGTCGAGATCGGGAACTTCACGCGCCCAGTCAAACGAGTAAGCCTGGCGCGCTGAGCCGGGCTTTTCTCTGTCAGATTAGCCAGCCTGCCCGGCTGGCTGCTGGCTAACCTCTTCTTTCGTCGTTGCTTGTTCGCGGCGGCGTCGCTCTTTGAGCAGGCGACGCGCGGCCTTCAGCACAGAACCGACGCCGAGCATGGTGAGACAATCACGTGTGGCACAGCCTTCGGGCGTTCCCAGGTCGTGGCCACGATAGAAGCAGGGCATACAGGAGAGATCAAGATGTACAACTTCTGCCCGCTTCTCAGTGATACTGCCGGTATATGGTCCCCAGGCACGGTAGTTGGACGGGCCAAAGATAGCAACGACAGGCGTGCCGGCAGCGGCAGCCAGATGCATTGGCCCGGCATCGTTGCCAATGAAAAGATCTACCAGTTCCATTACCGCCGCCGTGACTCTGATGCTGCTTCTGCCTGCCAGACTGCGCACCGGCATGGTGGTGCGCATCTTATCAATAAGCTGGCGGTGCAGCTCGATCTCTTCGGGTCCACCGACGAGCAGCAGTTGCCCGCCGAACTCGCGGTAGAGCATATCGGCCAGACGCGCAAAACGTTCGACGGGCCAGCGGCGCGCCGTGCTGTAGCTGCCGCTACCAGCATGCAGCGCAATGATCGGGTGCTGTACGCTGCCTGTGCCGCTATCACCGTAGACCAGACGGCGTGCCTGCGCGCGCTCCTCTTCATCGAGCGGCACATAGAGATTCCTGTCACGTACTTTCGCGCCAGCCGCCTCGGCCACCGCCATGTAATACTCGGCTTCATGCCGCGCGCCAAATCCCTCATCCCTTACCCGTACATTGAGAAACCAGCCATAGCCGTTATCCAGTCCCACACGCCACCTGGCCCCTGAAGCGAGCGCCAGGAACTGGTGCTTGAGACGACCAAAGGGCAGCGTGAGATGATGCAGCAACAGCACCGCATCGTACTCGCCGGCGCGCAGCAAATTGTTGAACTCTAGCAGGCGCAACAGCCGGCGCGGATGCTTCACCACCTGAGAAAGGGAATCGAAGAGATATTTGTCAAGCACAATAATTTTGTGAATGGCATCCCACCCTTGTAGCAAATCGGCGGATTCGGGCGTGACCAGCAGATCAATGCGTCCCAGCGGATAAGTTTCGTGTAGAGCGCGTAGGGCGGGCGTGGCGAGCAGCAAATCGCCGATGCTCGCCAGTTTGACCACCAGGATGCGCGCATCCAGCGGCAGTGTAATCTGTTCTGTCTGTGGTATTTTTATCAACATTGCTTTTTTTCTTCTATATGTAAATAATACTTCCTTACGTTCAAAGGAGCAAGGCGTCGCTCCTTTGAACGCATCACACACGAGACTACCATCTATAGAATCTAACGTTTCAGCAGCTCAGAAAACCAGTGCTTTAAGAGAGAAAGTTCATTCGCCGGGATGCAGAACGGAATCCAGGGCGTGCTCTTTCAATTTCTGGCGCACCACTTCCACTACCTGAGCAGGAGTCACATTCTTCATACATTGTGTCGTAAAAAAGCGGCAATCGGCAGGACCGTTTGCCTGATAACAGGGACTACACCAGATATCGCTGCGCAGTATCGTTGCGCCGGCACCGACTGGACCGCTCAGGGCTGGATCGGTCGGGCCATGAATGGCGATGAGCGGCGTGCCGGCAGCGGCGGCGATGTGCATAGGCCCACTATCGCCAGTGATCAGCAGGTCGGCCCTTTGTAGCAAGGCAACAAGCTGTACAAGGCTGGTTTTGCCCGCCAGGTTGAGCGGCTGCACATGGCAGCGGCGCAACACTTCCTCGACAAACGGCAGATCAGACGCGGCGCCGGTCAACACCACATTGACGCCATCTTCACGCACCAGGCGATCAATCAGCACGCTCCAGTAAGGAAGAGGCCAGCGTTTGGATTGTCCGTTGTTTGAAGCAACATGGCAGGCAATCAACGGCGCGCCAGGCTGTAGCTCCGCTTCGAGGAGTAGCGATTCTATCTCGTGGCGCGCCTGAGGATCAACATACAGGCGCGGGTAGCGATCTGCTGCCGTCACCTGCGCTCCGGCAGCACGCGCCAGTTGTAGACAGTAATCCACCTCGTGGAGATGGTCACCAGGATTCCAGTGGCGTCCGGGGACACTGTCGGTCAGCAGGCCGGGATAGCCCTCTCGACCAAAGCCCACTCGCCTTTCTGCACCACTCAGAAGGGCAAAGATGGCCGCCCACGGGCCAAAAACGCTTATGGCAAGATCATAATGGCGAGCGCGCAATCGCTGGAAGAGAGCGAGCGCCGTACGCCAGTTCTGCACCTGCAAGAGCGCCTGCGGACGACGCCAGATGTTGGGATCGTAAGCAATGATTTCGCTCAGATCAGGATCAGGTCCGATAACCTTCGAGCTAGCAGGAGTTGCCAGCAGGTCAATCTCGGCCTGCGGATATGCCCGCTTCAGCGTACGCACCACCGGGAGAGAGAGGACGAGATCACCAATGAGATCCAGACGGATGACCAGGATACGCCGGGGATGAAAACTTTGTGGAGTCAGCACAGGATATTTTCTCCCAGCTCTGCCAAGCCAGCTTGCAGCTCCTACGAGACTCATGCCAGCAAAAATGGCTCCCGACAGGATGCGCTTGCTGGCACCTACAACGACATTGCGCAGTCTACGCAGTGCCTGCGGGCGCAGCGGATAACCATACTCATCCCTGTTGTCCAGCGGCAAGATTTGTGCCATGAAATTCCCCACAGTAACCTTCTGTCAGCATTATAAGGAGAGGACGAAAAAGTTGCAATCTCACAGCAGAGAATAGCCATTTCTGCCACCATTGCAACTCATTCTCCCCGGCACGCCGCCTCTTTCCTGCTGGCAAGCTTGTGGTTAAAAAGTACACATAACTCAACTCATCCTGTGAATGGATATATGAAATATACAGGGGAAGACTCAGAGGATTGAGAAAAGGCCATCAGTCATCCTCCAGCAATATTTCCGCTTGAAAAGGCGTCTGACCGGTGTATTTTCTACACCAGTGCAAAATTTTACTAGCCAGCGCGAGCGTCAATGCGACAGCAGGAAACACTTTCCTGATCATTACTATAAGAAGTATCATATGGTTAAAACATACATATCACAAAGCCGAAAGCTAGATCAATTCACCCTCACATTCCGCCAACTTTCCATGTATGATATCAGTGAACAAAACGACAGGCAGTTTCAATCAGAGAACACTCAAGAACACTTATGAACCGTGCAATCAGCGGCACTCAAGGAGGAGCAGCATGAACACATACGAAAGAAAGAAAATCGGTCGGCTTCAGTCAACAGTAGAAAACGGACATCTCAAGATATACTACCATGAGTTCGGCAACCCTAGCGGCTTCATCAGCAATCTGGAACCGGAAGAGGCTCTGGGACTGCTGCAACTGCTCTCTCGCCACCGCGACGACATCTATGAAGCAGTAAACGCGAAAGAGCAGGCACAACCCGCGCTCAGGTAAAAGAGTCAGCGAGATATCCGCCAGGCAGATCAAGCACAACGTTTAGTAGCACAACACATCACCTCAATATATAAAGAGGGACATGGCTGCTATTGGAGCCATGTCCCTCTTGCTTCTCTCTGTCTACTCCCCTCTACAGATTTCACCTTCGTCCGAACGCGCTGTTATATCAAATCTTTTTAAAAAGTGATTGATGTGGGGGACACCCCCATGCTCCCGCCAGGAGGGCTGCGCCCTCCTGGACCTCCCCCCTGCAATCTTCTTCGCCAGGGGTTGACAGACTCCCCTTCTGACTCTATAGTAATAAGCAACATTGTCATGTTTGTTGATCTATTTTCTCAATAATAGCAACACGGCGCCTTTGACCAGATCAGGCAGTGCCGCCTCATCACCCGCACCATGCCGGAGCAGCATCACTCATGGATGAGTCAGCCAATCGGTCAGGGGATATGCTTTTCTATCTTTCAGTTATCTATTGCTGAAAGAGTAAAAATGCATATTTCACCATTCTAGCAGAACGAGGAGAGAACACACGTATGACAGTTCAACCAGGAGAGAACAGCGCAAACTCTGGTCACCTTCTTCACCTCGGAGCGGGCAACGGCAGCAAGGTTGAGCAAATCAAAGCTGCCAGCCGGCACCTGCGCGGTCAGGTCGCCGAAGAGTTGCACGCCGACACGACGCACTTCTCTGAAGCGCAAGTTCAGCTTATCAAATTTCATGGTATCTACCAGCAAGAGGACCGCGATGCTCGCCAGGCGCGCAAAAGTGCGGGAGCAGAGAAAGCGTACCAGTTCATGGTGCGTTCACGCATCCCTGGCGGCATGCTGACCGCCGAACAATATCTGATTGAAGATGAGTTGGCCGGTCTCTACGCCAATGGCACATTGCGCTTTACGACACGCCAGGGCATACAGCTACACGGCGTCCTCAAAGGCAACCTGCACACTACTATTCATCACATCAACAAAGCTCTCCTTTCAACACTGGCGGCCTGCGGCGATGTCAACCGCAACGTCATGGCCTGCCCGGCGCCAACGGCTAGTCGCGCACACGCCCATGTCCAGGAGACTGCGCACAGCATCGCCATGCACCTTGCGCCGCGCAGCAAAGCCTACCATGAGATCTGGATCGACGGTGAGCACATCCAGACGGTTACAGAAGCGGACCAGGGCGAGGTTGAGCCGATCTACGGCCCCACCTACCTGCCGCGCAAATTCAAGATTGGTGTCGCTTTCGCTGGCGATAACTGTATCGACATCTATACGCAGGATATCGGCCTGCTTGCCAATCTGGATGGTGAGACACTGACCGGATTCACGATCCTGGTCGGCGGCGGCATGGGTATGACGCATGGGAAAAAAGAAACGTTTCCACGCCTGGCAACCCCCCTTTGCACCATCACCCCCGAACAGGTCCTGCCCGTTGTCGAAACCATTGTGACCGTGCAGCGCGACTATGGCGACCGCCAGAACCGCAAGCACGCCCGCATGAAATATGTGGTAGAGGAGCGCGGCATCGAGTGGTTCCGTCACGAGGTAGAGCAGCGCCTGGGCTATCGCCTGTCAGATCCGCAGCCGGTCGTACTGCATGATGTTGAGGATCATCTGGGCTGGCACCGGCAGGAGGATGGCCGCTGGTTTCTGGGCCTGCACGTGGAAAACGGGCGTGTCAAAGATAGCGAAAACGTACGGATGCGCAGCGGCCTGCGCCACGCCATTGCTACGTTTCGTCCCGGCATTCGCCTGACAGCACAGCAGAATATTCTGTTGACAGATCTTACAGACGAACAGCGCGCGCCGCTTGAAACACTGCTCGGCGACTACGGCATTCCTACCGATCCTACCAGAGTAGGAGCCTACCGCTTCGCAATGGCCTGCCCGGCCCTGCCCACCTGCGGCCTAGCAGTCGCCGAGGCAGAGCGCGCCCTGCCCACCGTTATGCGGCAAATCGAAGCGGATCTCCACACTCTTGGGCTGGCAGGAGAGCCGCTGAGCGTGCGCATGACGGGTTGCCCCAACGGCTGCGCGCGTCCCTACATGGGTGATATCGGCTTCGTGGGCCGCACAAAAGACATCTATAACATCTACGTGGGCGGCGATTGGGCCAACACTCGCCTGAACAGGCTCTATGCCTCTTCAATCCATGTCACGAAACTCGCAGCAACGATTCTGCCGCTGCTGCGACTGTGGAAAGATGAGCGCCAGGAAAACGAGTCGTTCGGCGACTACTGTCACCGTGTCGGCATCGAATACTTGCAGGCACAGGTCAACCAGCAGGTTGCGCCCACAGGCGACTGACAGCGAAACTGGCTGATATTGCACGAGGAGGGAGATGTGATGCCCGAGTATTATCCGATCATGCTCGATGTGCGGGGACGGAGAGCCATCGTCATCGGCGGCGACCACATAGCCGCCGGCAAAGCCGCCGCTCTGAGCGCCGCTGGTGCTCAGGTGACGGTGATCAACCCTGTTTTCTGTACCGATCTTCAGGAAATGGAGCAGCGCGAGCGCGCCGCGCTGCTCCGTAAATCTTACGAGCCGGGCGACCTGGCAGGCGCTTTTGTAGTTGTCGCCGCTACCAATGATCGTCAGCAGATCGAGGCCATCTGGCAGGAGACGCAGCAGCGGGGACAACTGGTCAATATTGTGGATGTACCTGCACGCTGTAACTTCATCCTGCCTTCTATTCTGCGCCGCGATCAACTAACGATAGCCGTCTCGACAGAGGGCGCCAGTCCGGGACTGGCCAGGCGCATTCGCCAGCAACTGGAGCACCTCTTCTCGCCGGCCTATGGGAAATACCTGCGCCTGGCTGCCATAGTACGCGCGCACCTGCGCAAACGGGGTGTTTCCTACGAGCGACGCGACGAATTCTTCGGCGAGTACCACGCATCGGACGTGCTGCACCGACTTGAGCAGAGCGACGAGACGGCAGCAATTACCGCCACTGCCGAGATGCTACGCCGTTACGATGTTTCTGTTCCGCTCACAACGCTAGAGACAGAACTGAGAGAGGCAGTGCACACCAATGGCCACAGATAAGCAGCAGTTGTACCAGCAAGAGCAATTTGCCCAGCCGGGTAAAGTTTATTTGATTGGAGCGGGACCAGGTGATCCTGACCTGATTACGGTGAAAGGGCTGCGCCACCTGCGCGAGGCCGATGTCGTGCTCTATGATCGCCTGGTTTGCCCGCAGTTGCTCGACGAGGCCCGCTCTGACGCCGAACTGGTCTTTGTAGGCAAGGAGACCGGCTGCCACAGCATCTCACAGCAAGCAATCAATTCCTTGCTGATCGAGCAGGCACGTCAAGGTCGCGTTGTTGCACGCCTGAAAGGCGGCGATCCTTTTGTCTTCGGGCGCGGTGGAGAAGAGGTCCTGGCACTGGCCGAAGCCGGTATCCCTTTCGAGATTGTACCGGGCATCACTTCTGCCATCGCAGTTCCAGCTTACGCCGGCATTCCCGTCACGCACCGCGAATATGCCTCTGCCGTTACCATCGTGACAGGACATAAAGGGTCAGGCGTCACTTCACCAGAAGTGAACTGGGAAGCGCTGGCCACTCTGGCTACTCTGGGTGGTACACTCGTCGTATTAATGGGTGTGAAAGCTCTGCCAGCCTTCACGCAGCGCCTGATCGCGGGTGGACTGGCTACCAGCACACCGGCGGCTGTCATCCAGGACGGTACAACAGCACGCCAGCGCATCGTGACAGGCACGCTGGCAACTATTGCCGAACGCGCGCTGGCTGCCGGCCTGACTTCACCTGCCACCACAATCATCGGCTCTGTTGTCGAGTTGCACAACGCTCTGCACTGGTATACTACAGGCGATAGAGAAGCTGAACTCGCTTCGCTGTAAAGCCTTAGCTACGATGACTAGCCACAGGACGGCATTCTCGACTCGGATGCGGTTGCGGCTTGAAGCGGCGCGGAGCGCGCAGCCGCGTTACAATCAGTGCCAGAAAGTACGAGAGCGCCGCCAGCGCAGAAATGTAGAAACTGACGGGCAGATGACGCCCTCCCGTGCCAACAAACGCCAGGATCAACCCGATCCAGGTAAATGCTACACCAAGCACTACCGACAGGCCAATTGCCGCCAGTGGACTGCGCGCAAGACGCTCAGCCGTCGCAGCAGGCACGATCAGCAGCGCAGAAACCAGCAAGGCTCCCACAACCAGTACCGCTTCAGAAATGGTCAGCGCCAGCAATAGCAAGAAAATCAGCGAAAGCAGGCGCACGGGAATTCCACGTGCCTGCGCCACCTCAGGATCAACTGAAGAGAACAACAGCGGACGAAAGAGCAACGCAATTGCCACCAGCGCGACAATACCGGTTCCAAGAGTAATCAGCACATCAGTTCGACTGACGCTCAAAATGGAGCCGAAGAGGATGCCGATGCCGACGTTCGTACTACTCGCGCCCTGAATGGTGAGGCTCAAAAACAGGACGCCCAGGCCAAGCGCAAATGAGAGTACCATGCCGATCTCGACGTCGCGTCCGCGAATGCGCTCTCCTAGCGCGCTCATCCCCACCGCCGACAGCAACGTCAGCACAAACATGCCAAACAGCGGTCCGATACCGAACAACGCGGCTCCACTGGCCCCGGCAAAACCGATGTCCGTCAGTGTCTCCCCTGCAAAAGCCTGGGCGCGCAATACAACAAAGTAGCCCATCACTGCGGCCACTATAGCCACAACTGTACCGGCCAGAAAGGCATTCTGCACAAGTTCATAGCGAAAGAGTCCCAACATTTCCTATCCTTCCTATCCTTTCTGTCCCCCATCGAGAGCTTTCACCGGCAGCAAAGCAGCAGGTGGCTGCACTCCCTTTCGCTTTCTCCCGCGCCGACCAATCCATAGAGGAGAGAGCAGGCGCACTGGCAGGTAGACGCCAAATGAGAGAGCAGCGATAAAGAAGCTGACAGGCCAGCTACTATTGAGAGCCAGAAAAATGCCAAGCCAGGTATAACACACGCCGAGCAGCATCGCCAGGACAATCGCCATCACTGGGCGCTGCGACAGACGCATGGCGGTGGCCGCCGGCCCGATGAGTAATGTGAAGACCAGCAGCGTGCCGACCGTCAGGACCGCCATCGAGACTGTAATAGCAACAAGTACAAGTAGAATCAGTCCCAGTAGATCTACAGGCACACCACGCGCTCGCGCAACTTCAGGATCAACTGACGAGAATAATAATGGGCGAAAGAGCAGCAGAATACATACCGTTGTGAACACGCTCAATACAGCAGTGAACAGGACATCGGCCTGGCTGATACCGACAACCTGCCCGAACAGAATGCTGTATACGCGCTCTGCATAGCCGCTATACAGCGAGAGAAAGAGTAGCCCCAGGCCCAGAGCAAAGGTCATCAGAACGCCGATAGAGGTATCGCGCTGGCGTACATCCTTCCCCAGGATGCTGATTCCTACGGCAGCCCCGATGGTAAAAACGAGCAAACCCGCGAGAGGATCAACGCCCAGTAGAACTGCTCCGGCGGCGCCAGCAAAGCCGATATTGGGCAATGCATGCCCGGCAAAGGTCAGGCCACGTACCAGCACAAAGTAGCCGATCAGAGCAGCAACAATGGCAACACAGGCACCAGCAAGCAGGGCATTCTGTACAAATGGATAGAATAAGAGGTCAAACATGACAATCTCCAGCAACAGGCGAATAGCAGGCAATAAGATCGGCGCTCTTCTCAGACTACTTGTGATCTGATTTATGTCTCTACACCGGCTACAAAAACACGACCGGAGATATGGACTACCTCGACAGGCGAGCTATAGAGTTTACTGAGCGTGTCACTTGTGATCACCTCATCCACCGGACCGATAGTGCTTTGTCCATTCGCCATGTAGAGCACGCGATCTACAACCGGTAATAAAGGATTGATGTCATGGGAAACGAGCAGGACGGTAATCCTGCGCGTACGGTTAATGCGCGCGATCAAAGAGACGATCTCTTGCTCATGACTGATATCCAGGCTTGCCAACGGCTCATCGAGCAATAGCAGCCGGGGATTGGTGAGCAGTGCCTGTGCGATAAGCAAGCGCTGCTGCTCCCCACCTGAGAGCTGCCCGACGGGAGCATCAGCAAAAGCCAGGGCATCGACTTCGTGCAATGCCTGGTCGATGAGTACCCGGCGCTTGCGATTGGGGAAACCGATCCCCCAACGATGGCCGTCCAGGCCGAAGCCGACGACGTCGCGCGCTCGCAGGGCCAGGTCAGTCTCAAGCATGCGGTGCTGCGGGACATAACCAATGGCCTGGTTGCCACGACGCGGCGGGCGACCGAATACTTTTACCACGCCAGAAGCGGGCCTGATCAGACCAAGCAGGAGCTTGAGCAGAGTGCTTTTGCCGGCTCCGTTGGGACCGAGCACAACCATGAATTCTCCCTCGTTGACGGTCATATTCACGTGCGCCAGGATGGTACGCCCCCCTAAAAGGATACACACATCATCCAGTATGATGACAGGCTCATGCGCCCCGCTTCCACTGCTCACAACACTTTTTGTCTCCTCGTGTGTTTTCATTCTTCCTCTCCTGCTGAATGATACAACAAATTAAGGCTCTTTCAATAAACTTTTGGGGAAAAGGGAAAAGTCGGGGACACCCTCCCCGCAAGCGGGATCCCGGCGCGCCCCGCCAGGGGCTGACCCCTGGACCCCACCCCCTGACGACTCGGTTGTTCTTGCATTAGTGACAGGGATACGGATTTTTCCGCCTCTAACCACCTAAGGCTCGCTGCAAGGCGCTCAGTTGATCGAGCATCCAGGACTGGTACGTCTTGCCGGCAGGCATGGTCTCAGTGACAGGTACAACGGGAATGCCCTTTGCCTGCGCATCCTTCTGCAAGCGTTGAGTAATCGGCGAAGCATTCTGCTCATTATAAATCAACACTTTGATCTGCTTCTGGTTGATCTGATTCTCTGCGGTAATCACGGTATTAGCAGGTGGATCGTTCTCCTCGGCTACCGCCTTCATAAAATCCGGCGGCGTCAGCACCTTTAATCCCAGTGGCTCTGTCTGGTACAGGAAGATCGTCTCCGTCAGCCCAACAGGCGTTCCGGCATACTTCGCTTTGATCTCACTGATTTTCTGCTGCACAGGCTGAAGCGCAATTTTGAATGTTCGCAGGTTGGCGTCAAATGCGGCGGCATTGGCCGGATCGAGCTTCTTCAGCTCTGTGGTGATCGACTGCGCGATGGTTGACATGTCCTCGATACTATACCAGATGTGTTCGTTATCCGGTAACTTCGTCGGCGCAATGTCAAACCCCTTGAGCACCACACGGGTACTGTTCGGCGCGGCTGAAAGCAGCTTATCCATCCAGCTATCATAACCACCACCATTCTCAATCACCAGGTCAGCTTTACTGACGGCCAGCGCGTTCTGCGTGCTGGACTGATATTCATGCGGGTCGATATTCGGGTTCGAGAGAATACTGGTGACAGAGACATGATCGCCTCCGAGCTGCTTGACGATATCACCATAGAAATTTTCAGCCGCCACAACATTGAGTGTCTTTGATGTAGATGAGCCGGGCGGCGAACCACTCGCACCGGGCGATCCACCACAGGCGCTCAGTAGTAGCACGAACAGAGCGACACCAATTAGCCAGCCGGGACGCTCCTTCTGTAGAATCCGTAGAACCATCGCAACCTCCAGGAGAGTATAAATACACTATCTCGTTAAAAATGAGACATTATCTCTTTAGCCTGCTGCCAGCATAACACAACAGAGGAGATTTTGTCAATGATATTTTGTCTCAATAGCAAACCCTTGACACCCATCCTTTGATGAAGTAATCTCTATTTAGAACATACGTTCTCATCAAAAGAAGTGCTGCTCATCTCGTTTTGCTGGTGGAACGCTTACTGATCCGGCGCAGCGATTCCAGGCAAACAGAGAGAGAAAGTGAACTGATGGTAATGGTAACAACCCGGCAGGGCAAACAGATCACGCTTGTCTCTCAGGCAGAACTGCGCGATCCTGTGAATGCGGGCGCCTATGTTCGTGCTTACTGTCATATTCATGGCAGTGATCACCAGCGTTCTCTTTCCATTAACCGGGCCAGTGGCTGGGGACATTGCTTCAACGCGGCCTGCCATGCGACGGTGATCGTTGTCGAATGGAATCCTCGCATGGTCGCTCAGCTTTTGCATTACCAGCGGCAAAGATCATTTGCGCATGCTCTACCATCCAGGCCACCTGGTGCTGGTGATTCTCCTCTCCACAAACGTCCCCCGCCGGCTATTCAGCCGCTACTGTTCTACGAGCCGAAACAAACACCCGCCTGGCAGCGCGATGAGCTACACATGCTGCTCGCACTCGAAGAAGAGATGCAGAATGCCCTGGTTGATCAGCCACTCGCGCATATCTATCTCAGGGGAAGGGGTATCCCGCTGGAGATAGCACAGAGCGCCGGTGTGGGCTACTTACCGCCGGCGCCTGCACTGCGACTGGCAAAAGGCGGACCGGCACATCTGCTACGGCGCTGGACCGGGCGCCTCAATTTTCCACTGGTGGCGCCGGGCAGCAGAGGATTCATCGGGCGTTCGCTCTGGCGCTGGCAGCCTGGTATGGATGAGAACACGCATAAAGAACTGCTTGACAGGCCACGCAGACCTAAACGCTGGATCAAAACCAACCCGGCGGGCTGGTTTAGCCCACCTTTTGAGCAACTCACCGGCCATATCATCCTGGTCGAGGGCGCTTTTGACCGGCTGGCTCTGCTGACAGCCGGATTTGAGCCGAACGAAGTAATCGCACTGGCAGGTACGGCCATAGCGCCTGAGTGGCTACCGCCACAGGTTCACACGCTTGTGCTGGCATTTGATGGGGATGAAGGGGGAAGAGAGGCTGTGGCCAGACAGGCAGAGCCGCTCATACAGGCGGGTTTCAAAGTTTGCCGATGCTTCCCTCCCCAGGATAATCAGGGCAAAGACTGGAACGAGCGCTGGCGCAAACTGGGATGGGAAGGCATCCAGCCCCTCTGGGAACAATATATCGTGCTTTGCTCAACCTCGTAACATCGACTATCCTCAGTTTATGCCTTTTTCACCCCCGGCCTTTGTGCAGTGAAACTTTCGCTGGGATTCTGTGTTACCGTCATCATCAATCGCGCCTTCCACCTCAGATCCTGAACATTTCTTCAGAGCCGCTTTATTCGTAGACGGGCTTGCTTCTCAGCTTTTTTATCGCTCCTGCAAAACGTTTCTCAGAGAGACGGCGCTCGCGGCTGGCTGCCGTTGGGCGCGTCACCTTGCGGGGAATTACAGGGCGCTGACGTTCTACAAGACGGCGTGCCATGCGCTCGAAAGCGGCTTCGCGGTTGGCAGATTGCGAGCGGCGCTCGGTCGCAGTGACAACAATGCCGCTGGAACGATGCAGCAGGCGTACGCCCGTCTCGACTTTGTTACGATGCTGCCCACCGGGACCGCCGGCGATGAAGAACTCGACATCACAATCACGCTCCAGCGCCGCGCGGTCGGTAGGATAGATTTCACTCACTTTTTTCTCTTCTTTTTCTCATACTAAATAGTTTTGTATACTCCGGCAAAATATGTGCGGGGAAAAAGAGTTTTTTCGGGGGGACTCCCCCCGGCCTCCCGCCAGGGGGGCAAAGCCCCCCTGGACCCCCTTTCTCTAAAGTCTACGCCTCAGGGAACACCCTGCTTTTCGCCGCTGCATCTAGTTAGCGGAGCCAAGCGAGCGAGCAAAAGCTTCAAAGAGCCGCCGTTGCTCGGTGTTGAGATGGCGGGGCAGCACAACTTTGATTTCAGCATACAGATCGCCGCGCTGCTCTGGACGATTCACGTGTGGCATCCCCTGCCCACGCAGACGGAACGACTTACCATTGTCGGTCTCCGGCGGAATGCGCAGCATCAGGCGGCGGCCATCCGGCGTGGGAACAGCGACTTCTCCGCCTAACATCGCAGTCGTCAGCGGAACCTCAACGGTCGTGTGCAGCGTCGTACCTTCGCGTCTGAAACGGGGATCGGGGAGCACATGAATACGCAAGTAGAGATCGCCGCGTCCGGCAGTACCTGGCAAGCCCTGGCCCGCAATACGAATACGCCCACCATCGTTCACGCCAGCAGGAATTTTCACTTCCAGCCGCCGCGTGCTGCCATCGGGTTCGGCCAGTTCAAAGCTGCGCGTCACACCCTGATACGCCTCGGCCAGCGTCACTTCGACCGTAGACTCGACATCTCTCCCTACCGTCGCGCGACGGCGCGCCGTGCGGGTTCCACCGAGCAAATCATCGTCGAACGAGCTGGAGTGGAAAAACGTCTCGAAGAAGTCAGAAAACGGTGAACGCCCGCCAAAGAGATCGCGCAGCTCATCCTCGCTGATTGTGCGATAGCGATACTGGCCTCCGCCGAAGCCACCAGTACCCGCGCCCGGCACACTCCCGTACCGCTGATAATAACTTCTCATCTCATCGTATTTTTTGCGCTTTTCGGGATCGGACAGCACCTCGTTCGCTTCATTAATGTCTTTGAACTTCTCTTCCGCCGCCTTATCGCCGGGGTTGACATCGGGATGATATTGGCGAGCCAGCTTGCGATATGCCTGGCGAATTTCTTTTTGATCAGCGTTCTCACTCACGCCCAGAATTTTATAGTAATCTTTAAAATCAACAGCCATCGACGCTCTCCCTCTAAATCTCGCCTGGAATAAATAGGATGCCTTCTCCAACAATTTGCATATGCTCTGCTCGCTTCTGCCAGTAAGTGAGCAACAAAAGCGATTCTTCTGTTAGAACTTCTCTTCTAACAGAACATTTATCGCCCCAAAACTATTCCCACTCGATCATACTCCAGTTTCAGCGCCGTATCAACACAGGTTTATGCTTCTGGTGGGTGGAAGTCGCCGGGACGCCCACTATAGGGTGGCAGGCCGGGGGCAGGTCCGAGTTTCTCTGCTGGCACACTGAGTTGCGCGGCTTTGCGTTCAAGCGCCAGGATGAGCAGATCAACGGCGCTATCAAGGGAGAGCACGCCGGTATTTAATATGATATCATAGAGATGTGCGTCGTCGGGCCGGCAGCGATACTGCGTCTGCAAATAGCGCTGCCGGTCATGATCTTTGAGCCGGATACGCGCCTCTGCATCTGTACGACTGCACGCCTCCCGCTGCATCACATAGCGAATGCGCTTCTCCAGCGGCGCCACAATACGCGCATGCAACACATCTCGCCGGTCCTTCAGCAGTACCTGCGAGCCGCGCCCGACGATCACCGCGTGCTGCGTCTCGACAGCGGCTTCGACGACGCGGCTCAACACCTCACGGAAGGTCTGACTATCGGTCATCGCCATCTCAGACGCCGCAGTGAACATGGCCGGGCTGATGGCCCGCATGCTATTCAAGATGAGAGACACAGTGCTCTCTGCCCGCTCGTCGTACTCTTCAGCCTCCTCTTCGCTGATGTTCAACTCCTGCGCTACCCGTGCCACTATTTCGTGATCGACCAGTTGCCATCCCAGGCGCTCTGCAAGCCGCCTGGCGATCTCGCCGCCGCCACTGCCATACTCGCGCGAGAGCGTGACGGCGCGCATTTGAGAGAGAAGCGCGTTGCGTTCATTCATGGTGTTCCTCCCGACGGGACATCTACCAGAGCTTTGCTTCCTGCAAAGCTCAGTCTATCCTACTTTGCACACGTTAGCAAATGCCCCGGCGTACTCACAATCCAGGCCCATCTATGGTATACTACTTCCAGCCAGAAGCAGCAACAAACAAAGATCAAGACACGTGAGCAGGCCAGAAAATTGTTAGATCGGTATATTTTACCTGAAGCACAGAAGAAAAGCGCCAAACAGGTAGAAAATTCGCTGAACAGGCTTTTAAAGAGTAAAATCAGAATAATTACTACAATAAAAGAAGGAGTGATAAAAGAAATCAGCATTCATGGCGGCTAAACTCTCCCTGCACACCCACCAGGCCCTCGCTTCACTTGCAAGCTCTCCTGTGGCGAAAAAATGATTCGCGTTCTCTCTTATAACATCTTACTGGGCGGAACCCGCCGCCTCGACCAGTTATGCGCCATCATGCGCGCCAGTGGAGCCGATGTAATCGGGCTGGTTGAGGCAACCAATCCTTTTGTGGTTGAGGAGCTAGCCCGGCGCCTGGATATGCACTGGTTTCTCAGCGGACGCGCCAGGCACAACAGGGACTGGCAGATTGCGGTACTGAGTCGCTTGCCGATTCTCCATACCAGAGTGCATACCCATCCCGATCTCTTCACACGACGGCATGTGCTGGAAGTCCAGATCGAGGCACCTGGCGGAGAACCGCTCACCATTTTTATCGCTCACCTGACATCGAACTTTTTTCGCGGTAGAATGAGCAACCAGCAGCGGCGGCGCGAGGTCCAGATGCTTCTGCACCTGGCAGAACCATACCGGGAAGCAGCACACCTGCTGATGGGCGATTTCAATTCTCTGGCCCCTGGCGAGGATTTTAGAGGCAGCGCGCTTATGCGCTACCTCCGCTATCGCGCGCCTCATTACAAACCAGGCAATAGCCGGGCTTTTTTCAAACATCTCCTGAAAAAAATGCTCCACATAAGTATTAATAATGAACTGCTGGCCCCTCTTATCGACGGCCTGAGCCGCGTCTACGCACAAGGCGGGATCGACCTGCTCTATAAAGCCGGCTATGTCGATTGCTACAGATATCTCCACCCTGATGCACGCGGCTACACCTACCACTCGGCAATGCCTGCTGCGCGCATTGACTATATCTTTGCCAGTCCGCAGATGGCCTCGCGTCTCATCACATGCGATATCATCACATACGGCGATGGTGTGGAGAGCACCGAGGCCAGCGATCACCTGCCCGTCTGCGCAGCTTTCGCCTGCCCACCATAACCGCTTTGCGCTCTCTCACAAATGGGGCAAGGCGAAAATCCTACAATTCTGCCGGCGGCGGGGGAAGAGGAGCGCCACGAATCGAGCGCAGCCAGGGTGATTCGTACTGCGCCAACTCCTCGGCAGAAAGCTTCATCGTCTGGCGGCCTTTCAATGGATAGCGCGCCATCATCGGGTCGCGTTCATAGCCCGGATAGCGATTCCTGCTGCCGTCACGATCTCCAGCAGCAGTGCGCTCAAAAGCAGCGCCCCGTCCTCCTATCGTATCGCGTACCGGGTCCGGCGGACGACGCAGCGTTGCTGCCTGCGCCTCGGCCTGCTGGCGCATCCTCTGTTCCGCAAGACGCCGCTCCGTTTCCTGTGCTAGCAGAACCTGCTGCTCCTGAAAGAGTCTTCTCTCTTCCTCACGCTGCCTCTTCCTGGCCTCTTCCTGGCCTCTTCCTGTTCCTGCAAAGCACGCTTCCTACGTGCCTGCTCCTGCGCCAGGCGCACTTTACGTTCAGCCAGCGCCTCAGGAGCCATGCGCGAGTCCCGGGCCATTGCCTCCTTCTGGCGTCTGGTAATCACACCCTGTGTCACAGCACTCTGCCTATGAAACAAATAGTTCGATGACATTGGATCAAGCGACCCAGGAGGCGCCTCTTCAACCATACGCGCAAAGTGATTGAGTTCTTCTCGCAAAATGGCTGCAAAGTGTTCGCTGGCACCGAGTGCATCGCCTAGCATACCCAGCGGCCCACTGGGTGGCGTGTAGCTGACATATACATCCACCATTGTACGCTGAGCGCCAAGCGGGGTGAATTTGACCTTGCCGGTGTTCTTGAGGCCAGAGATCGAACGCCAACCTATCTGCTTGTCAGGAATCCAATCTTCGTTGACCGCATCCCATTCGTAGTCGCGTAAAACATGCACTACCCAGTGCGTACGTTGACCATCGTAACGGGTAATTTCCTTCACAAAGCGCATAAACTTGGGGAAATCTTCAAAATGTGTGAACATCGTATATACCTGGTGTACAGGCGCGTTAACTGTTATCGAGGCATGGTGCTCCGTCATATTCTTCCCCATTTCATCTTTGCTGGCCTGGCTATAGACCCTTCAGATCAGGGCAGTACCGCACTACGAACCTGTTCTACATGCTACCTGCTGCTTCACGCACCAGTCGAACACCTATAATACGGGGATATGCCGGGAAAAGTAAGTTTACTATAGCATAATTTCGCGTACAAGATCAACAAAAATGCTACTCTTCCCCTTGACAGATTAGAGTAAATACTCTATTCTTATATTAGAGTAAATACTCTAGCAGAAGAGGGAAATATGAAACAGACGCCGACGCGCGACCGCATCCTCAACGCTGCGGTCGAGTTGTTCAATACTCAACGGGTCAGTGATGTCTCAACCAACCATATTGCGGCAGCCGCTGGCATCAGTCCAGGCAACTTATACTACCACTTCCGCAACAAAGAAGAGATTATTCGCGCTATCTATCAGCAACAGATGGAGCCGACCTGGGAGACGATGTACCGTTTACCGGCCAATCATCCCCCGACACTCGCGGATCTGGAGCAGTTGGTACGCGAGAATTTCCACCTGGCCTGGCGCTACCGCTTTTTCTACCGCGAACTTCTCACACTGCTGCATCACGACCCGCTGCTAAGAGAGCTTTATAGCCGGCGACGGAAAGGAGGCATCGAGAATACACGTGCTTTATTACTGGCATTTGCACGCGCCCGTATTCTGCAACCACCGCCGGAACCAGGTCTAACAGAACTTGTACATATGCTCTGGCTCATCACCGAATTCTGGGGCAATTTCATTGAACTTGATCGAGGTGAGATAACAGCCGAAGGGTTTGAGGAGGGCATTCAGATGCTCTGGCGTGCTCTTGCCCCATATATGCAGCTTTCTCATGAAAAATAACAAATTTGGAGGATACCTGTGTCACAGCTTTTACTACGACGTCTGACGGGAGGGCTTCTCGTCATCACCCCTCTGGGGTTTCTTAGCTGCTTTTTCCTGTTATCCTTAACTTTCTCATACCCTGAGATTTTACAGGCAGCGCCTGGCGACATTCTCCAGCGTTTCGCCCAGGGAGGCGAGGGATTAGTTCTTCTGTGGTATGGACTCACCGGTTCCGCGCTTCTCTTGATTCCCCTGGCCGTGCTGTCTGGACAGACGCTGGCCTCTGAGGGAGGTGATCGCCTTTTGCTGCAATTAGCAACGGTCTCAGGGGTGGTCGCCGGGACTGTGCAAACCCTGGGATTTCTCCGCTGGCCTTTCCTGGTTCCATCGCTTGCGCATGCCTACCTTGATCCGCAGTCTACTGAGGCTGCGCGAGCAGCCATCGTGGTCGTTTTTGATGCCTTTCACCGCTATGCAGGACAAGGCATCGGCGAACATCTGGGATACTTTTTTACCGCTGGATGGACACTGCTCATCAGCCTGGTTCTGCTGAAGCAGATCGGTCGCTGGCGCCTGCTGGCATGGGTGGGCATCATTCTGGCTTGTGGCATCGCCGCCGGTAATTTGCAGGCCGCTGGCTTTGCCCCGGCAAGCAGCATAACAGCCCTGGCATACAGCCTCTGGGCAGTGTGGTTGATCGTACTTGGAGCAAGACTGCTGCTATCTCCTCGCCTCATCCCATCACCGGCGACCCCATAATCGTTCCCAAAAGTAGAGCGTTTTATAGCGAAACTCGCGTTCTTTATGATCGCTTGCTTTCGCTATCGCACCGGCTTTGCCAGTCCGGGGAATCTGCCCTGAGAGCAGGCTCCCCGGACTGCATTTGCGCATTTAAATATTGTACAGTATCAGAGGTCAGCAGAGGAGTGACGGCAGTGCAGAGAAGCTCTCTTCCCCTACCTCAACGTAATCGGGCATTGATGCGTGTAATTAATTGGAGACGGATTAAGGGAAGGTTAAGGAAGAAACCGTATGAGTATGGAACAGCAAAAGCGCCAGCAGGCTTCCGCTGCCGGCACCGCAACACTCCCTGAGCACGAAGACAGAGAGACACTGCTGCACTACTACCATCAGATGGTACTTGTGCGCCACTTTGAAGAGAAAAGCGCGGAAATGTACACACGGGCGCGCATAGGCGGCTACTGCCATCTTAATCTTGGCGAAGAGGCGACAGTTGTTGGATTCTGCGCCGGCCTGGAGCCGAGCGACTATGTATATACCAACTACCGCGAACACGGCTACGCGATCAGCCGGGGTATCCCGCCCGCTGTGGTCATGGCAGAGTTGTTCGGCAAGCAGGATGGCGCCTCGAAAGGACGCGGCGGCTCGATGCACCTCTTCGATATCAAGCGCCGCTTTATGGGCGGCTACGCCATCGTCGGCGGACAACTCCCCCTGGCAACCGGGGCAGCGTTCGCGCTCTCCTATCGCAACGCTCACGAAATCGTCGCCTGTCAGATGGGCGATGGGACAACAAACGGCGGCCAGTTCCATGAGTCGCTCAACATGGCAAAGATCTATCACCTGCCTATCGTCTATTTTATCGCCAACAATCAATATGGCATGGCCCTGGAAGTCGAACAGGGATCGGCGGTAGGCGAATTGTATAAGAAAGCATGCGCCTATAATATGCGCAGTACGCGCGTGGATGGCACCGATGTACTGGCGGTGCGCGATGCCGTGCGCGAGGCAGCAAAAATCGCGCGCGAGCAGCATGAACCATCGCTGGTCGAGGCCGTCAGCTTCCGCTTCAGAGGCCATTCAGTTGTCGATCCCGACCGCTACCGGCCCGAAGCGGTTGTGAAACGCGGACGCTCACGCGATCCGGTGACACTATTCGCACAGCGCCTGACAGCCGCAGGCGTGCTTGACGAAGCGGGAGTACAGAAGGTCGAGGAGCAGGTCACACACGAGATCGACGAGGCCGTCAGATTCGCTGATGCGAGTCCTTTCCCGCCGGTGGAAAGTCTTTTTGATTTCATCTATGCTCCTGACGATTCAGAGAAAGGAGCGCAGTAAGCAATGGCCGAGATGACTTTTCGCCAGGCGTTGCATGATACGCTGCGCGAGGAATTGCTGCGCGACGAGAACGTCTTTTTGATCGGGGAAGAGATCGGCGTTTTTGAAGGCTCCTATAAGATTACTGCCGGGCTACTCAAGGAATTCGGGCCGAAGCGCATCGTCGATACGCCCATCTGCGAGAACAGCTTCGTGGGCATGGCGGCAGGCGCGGCCATGCTAGGACTGCGCCCGGTGGTCGAGATCATGACGATCAACTTCATCGCCCTTGCAATGGACGAAATCGTGAACCACGCGGCGAAGATTTACTACATGTTCGGCGGGCAATGTCCTATTCCAATGGTGATTCGCACGCCCGGCGGCGGCGGACAGCAACTTTCAGCAACACATTCGCAAAACCTGGAAGTCTGGTTCGCCCATGTCCCCGGCCTCAAGGTCGTCGCACCGTCTAACCCGGCGGACGCAAAGGGGCTGCTGCGCTCGTCCATTCGCGGCAATAACCCGGTGCTCTTCCTGGAAAATCTGGCGCTCTACAACACTAGAGGCGACGTGCCGGATGGTGACTACACGACGCCCCTCGGTCGCGCCCGCGTCAGCAAAGAGGGAACAGACCTGACGGTGATCAGCTACTCACGCATGGCAGCCGTCGCGCTCGATGTCGCGCGCAAGATCCAGCAGGAGAACGGGCTGAACATTGAAGTTGTCGATATCCGCTCGCTGCGTCCACTGGACCGCGCAACCATCGTGAACTCGGTCAGAAAAACCAATCGCGCGATCGTATTTGAAGAGGACTGGCGCAGCTACGGCGTCGGGGCAGAGATCGCCGCCACCGTACAGGAAGAGGCATTTGACAACCTGGACGCGCCGATCAAGCGCGTAGCCAGCGCGGAAGTGCCGCTGCCCTATTCCAAGCCCCTCGAACTGGCGGCCCTGACCGGCGCAAAGCAACTGACCGAGGCCATTCACGAACTGGCACCTCGCCGGAGAAGGTCATTGTAAACATGCATTCTACGTTGAACGCAAGCGACGTGCAGACCAGGAGAGAACCATGCCCGACATTACTATGCCCAGACTCAGCGATACCATGCAAGAAGGCACCATCTCGCGCTGGCTTAAAAAACCAGGCGATGAGGTGAAAAAAGGCGATGTGCTGGCCGAAGTGGAAACGGATAAGGCTACAATGGATATTGAATCGTACGATAGTGGCATCCTTGAGCAGATTACGGCGCAGGAGGGCGAGACGGTTCCTATCGGGCAGGTGATCGCTGTGATCGGCAGCGGCGCTGGAACAGCGCCGCCGGCTCCCCGCAAAGAGGCTGCCGCCACCGCTGCCACTCCTACCGCACCCGCAACAACCTCTCAGGCCCCGGCAGCTCCTTCACAGGCGCCAGCTCCTCAGCCACAGCAGGCTCGTCCATCGACGCCCGCACAGGTCGAAACTCCCCCACCGCCAGCCGAACGGGCAGGAGCCATCAAAGCGTCTCCTCTGGCACGACGTATGGCCGAAGAGCACAGCATTGACCTCCGTCAGCTACGCGGTACAGGACCAGGCGGGCGCATCGTACGCGACGACATCGAGGATTATATAGAGCAGCAGCGCGCTGCCCCGGCTACCCAGGCGGCTCCAGCAGGTCTAGCAGCACAGCCTGCCACAGTCACTGCGCAACCGTCGGCAGCAGTGGCTCCCCTGGGAGCGCCCCCGGCCCGCGAGGAAGCGGCTGAAGTTGTCTCGCTCTCACAGATGCAGAAAACTATCGCGCGTCGCCTGGTAGAGGCCAAACAGACGGTGCCACATTTCTACATCAGCAGCGAGATTGACATGACCGAAGCCCTGGCAATGCGTCAGAAACTCAATGAAGCAGCAGGTGAGGAGGGCATCAAAATCAGTGTTAACGACCTCATTATCAAAGCCTGCGCCCTGGCGCTAGAGAAGTTCCCCGAAGTCAATAGTTCCTACCAGGAAGGACAATTTATCCGCCACAAACAGATCAATATCGGCATTGCAGTAGATGTGCCGGATGGCCTGGTGGTACCTGTGCTGCGCGATGCCAACCTCAAAGGTTTGCGCACCATTGCCCGTGAAGCCAAAACGTTGATCGAGAAGGCGCGCGCCGGCAGACTCAGTCTGACCGACTTTCAAGGGGGGACTTTCTCAGTCTCTAACCTGGGCATGATGGACGTCACAGACTTTATCGCGGTCATCAATCCGCCAGAAGCGGCTATCCTGGCAGTCGCTGCCGTGCGCAAGACGTTTGTGCCGGTCAACGGACAACCGGTGCTGCGCGACATCATGAGAGTGACCGTCTCGGCAGACCACCGCATCATTTACGGCGCAACCGTCGCTCGCTTCTTACAGGAAGTGAAGCACCTGCTCCAGGACGTTTATCTGTTGCTGGGGTAACAAAAAATAAGACATGCAGGAGATGAAGCTCTCCTGCATGCTACAAGATCAGTCCGCCGCCGCGTCTGCCGCGTCTGCCGCCGACTGCTGTGATTGCTGTTGCTGCGGTGATTGAGAAGAGTGGGCAGCAGCCAGTTGCGCCTCAAGCTGGGCAATGCGCGGATCTGCGCCGGGACCTTTGTCAATATGAGCAGGATAGCAGGGACCGGAGAGGCCAGGAACGCGGTCAACTTCACTACGCGGATCATAGATGATGCAACCACGCTCAAAACGCTGAATCACCGCGCCATGCGTTCCAGGGATTGACAGCTCTTTCGATAACGGCAGACCATACTGGGATAGCCCATTCAATGCAACCCGCGTGCAGGTACGATAATATTCCAGAATAGCGTAGGCAATATCAAAACCCGTCTGCTTACAGTGCCAGCGCTGATCCTTCACTACCTCCGTGAAGTATTGGCTCGCCTGATTGATAGTTAACACATCCTCACCTCCATTAGCCAGGTATGCAAACAACTCATTCCAGGGATAGGCGCCGGGACAAAACTTGCGATTCACCGGGTCGATGCTGTAGTGACCTGTAATGCCCCCTTGCGCATCGGCTTTGCGCTGAGGAATACCATGCCGCTCACAGATGTGCTTGATCAGCCTGAAACTGGCCTGCTTCTGCGCATCGGTCAGATGATCGGAGTTATCGGCTGACGGCTTGACATGCTCGATGGTCACGGTGATCAGGTTGGGGTTGACACCATGTCCCCACCAGGCATCATGATACCCATTGCCATAGCCGTCGCCTGCTGTGCCGGCAGGCCCGGATATGTAGCCGTTAGTCCAGGCCCCGTCGCGCTCGCTCACACACTGCACAATCTCGCCATCACGTCCCACGACGTAGTGACTCGACACGGCATTGTTGCTGCCTTCTGTGGATTTGAAGAAGTTGGCAATGGCAACTGCACTGGCCCCCCCGGCGGTCCCATGCAGGATGACATAGCGAGGCTTGTACCCATTGCGCCTGGGAAAACTATTGCTGTTCGGTATCCAGATTGCACCATTTTCGTCCGGCAATGTTGCTGCCCCTTCCATATGATACATTCACTACGCAACAATTCATTTTCTACATGAATTATAACATATTTTTCTTTTATAACAAAACACAACCGGTTAAACAGTGATTCATCTTAAAAATTTGCTCTCACACCTCAGCGGAAGGACAGAGGGGAACCAGCGAACACTGTGCGCAGTGAGGCTTGCGAGCAACGCAGATAGCACGGCCATGTGCGATCATCTGATGAGGCAGGGTAGGCCATTCCTGGCGAGGGATGAGCTGCATGAGATCCTGCTCGGCCCTGGCAGCATCTTCTTGCTGCGTCCAGCCAAAACGGCGCGCCAGGCGGCCCACATGCGTATCGACGATGAAACCTTCGCAGACGCCGAGAGCATTGACCAGCACCACATTGGCAGTCTTGCGCGCCACGCCGGGAATCCTGACCATTTCCGCCATTGTGCGCGGCACTTCGCCCTTATGATGCTCTATCAGATACTGGCAGGCAGCGCGAATACTTTTCGCCTTATTGCGATAAAATCCGGTTGGCCTGATATCCTGTTCCAGCTCTTCCTGGCTGACGCGCAGGTAATCCTGGGGAGCGCGATACTTTGCAAAGAGTGTTTTTGTCACAGCGTTAACGCGCTCGTCGGTACATTGAGCGGCAAGGATAGTGGCGATAAGCAGTTCAAAGGGAGTGGAAGAGTCGAGGCCATAGCGTACCCCTGGATAGAGCGCATGCAGCTCGGCAATAATGCCGTTAACTTGCTGCGGTGAGCGCGGTTCCGGTTTCTGCTGTGATCTCGTCTGTTCCATCTTTGCATCCATCTCCCCTCTCTGCTCTTTGCTGCTCTACGGCTTCATCGCACACTGATTTTGCCGATACAATAGCTGCCATCGGCGCCTCGCTCCTTGTTGGCAAGAGCCAGGGGAGCATAGACGTGGGCAGGATCGACAATCTGCACACACACATTATAATTGCCGTGCGCAATATTGCCAGGCAGCGTGAAACTATCGGTCACGGTGCGTCCTTCACCTCCCTGACCGCTCTCGCTGTAAAACTGCTGCAAATCCAGTTGCGATTTCCCCTGCCAGGCAACAGTCGTTTCATTTGAACGCAACTGGATCATCACATTCCAGGGCATATAAGCCGGCGCCGTATTGACATTGGTCCACTGCGATACCACGCTAAAAGTTGCGCCGGGTGAAAGCTGTTTAGGAATGGTGAGCGCATTCAGTTCAAAACGATAGCCAGCCGCTTTGAAATTCTGGATAAGTAGATCCTGCTGGTCAGGACTGTACTGGTCAAAGCTTTTGATATTGCCGTCGCCACTGCCAATAGAGGAAGCGTGATACTTCTTGATCTGCTCAAGGGCAAGCGAAAAGTCAGGGTTGTTGCAATACTCAAAGTACAACGGCGCGACTTTCCACTGGTTATGCTCCAGCATGTTCTGATCCAGGCCCTTCTGAGCGCCTCCCAGTTCCCACTTGCCCAGGCAATCAATGCGCACACCCGTCCGCAAAGGACGCTGGTAGCTCAGCGCGTAGTTTAGCGAATCCTGGTGTGCCGTCAACATCAAAAACCGTTTGTGAGGGAACGCCTGAAATTGCATATCAATAAGCTTCTGTCTGTTTGCCAGCGTCATGACTCCTTTTCCACCGGAACAGGACTCGTTCCACTCTCCCCAGCAGCCGTAGAGGCTCATATCCAGCACTCCAACGTTGGGATTGCTGTCATACCGCTGCCCTAACGCCTGAATCAGCGCCTGAGCGCGACTCATATACGCCTCACTGTTGTAATCGGGGATATACGCTCCACTATCGGCAGTGAAGCCATTCGGCATCATATTTTTCAAATATTGCGGCAGACATGCTGTATTGTCGGTATTCACAGGCATAATACGCCAGCTAAAAGTATAGCCAGCCGCTTTTGCCCTGGCAATGGCAGCATCAATGCGCGAGAAATCATACTGCCCCTGCCCCTTCTCAACGGCACTCCAGCAGAACCGCTCGTATGTATCAGAGAGAGGCCAGCCGGGCGGAGGGGTCTCTTCACCATAATACTGCGGCCCGCGCATCGGATTGCCGACTTCAGATTCAGAGAGCGGAATCGTCGCAGGCGTAAACAGCGCACCACCGGCTGTGGGCGTAAGATTCGGCTTTCCCTGCTGCACACCTGTCTGCACCTGTTGCTGCTTTTGCAGACTAATATTGAGAGCGATCAGGATAATAGCGACTATAACGACTATCGCTCCTAGAATGCTTAATAACCTTATGCGATCAGAAAAAAATTTTTGTACCATAGCAACCTTTTTTACTGCAAGAAATCAGACACTCTTCATCAGTTACGATCATTACTTTTCCACCCGGCACAGAATCTCCCCCGTCTACTGCTGCCGCAAAAGCCCTCGTGCAAAACAGCAACAGACTCTTCACCCATACCTCTACCATGCTGCATCATACCAGAAGTCACTCGCAAAGTCTAGAAATTTATCAATAAAATATAATCATGGCTATGGGCTTTTAATCTTGTTTTAATTTTTAGCGATTACATTGCGATTCTACAAATAATCCACCAGCTTTCCCCTTGACAAAGGTCTCCGTCGCATGCTACCTATTAAGTGGAAAGAGAATATCTTACAATATATTTCGTATTTATTTGAAACGAAACTATCCGAAATTTGCAATGAGGATGCGGGACAGCGTTGCATAGGCTGGCAGGCAGCCACAATGACCGGTTCCATCTCGTTCTCAGGTATACGGGTAGGATCGCGCTGAAACAACGCAAGGAGTATCGCATGGCAGCAAACCTCTGGCAAAGCGAGCTGGCCGCGCAGGCCAGTACCGCGCTTGACGAGCTGGTATATCGTTCCAATTTACTTGGAGCCGACCGTTCAGTCGCCAACTGGGGTGGTGGCAACACCTCGGTCAAGACGCGCGCCACAGATTTTCGTGGTCGCCCGATCGAGGTACTCTGGGTCAAAGGCAGCGGTTCCGATCTGGCAACAATGAAAGCGCGTCATTTCACCGGTCTCAACCTGGAAGATATCCGTCCCCTGCTTGAGCGCGAGAGCATGTCGGACGAGGAAATGGTCGCCTATCTGGGTCACTGCATGCTAGAGAGCAATTATCCTCGCCCGTCGATTGAAACGCTGCTCCACGCTTTTCTGCCCTTCAAACACGTCGATCATACTCATCCTGATGCGATCATCAGCCTGTGTTGCGCACCCAACGGGCACCAGATCGCAGAAGAAATCTATGGCCGCCGGTTCGTCTGGATTCCTTATGTCCGTCCCGGCTTTACCCTCTCAAAGCTGATTGCAGAAGCGGTACGCGCTAACCCACAGACTCAACTTGTCCTGATGGAGAAGCATGGCCTGGTCACATGGGGTGAGACGAGTGAAGAGTGCTACCGCAACACTATTTCTGTCATCAACGAAGCGCAGGCATATATTGAAGCGCGCGCCAGCACGGCAAAGCCACTGGGAGACCAGAAATATGTCTCCCTGCCGCCAGAAGAACGCCGCACGATACTGACACAGGTGCTCCCTCTTATCCGTCGGGCCGTGAGCCAGGAGCAGCGCCAGATCGTGACGTTTGACGACTCTGATGAGGTATTGACGTTCGTCAACAGTACGGCTGCTTCAACGCTCTCCCAGATAGGCGCCGCCTGTCCCGACCACCTGGTGCATACCAAGCGCGTTCCGCTCTACGTGGAGTGGGAGCCGGGTGCGCAGAACGTACCACAACTCAAAGAACGCCTGCAAAGCGGTATTGCGCAATTTAAAGAGAAGTACCACGAGTATTTTGAGCGCAACAAACATGCTGGCGATACAATGAGCAATCCTGCGCCGCGCGTGATCCTCATTCCCGGCCTCGGCATGGTGAACACCGGGCGCTCCTGGCAACTCGCCCAGGTCAGCGCGGCTCTCTATCACCGTGCGATTGCTGTGATGAAAGGCGCGCAAACGCTGGGCGCCTTTACTTCGTTGAACGAAAAAGAATCGTACGATGTCGAATACTGGCCGCTCGAACTCTACAAGTTGAGTCTGCTGCCGCCCGAAGCCGAATTCTCGCGCCAGATTGGCTTTGTGACAGGTGGCGGCGGCGGTATCGGCAGTGCAACATGTCGTACATTTGCCGCCGAAGGCATGCATGTCATCATCGCCGACATCAATCTCGAAAGTGCACAGCAGGTGGCAGATGAAATCAACAAAACTTTTGGCGAAGGCCGCGCTTTCGCCGTACGGGTAGATGTGACCAGTGAGCAGCAGGTCGAGGAGAGTCTGCGCGCGGCGATTCTCCACTATGGCGGGGTAGATGTGGTGGTGAATAACGCCGGCATTGCTTCTTCCAGTCCTTTTGAAGAGACAACGCTGGACGAGTGGAATCGCAACATCAATATTCTCTCAACCGGCTATTTTCTGGTAGCACGCGCAGGCTATAGGATCATGAAAGAGCAAGGACTGGGCGGGAGCATGGTTTTCGTCGCTTCCAAAAACGCTATCTACGCCGGCAAGAACGCGACAGCTTACAGCACGGCCAAAGCCGCTGAACTGCACCTGGCCCGCTGTATTGCCGTTGAGGGTGGCGAGTATGGGATTCGCGTCAACTCTGTCTTTCCTGATGCGATCCTGCAAGGTTCGGGCATCTGGAATTCGCGCTGGCGCAACGAGCGAGCGAAAGCCTATGGCATCGAGCCTGACCAGCTCGAAGAGTATTATCGCCGGCGCACACTGCTCAACGTCAATGTACTCCCGGAAGATGTGGCGCATGCTATCGCTTTCCTGGCTTCTTCTAAAGCCAGCAAAACGACGGGGGGCGCTCTGACCGTTGATGGCGGCGTGGCCGCCGCCTTCGTGCGCTAAGGAGGGTGCAGGAAGGCGAAGCTTCCTGAAGCTTCCTGCGTCTCTCTTCTTTTTCTGCCGTCTTCAGACAGCAACGCAGGGAGTTCGGAGACGCGGGAAAGCCCCCGAATAGCCCCGGCAAAGGCCAGCCGGATTCGACAAACATCAAGGATGTGGCTATACTCAGGCAAAGGGATTCTGCTATCTGTCAGTTCCGGCAAGACAGAGAGGAATCCCGAACATCATCGTTCTCGTCTAGAATAGGAGCATTTGTATGATTGTTCGCATTATTCAGGTAGGCATGGGAGGCTGGGGCAGGAACTGGACACGCTATGTCGTCTCTCGCAATACGGATGTTGAACTTGTCGCTTGCGTCGATCCTGTTCCAGCTATGCAAGAATTGAGCCAGAAGGAAATAACCCTCCCAGCAAACCGCTATTTCACCAGTTTATCAGAAGCCCTGGCACGGGTTGATTGTGATGCCGTCCTCATCACCACCAGCCTGGAGGGCCACGTCCCCTCTGCACTGACGGCTCTCGCAGCAGGGAAACACGTTCTGCTTGAAAAACCTTTCGCGCCAACCATCGAGGAGGCGCAGCAGGTCGTAGCAGCCGCACAACAGCAGAATCGTGTTCTGATGATCAGTCAGAATTATCGTTTCTTTCCGGCGGTGCAGGCCGTCAGGGAACTGGTGCGGCAGGGGATGCTCGGCCCGCTCGGCAACGTATCCATCGACTTCCGGCGCTATGCGAACACGGCTCCTAAGGAAAATCACAAACACTACACTCTCTGGCAGCCGCTGCTGGTCGATATGTCCATCCATCACTTCGACCTTATGCGCTACATTTTCGGCCAGGAGGCCAGTCAAATATTCTGCCAGACCTGGAATCCCCCCTGGAGCAATTTTGCCACCGCGCCGGCTGCAACCGCCGCAATTACATTCGATGGTGGAACTATCGTGAACTACCAGGGAAGCTGGGTCAGCCCCGGGCCGCAGACCTCATGGTCAGGCGAGTGGCGAATGGAATTCGCCAGAGGGGAGGTAATCTGGGAGAGCCGCGGCGATACTCCCGACCACGTTACACTCCATCTTCTCGGTGAACAGCCACAGGCCCTTGCTCTGCCAGAGGTGCCGCTAACCGACAGGCACGGGAGCCTGCACGCCTTTGTCCAGGCAATTCGTACAGGCCAGGAACCGGAAAGCAGCGGGCGTGATAACCTGCAAACACTCGCACTGATGCTGGCAGCGGTAAAATCCGCGACCGATGGCTCATTGATAAAACTCCAGGGAAGTGATAGAAAAAGTCAAAAACTGGATAGAATCAACTGAAATATATCAGGAGATCGCCATGGGCGATGAAAAGCGCCCAATAAGTACAACCGGGAATCTGGCCGTAGACAGCAACGGCAGCAACAAGCCAGGCACGGCGCTGTTTACACATGAGCGGCGGCAGCAGATTGCTCGCCTGCTGGCAGAGCAACAGCGCGTTACGGTTCCCCAGCTTAGCCAGATCTTCGCAGTTTCGGAAGTCACCATCCGCAAAGATCTGGCCTGGCTGGAGGCGCAGAAGCTCGCCGTACGCACACACGGGGGGGCAATCCTGGCAGACGCCGCTTCTGCTGAAATGAGTTTTGATGTGCGCGAACGCCTGCAATACGGAGAAAAAGAGCGTATTGGTGCGCTTGCAGCAACTTTTATCCAGGATGGCGAAACGATCTTTCTGGATGCCAGCACCACTGCTCTCGCACTGGCTCGCCACCTCAAAGCCCGCCGCGAACTCACCGTCGTCACCAACGGCCTGCGCACCAGCCTGGAGATGGTCGGCTCTCCCGGTATCTCAGTGCTGATGCCGGGGGGCATGCTACGCCAGGAATCTTTCTCCCTCGTCGGCTCCTGGGGAAAAGCAGTCATTCAGCACATTCATATCAGCAAAGCATTTGTAGGTGCGCGCGGCTTCACGCTCCCCGAAGGATTGACCGACGTCAATGGTGAAGAGGTCAATCTCAAACGCGCCATTGTCGAATCTGCAAAAGAAGTCATCGGCATCATTGACCATACCAAATGGGGCCATCTCGCCTTCGCTACGTTCTGTCCTGCTGAACGTCTCAAGATGATCGTCACCGATACACAGGCGCCCCAAAAGCTGGTTGAGGAGACGCGCAACCGGGGCATCGAGATATGGCTGGCCTGACAGGCCTGACACTCTTAACTGGCCCGATTCTACTTCCTCAGCGGGCAAGGAGCACAGAGCACGCGCATCTTGACAGCAACGAATGAGCGATTTATAATACCAGTGAAATCCGAGTGGCGAAGTAAGGATTGTAACGAGAAAAAACTTTCTGAGCGAAGGTGGAATGATAAACCTGAGCTTACAAGTGGAGTGATTTATGAGTCAGGCATTCGAGCTGGAACTGGGTACCTATAGTGCCGGATTCCATGTAGCTGAAAATTATGCGTTCAAGTCCGAGAAAGGACTGAACAGAAAGGTCGTCGAACAGATCTCAGAGATGAAGGGCGAGCCTGAGTGGATGCGCAAGTTCCGCCTGAAGAGCCTGGAACTCTTCGAGAAGCGCCCGATGCCTACCTGGGGCGCTGACCTGTCAGGCATCAACTTCGACGATATCTACTACTACATTAAACCCGTCCCCGAACAGGGCAAAACGTGGGACGATGTGCCGCCCGAAATTAAGGATACTTTTGATCGCCTGGGCATCCCACAGGCCGAACGCCAGTATCTGGCAGGCGTGACGGCGCAGTACGAGAGCGAGGCCGTTTACCACAAAGTGCGGGAGGATCTGGAGAAGCTTGGTGTGATCTTCACCGATATGGATACGGCTCTGCGCGAATATCCTGACATCGTGAAAGAGCACTTTGGCACGATTGTTCCTCCGTCCGATAACAAGTTTGCCTCGCTCAACAGCGCAGTCTGGAGCGGCGGCAGCTTCGTATACGTGCCGGCCAACGTGCGCGTTGAAATCCCCTTGCAGGCGTACTTCCGCATTAACGCAAAGAATATGGGGCAATTCGAGCGCACGCTGATTATCGCGGAACCCGGTTCTTACGTGCATTATGTAGAGGGTTGTACCGCACCAACGTATACCAGCGACAGCCTGCACAGCGCGGTTGTGGAGATCAAGGTTAAAGAAGGCGCGCGTGTGCGCTATACGACCATTCAGAACTGGTCGAAGAACGTCTACAACCTGGTGACGAAGCGTGCCGCCGCTTACCGCGATGCCACAATGGAATGGGTAGACGGCAATCTGGGCTGTCTCGCAGAAGGCTCAACCGTCACCACGCCGGAGGGCCTCAAAACGATCGAGTCGCTTAACGTTGGCGACAAGGTGCTTTCGTTCGATGAGCAGGCTGGGCAACTGGTCTTCCGCACGGTGAAGGGCAAGCGTTTCTCTGGTATGCAGCCTGTCCACACGGTTTCCGTTGGCGAGCGCAAGCTGCGCGTGACGGCCAACCATCCCTTCTACTCGTATGTCTACAACGCTGAGGCCGCGAAGAAGCTGGGTCGTTACAACCTGGCCTATGTGCGCGCCGACCATCTGCGTGAGGCGATCATTCCGCGCACCTCTCTCGACTATGGTCGGCCCCATCAGTTGCGTGTACCCGAACTCACCACGATCTTCGCGTCTAAAAACCAGTACCAGGATGCGCTCGCGATGACACGCTCGCGCACCGCGCGTATGCAGTCCGTGGCCGAGACAACTGACGATCTGATGTGGCTCTTTGGCTACTGGGTGGGCGATGGCAATATTGAGATCAAAGCTGGCAAAACTGAGGGCGTGATGCGTTACGCAAAAGTCGGCTTCTCAACGCCTTCGACGGATCGCGCTCACAGCCGCCTGATGGAGACCATGACGGCGGTGATCGACGCTCCCGTCCAGCAGCGCGCCGATGATCGGCATATCGCATGGCACAGCAAAGAACTGGCCGAGTTCTTCCATCTCAACGGCTTCGAGGGCAATGCCTACACCAAGCGCGTTCCCGCCTGGGTCTGGTCCCTGCCAGAATCGCAGCGTCTCGCCTTTATCGCCGGCTACCTGGACGCCGATGGCTGCATCGTGAAGGGACGCTTCAGTCTCAAGTCGGCCAATCGCGGACTGCTAGAAGACATCGCGTCGCTGCTGGTCACGCTGGGCATCACCTCGCGCCTGCATACCGAGTTTGCCGAGCCACGCCAGGTTGAGATCATGGGCGTCGCCTGCACGGCGCATAGCTCGCACCGTCTGGTCTTCGCCGCCGATCCGCGCTTCTACCGGCACATCAGCCCGACGCTGCGCATGCAGGCTCAGCAGGAAGCGCCGACGCAGCAGCAGAACCGGCATATCGGTCACTCGTCCATCGAGCTTCCAGAGAGCGTCGAGATCGTTGATGTCGATGTCTCCGAGTCCTCGGTGGTCGAGGTTCCAACCTGGGACATCGAGGTTGAGGGGACCGGCAACTTCGTCTCGCAGGGCTTTATCGTTCACAACTCCAAAGTGACTATGAAGTACCCTGCGGTCCTGCTGATGGAGCCGGGTGCACGCGGCGATGTGCTGTCGGTGGCGTTTGCCAACGATGGGATGCACCAGGATGCCGGCGCGAAAATCACGCACCTGGCGCCGCACACCACCTCACAAATCCTGTCGAAATCGGTCTCGAAGGGGACGGGACGCGCATCCTATCGCGGCCTGGTACGCATCAATTCGGGTGCACACCATACAAAGTCCAGCGTGCGCTGTGATGCGCTCTTGCTCGACGAGGATGCCCGCACCGATACCTACCCGACGATCCGTGTAGAAGAGAATCAGACCGAGATCGGTCACGAAGCTACCGTTTCTAAAGTCGGTGAGGACCAGCTCTTCTACCTGATGAGTCGCGGCCTTGACGAATCCGAAGCGTACTCGCTGATCGTCAACGGTTTCATCGAGCCGATCACCAAAGAGTTGCCGATGGAGTACGCGGTCGAACTGAACCGCCTCATCCAGCTAGAGATGTCGGGCAGCGTGGGCTAGTCCGCCTGAGGGTAACCCTCAATCCTCCTTTTTAAAAGGATTTGATATGATACGATGCTGCTTTTCCGAAAGCAGCATCGTATCATACTGTCTATCCCCTCTCCATACAGCTACATACAGCAAAACTTAGCCAGAGTTTAGTGTACATCATCGGGTGAGGCAACACGTTTCTCACTTTAGAGTTTTCCATTACGTGATTTCTCTCTCATAGAGCTTTACAAATATATAACACTATTGTACAATAGTGGCATACCGTTATTGCGTAACAATAACTGGCTTCACCTGTTTACAGGATTGTAAAGTAACATCCTTACTTTTAACAGGAAATTACTCGGAGGAGAGAGAAAGAATGAGTGAATTGCTAACAGTCTCAGAAGTGGCTCGTATCTTGCGCGTCGATGACACAACGGTCAGGCGCTGGGTCAAACAGGGTGCGTTGGAAGCCGTCATTCTGCCACACCTGAATGAGCGGCAGAGCTATCGCATCAAACGCGAGACGCTTGATCGCCTGCTTGGGAAGGACGGTCAGACCAGCGAGGCGCAAACTTCAGGCGCGGGAAGCGCTGCTTGAGCTACCCTGAATCATAGCCAGCAAGGAGAGATCGGGCAGCGTGCCGTTGCCCGATCTCTCCGGTCCTCCGGTCGCGCGCTCCAGTCCTATCTGAGAAAAAGAGCAGCACGATGATCTGGATTGGCACTTCAGGCTGGATTTATCCGCACTGGGTCGGACGCTTTTATCCGCCAGAATTACCCGCAAGTGAGCATCTGTCGTTCTACGCCCGCCATTTCCTCACGGTAGAGATCAATCGCAGTTTCTACCGGCTACCTACTTATAACCAGTTTCAGCACTGGGGTCAGCAGGTCCAGCATACTCCTGACTTCCTCTTCGCCGTCAAGGCCAGCCGCTATATCACCCACATGAAAAAGCTCCATGCGGCAGATGATGGCGTGCAACGCCTGATCTCCGCCGCACAGGGACTGGGCCAGCATCTCGGCCCTTTCCTCTACCAGCTCCCGCCACACTGGCACGCGAATCCGGAGCGACTCGCGCAATTCGCCACTCATCTCCCGCGTACCCACCGCGCCGCTTTTGAGTTCCGCGACGCCTCCTGGTTTCAGCCTGGCATGCTGCCAGCACTCCAGCGCATCCTGCACAATGCAGGAGCCGCGCTTGTGCTCAGCGTGGGAGGAGAGCTTCCCACACCACCTGACCTACCGTCAACCGCGACGTTCTGCTACATCCGCGTGCATCATGGTGCGCAAGGCATAGGACTCAGCGATGACGAGCTTGCCTCCTGGGAAAAACGCTTGCGCGCAGAGCATGCCGCAGGCCACGATACCTATATTTACTTTAATAACGATGCCGAAGCCCACGCTGTCCTTGACGCCCGCAGGCTCCAGCAACGCCTGGCAGATCTTCTTCCCCCACTTTTCACATAAAAAGTGAAAAATAATTCCTTTTCACACTGCTAATGTTCAATAAAATGTTACACGTTAAATGATTCAAGATACGGCTTCTCCGCTTCCCACATCTCATCAAAGAGATCGCTGAGTTCGGCCAGCGAGCAGACAGCCGCACTGAGCGGATCAAGCATCAGCGCGTGGCGGGCCGCTTCCCTGTCCCCTGCCAGCAATGCCTGGCAGAGCAGGTTATGAACAGCTATGTGTGAGCGGTTGAGCGCAGCAAGCTGCTCAGGTAGCGCACCGAAGTGCGTAGGCTGCACGCCATTGCGATCAACCAGACAGGCTACTTCCACGCAGCCATCAGGTAGATTGTCAATCAGGCCGCTATTGCGCACATTGCCATAGATGACCGTCGGCTGGTGTTTCACCATTGCCTCGATAATGTACGAGCCATATTCAAGGCTGCGATACCAGGGGATTTCGCGGCTGCCATCCAGCATTGCCCGAATGGACTGGTCGTTCTCCTGGCGCCAGGTGGGCCAGTTCTTCGCATAGAAGCCTGTTTCCCCCAGGTAGCCTGCCCGGCAATAGCGCTCGATCAGTTCCGGGCGTTTGCGGAAAT
>JADBKA010000302.1 GCA_014896635.1 Ktedonobacteraceae bacterium
TCTGCTGCTGCTTGGATTGCTCAGTTCCTGTAGTTTTCTGGGGTTTGGAGGAACGGCTCCCACTACTGGAACGGGAGGAAATGGAGGCAAAGCTCCTGCTCCCCTGACGCCCTTACAGGTGGTACAGAATGCGGCGAACGCGATGCGCCAGTTGAAAACAGTCCATGTGACGATGAATGCGGCAACCACCACGACGGCCAGTACGGCTGGCAATAATGGAGCGCAGAATACGACGCTCAATGTCCAGGTCGAAGGAGATGAAGTGCTGCCAGATCAGGCTGCCCTGAAACTCTCCATAGGTCAGGTGGTCGGCGGCCAGATGACTACAATGGCCGAGATAGTGATGGGCAACAAGATCTATGTCCAGAACGCAAAGGGGAAGTGGTATGTGCTGGACCTTGCAGCGTTCACCAGCGCCAGCGGCAATCCTTTTGCCAGCGCCCAGGTCTCGAACTACAATAATTTGTTGACCCTGGCACAAAAATCGCCCCTTGTCGATAACGGTGAAGAATCGTTGAATGGTGTGACAGTGCGTCATATCACCGTCAATTTTGGTAAAAACGTGCTGCGTGAGTTGTTGAATACAACAGGACAGATAAATAATCTTCAGGCACAGCAGCGGCAGAAGCTTGAAGCGTTTCTCAATTCAGTAGATCTTGAAAAGCCTACCCTGGATCTGTGGATCGATAAAGCAACATTTTATGTGCAGCGCATGGAACTGAAATTTACGTTGCAGACGCAGGCCCAGGGAAACACCCCCGCCAGTACCACGACGGAAGATACCGTCATTGATTACAGTAAATTCAATGCTCCAGTCACGATCAGTGCGCCGAATGGCGCCACTCCAACAAATGATCTGGCAACAATCTTCAAGTAGCTAACCTGGCGCAGGCATCAACGTAGCTTACCCATCTTGCCCATCTGAACGGCTATCAAGATCGCATCCCATGTTGCTTTCAGAGAAGCAACATGGGATGAAACTACTGATTGTGTGATTGTGTCAGATTCCATACTTCTCTGGCGTTCAGGGCGGCGTTCGTAAGGATTGAGTCTGACTTTTTATCCGCGTTTCAGAAATGTGCTCTGATCGAGATTTGGCTCACGATTCTGGACACCGCTTTAGCTAAAAGCTTACAACAGTGATGTCATAAAACTATCGCGCCATTGTCGCAAAACTGTCATAATCGGTTTTGCCAGGAGGACCGGGAGCGCGATGGTCAGCCGCCGTAGGTAGAGTGCCGGTGTGTAGCGTCATGGTAGAGGACGCTGGTACCGTCCATATGTGGGCGATAGAGGGCCTGTTCCATGTAAACGCCGCTGCTGCCGGGATCTAGCGTCTGGATATGGGTAAGGGGAATGACTTTCCGGCCATTCATCCAGGCTTCGATGAAGCCAGTCTGCGGGTCTTCGGACCATTTGATGTGGACGGTAAAGTCCATCCACTGGTCATAGAGCAGGTTGCCCAGGACGTAATCCTGGTTCACGCTGGCGCTGCAATTGCCGGAGTCCTGGTTGTTGATGATGTTAACCAGTGCCAGGTAAGGGGAACTGCCGTTGCCCGGACGGATGGCGACCTGGAGCGGAGGAGAGCAGTTGTGGCGCATATCCATCCACTGTGTGATATCGGTCCAGGGTCCCCAGCCAGTGGCCTTATTGGGATTCGATGGAATATAAGTAGACCAGGAGTAATACCACTCCTGGCCGGCATAGCCGCCGGTCATCTGCTGCGTCGCGCTGACCTCGGCCCGCTCGTTTTCGCCGGAACCGCCTGGATTCACCGTGAATTTTGCGGCATATTTGCCCTGGCGTACGGGACTGGTGACGATATCGACGCTGCTATTGCCCCACTTTCCCCCGGTATGCACGCCCGCCCACTGGCTACTATTATCGCTCTCCCAGTCGCCGGTCCACAGAATCTGGCCATCGCTGGCTGCATAAGTGGTGTAGTGGCCTTGATTGCGTTGTGAGGCTTGTGAGCCTGATTGCTGCGTCGGCTTTGCTGTGGGAGAAGTCTGCTGCTGAGGCAGGTTCAGACCGTTCGATGTGGCCTGCTTCTGCGGAAAGGAAACGCCCCGTGCGTCTCCCTGTGGCTGACCGGGTACTGGTGTAGAGTGCGGAATAAAGCGAAAAAAGAGATAAATAATGAGCACCGATACAAATATTGCCCCTGCTGGCAGAAATAAGCGTTTTATTCTCTGTTTTTGCATACACCGCACTCTGAAAGGATGTAAAAACTCTTTTTAAACGGCAGTCCTGAACAATTATAGTGTACGCTGAAGGGACCTGTCAAAAGAGGTAGCCAATAGTTCCTTGTAGAGAGGGATGATCCATACAGGTTATCTGCTTCTCATCGCGTTTCTTTTTGTCCGACCGGCTGGCACATTTTTCTCTCTCGTGCAGTCTTACCATTTGTCGCGGCGTCCCTACCTGGTACGGGGGGACGCCGCTGTGTGGATCTTATGAAGTGGTCAGGGTTTCTCGATGGGGGCGCGTACGAGACTGCCCCACTCGGTCCAGGAGCCGTCGTAGTTACGCACGCGAGGATAGCCGAGCAACTGGGTGAGGACGAACCAGGTGTGGGCCGAACGCTCACCAATGCGGCAGTAGGTGATGATATCCTTATCAGGCGTAATATCTTTGCTGCCGTAGATTTGACGCAATTCTTCTGCTGACTTGAATGTACCATCGGCATTGGCAGCGGTTCCCCAGGGAATATTTTTCGCTGTTGGAATATGGCCACCACGCTGTGCGCCTTCCTGGGGATAGTTCACCATGTGCAGCAGTTCGCCGGTGTATTCCTGGGGAGAACGCACGTCGATCAAGCGGCGTTCGGGATCTTTCAGGCCCGCCGCTACCTGGTCGCGGAAGGCGCGGATGCTCTCATCTGCCGGCTGCGCATGGTAAATAGCCGGTGCATAGTGCGGCACCTCTTTTGTATAGGGACGTCCTTCGGCCTCCCATTTTGTGCGCCCGCCGTTCATGATTTTCAGATCTTCGTGACCGTACATTCTAAAGAGCCAGAACGAGTAGGCCGCGTACCAGTTGTTTTTGTCGCCATAGAAAACGACGGCGGTGTCATTGCTGATGCCCCAGCGGCCCGCCAGTTGCTCAAAGCTCTGCTGGTCCACAAAATCGCGCGAAACGGGGTCCTGTACATCGACATGCCAGTCGAGTTTGACGGCCCCAGGGATATGGCCGACTTCGTAGAGCAGCACATCCTCATCAGCCTCGACGATACGTACTCGTGGATCGTTGAGATGATCGGCTACCCAGCTTGTTTCGACCAGTGCCTCAGGATGGGCGTAACCTGTCATTATTATGCCTCCTCTTTATGAAAGTTTGTTGACTTTGTAGATCGACTTAAAAACTACACTCCAGTTGATAGTATAGGAGCCATAGAGGGCGCTGTCAACCGTTGCTCTTTGTCCCACCAGGCTTTTTGACGTACCGTAAAAACCCGAAAAGCAGGGAAGCAGGCGTGGATAGGCCGCCGGTGGGGTCTGAAGACCTTCTAAAGAATCACTTTTGAAAAGATTTGACGTGGAACCTCCGTGACAGAGGAATCGTCTCTGAGAGAGAGGGGAGAAGAGGGGTCCAGCCGATGCGAGCATCGTGCTCGTGTGGCTGCACAGAGCTTTTCAAGGAGAAGCGAAATGTTCAAACCATTGAAGCACGAGAGGGTGCCGAAGCAACCTTCTTCCTGGTTTGCTTTGCTCTGCCTGGCCGTTTTCTTTCTGGCCGCCTGCGGAAGTAGCAGCAGCCCTACTCCTTCAGCCAGTGCGACAACGCCGACGCCTTTCAAGGTGACGAGTGTTGACCTGGTAGTGAATCCGGCCAGTATTGCAGACAAACCCTGCGGAAGTTCGGCCAGCTTTACCTACACCGCTACGTTCCATATCCCGGCGAATACGGCTGGCGGAAGCATTCAGTTCGAGTATACGCTCAATAACGGGCGCTCCACAGCGCCTGCAAGTGTTAAAGTCGGTCCCGGAGAGACGGCAAAGACCTTTACCTTTACTAGCTCGGGGACGCTTCCTCCAGATCATACGTATCCAGGACTGGCCGGAGTACACGTGACCAGCCCCAACGCTGTCAACTCGCCAATGGTCAAACCTGCGGGAACCTGCGTCGAATCTTCGGCTTTCAAGGTGACGAGCATTGACATGACGGTGAGTCCGAAAAGTCTGACAGGACTCAAATGTAGCACTTCTCTCACCGTCACCTATACAGCCACGTTCCATATCGCGCCCAACAGTCCGGGCGGAACCATTCAATTTTTCTATACGGTAAATAATGGCCGCTCTTCGGCCCCTGCGAGCGTTACTGTCGGGCCAGGCGAGACAACGGCAACCTATACCTTTACCTGGTCAGGAGCGCTGCCCGCTGACCATGTCTATCCGGGCCAGGGTGGCGTCATGACAACGAGTCCCAACGAGATCATCTCGCGTCTTGTGAAGCCGGAAGGCCAGTGCGCATAGCATAAGATATGGAAAAGGGGTCCAGGGGGGCTTTGCCCCCTGGCGGGGCCGGGGGTCTCCTCCCTCATCGTTGGATGACACTCCGCCGCAGAGAGCATAGCCTGTTAGTATAGCCATGCCGCCTCTGAGCGAAAAAAGATGCTATGCTATGGAACAGCATAGATAATCTTAGCAAAGGAGATATTCTGTGAGCGCGTTGAGCAATCGCAGCCGTTTGATCATCGCCGGATTGGTGCTGCTGGCCTTTATCCTGGTCACGGCCTATCTTCAATCTGAAATACATTTTGACACCAGTATCGCCATCGCCAGTTGCTTTGTCGGCACCTTCATCGCCGGCTATATTTTCTACGAAGGAAACGAGTAAAAAACCTGATTTTTTATCGTGATCTTCTCTCTATGCCCAACCCTGCTTTGACGCTGGAGACGTCATAGATGCCGCCACGCTGCTCATAGCCTCCGGTGAAGGGATCTTCGGCCAGCAGCATCGGTGTGTCGAGATCAATAAAGCTGAAACCGCCCAGACCTGCGGCAAGATGCGCAGCAGCAGCGATGGCGAGCCGCGACTCGATCATGGCGCCGATA
>JADBKA010000303.1 GCA_014896635.1 Ktedonobacteraceae bacterium
ACGGCTGGCGGCGTCTCTACTGCCGGCGCGGTGACACGCTCAGTAACCTCATCGGTTTTACTGGCTGACACGCGGGCAGGCATCGCCACGTCATCCCAGTCGGCAGGGGGCGGCGGTGTGATAATCGGCACAGCGCCTATCGGGGGCGCAAACAACAGGTTCTCCAACCCTGCTGTACTGGATGGCTCAGGCGGCTCAGGCTGCCCGGACTGCTCAGGCGGCTCACCTCCGGCTACTTGCAACGTCTCAGATGATGCAGATTCGACGGTGTGCTCTGTCGCGCCATCGACGCCAGGAGCGGATGTCAGGCCGAGCTGGCGGAAGAGCGCCAGCGCCCTTTCGATCAGCGAGCGAAACTCTAACTGGCGGAAAAGCGTAATGACCCTTTCTGTATCGACATGCAACAGCCTGCATGCTTCCACATTGAGCTGCACGGGGGCATCACAAACAATAGTTGCCAGAAATTTGCTCTGTCGCGCCTGGTCAGCGTACTCAAGCAACAATTTCTGCTCTTTCGCCTTGAGTTGACCGGCATGCGACAGGATACCTTCCAGATCGCCATACTCGTTAATCAGACGAGTCGCTGTCTTTTCGCCAATGCCAGGAACGCCGGGGATATTGTCAGACTTATCACCTACCAGTCCCTTGAAATCAGGCAGCTTGCTCGCAGGGATACCATAGCGCGTCTCAACCTCGGCTGCATCGTATTCGGTTACTTCCGTGATGCCACGCTTGGCGACTTTGATCAGCACATGCTCGTTGACCAGTTGCAGCGTGTCCATATCACCCGTATAAATAACGGTGGACAGCCCCTGCTGAGTGGCCTGCACAGAGAGCGTTCCCAGAATATCATCGGCTTCGTAGCCATCCTTCTCGTAGATCTGAATGCCAAACGCCTGCACCACTTCACGAATGCGCGCAAACTGGGGCTTCATATTGTCGGGCAGGGCAGGCCGGTGCGCTTTATACTGCACGTACTGCGCATGGCGAAACGTGGGTGCGGCCCTGTCAAACGTCACTGCCACATAATCCGGTTTCTCTTCCAGCAGCGCCTTCATCAGCATCGAGGTAAAGCCAAACGTCGCGTTGACGGGTTCTCCGCTGCTCGTGGAAAGATCCTCTGGCACAGCATGAAACGCTCGATGGATAATGGCGTTTCCATCTATCAGTACAAGTTTTTTCTGTTTCATCTTTTTTCGCTTATCCTGGTCGTTCATCTCTTCACTTATGGGAGGGAAGGAAAAGAGCAGGGGACACCCTCCTTTTCCCTGAAGTTGACGCCTAAGGGGGACTACCCTACCACCAGATTTCCTGGGGGGATTTCTTGATTATATGCTATTTATTCTCTCTGTCGAAAGCGGACCCGGTAATAGCAAATCCATTGAAAAATGATGATCGGGGACCCTCTTTTCTCCGTTCAGTTGACGCCTAAGGGGTTGTTCCTGCTGTATTTTACTGTGTTTGCGTCAAGATGTATAGTATAGTTAACTGGCAGGCAGTGTTATGATGTTCTCTCGCCGGGTCATGAGTTGTGCAGCGCAGCCTGCTACCAGCCGGATACACAAGAGTGTCATCATGTCGCACAGCCTGCCGGTCAAGCGGTTCTCCTATTGCGAGACCTGTCCTGAGCAGCGCATGACTCGCCTGTAATACAACAGGTACAGAGTTACTCATCCTTCAGGGATAATGTCGTCTTATACACAGCACTAGAAGGTGCAGGAGATAGTATCATGGCCGAAGAAAGAAGAGAAGAATTGTTAACAGTACGCGAAGTCGCTCGCCGCCTGCGTGTTGATGATACAACGGTTCGCCGCTGGATTAAAAGCGGCGCCCTGGAAGCCATTACCCTCCCCCACCGGGGAAAGCGGCAAGCGTATCGTATCAAAAGGTCAACGCTGGATAACCTTCTCAATACCTCACTCCCTACAACCTGACCAGTAATCCATTCCCTTCAGGGTGATGAGAGCCGGCCTGCCGGCTCTCATCACCCCACTTAACATACCGGTGCGGAACGAGTTTTTTCAGGATAGTTTATCGTTCTATTTCAATCTATCTTTCCACCAGAGGAGTAAACTGAAAAAGGATGAGATAGACCATACGAACACCCGCTGAAAATGCCTGGAGAGCCACCGGTCGGACTCCGCCAGGGAATCCGGTTGCTCGGCAAGCAATTAGCCCGATCTCTTTATCCGATACTACCAGTAGGGGATGAAACGTACCATGAAAATAGCTATTAGTGGGGGTGCAGGTTTTATCGGGACCGCCCTGGTCAGGGCCTGTCTGGACGCCGGGCATGATGTCCTGGTCATTGATAATCTTTCCTCTGGTACACAGGAAAGCATCGATCCTCGCGCCCGCTTCTACCATATTGATATTCGAGATGAAAAACTGCGCACACTCTTACAAAATGAGCATCCCGATATCGTTAGCTACCATGTCTCACCGCCACAGACCAGCATGCCTGCTGAACACCTGCTCACCGATGCAGATGTTCACATTCGAGGATTGCTCAATATATTGGATGGATGTGTGAATGCTTCTGTGCATAAATTCATTTTTGCTTCCGACGGCAACGATCTTTATGGACATGTGACCGCAGCGCACCTCCCGCTTTCCGAAGAGACACCGCTCTGCCCGCATAGCTCACAGGCTATCGGAAAAGCCGCCGGTGAATGGTATGTCCGCTACTACACACGTCGCTATGGCCTGAAACATACCATCCTGCGTTACGCCGATGTCTATGGCAAAACACCTTCCAAGCATACGCCGCTGCCCCTTCTGCCCCTTCACCCGCTCGACTATTTTATCGAGGCGCTAAGACAGCGCCAGGCGCCGGTCATTCGCGGTTCAGGCGAGGCAGTGCGTGATCATATTTTCATTGAGGATGTTGTGAGCGCCAATCTGGCCGCCCTGCACCTGGGAGAGAATGCCACCCTGCATATCAGTTCTGGTTGTGGCTACAGCCTCAACCAGCTCTATCACCAGGTCGCCCGCAGCATGGGAAGCAAGAGCAGACCACTCTATCTCGCCAGCGCTTCCGCCGAACCTGCATCTATCATCCTGGCTAATACGCGAGCACAGCAAATCCTCGGCTGGCAGCCAGCAGTATCTCTGTCCGAAGGTATCGAGCGTATCCTGCGCCGGTCATGCCAGCCGGACCAGTCGCAAGCGATCCATGCAGATCCGCCTGTGGCATTGCACAGCCACGATGTATTGTCGCCTGGAAAATCATAAGCCTGGGGGGGGCATTGCCTTACAAGTAGAGGTTTTTGGCTCGCGGGGCTTCCAGGGCGCCCGCCAGGGGCGCCCCACCAGACACGATCCCTGAAAGAAGCTCCCAGGAGGATTCAGGTTGGACCGCCTCTGATAGGGGCGGCGACACCGAAGGTACAGGGGTTTGCCCCCGCCCTGACCCCACTCCAAAAAAAGTGTCCTCCTCCAGGAGTTCAGCAGTTACTGCTGCAAACCGCTGACCACGCGGGCATATTTCTCGGCCAGAGCCTGGGCTTGCTCGTTAGAAACCGATTCAGCAACAACATGGAAGAGCGGACTATCAGCATCGGGCAATACCAGTACCCACTCATTGCCCAGATCAATCTTAATCCCATCTATCGGCTTCGCACGGCGCTCCCGGTAACGCTCGCTGAGAATACGCATCACCTTCCCTTTATGTTCCCAGGGACAGTTTACACGGGTACTGCTCATATAGTAGGCCGGCAAGTCATCCACTACCTCGGAGAGGCGCACTTCAAACGTGGCGAGCAATTCCAGGAGTTTCGCAATAGCCAGCATGCCATCGAAAGCCGGCTGGAGTGCCGGGAACACAAAGCCACCACGACCGTCGCCTACCAGCACAACATCCTCGCGTCCCGCCGCGCTCATTAATGCATGCGGCAGTACCTTAGTATGGTAGATGTATCCATCATAGCGCCCCGCTATATGCTGGAGCGCACTGGATGCTGTGACTGGCGCCGCTACCGTTCCCCCGCGATGTTGCCGTAAGAACAGACTGGTCATCACTGCCAGCAGTTTCATTCCATCCAGGACGCGCCCCCGGTCATCCACCACCGCGATATATTCGCCGCCCGGATCAATGCGAATCCCCATATCCGTATTGAGCGCCGAACTGATCGTCGCCAGTCGCTGCATATCCTTATTGACATCTTCTACCGTCCGCGAGATAGAGGTATCGCTCTTACTCGTATTCAGTACGATCACTTCGCAGCCGAGCCGATTGAAGATATCGGGCAGCATCTGCGTCGTGCTGCCGTGTGAGTAGTCCACCACAAGCTGGTACTTGCGCGCGCGTATCACCTCTTCATTCACAACACGGTAGAAGCCTTCCAGATAACGGCCTACAACATGGGCGTTACTGAGCACTTCTATCGCCCCGATCTCATCCAGGTAGACACGACGGAAATCCTCACGGAAGAAGAGATTCTCGATCTTGCGCTCGGTCGCTTTATTGATATCCAGGCCGTACTGATCGAAGATTTTGATATCGACTACGCGCTGATCGTAAGGCGAGACACGGACATGCACCCCACCGGAAGCCTCGCTGTTGCGAATGTAGTAGCGCGCTACCGGGATGGGTACCTGGTTAATATCATGGACATTGATGCCGGCGGACGGCAGGCCAGCATTGATGCCACGCTTGATCATGCGTGAAGTACGGTAAGCATCACGGTTCAGGCAGACCATCGCCCCTTTGGGAAGAATGCCACCATAGGCAGCGCCCACTTTCGTGGCGAATTCCGGCGTCAAATCGACGTTCACCAGTCCGGTGACGCCAAAGCGACTGAACAGACTACGCCTGCCTTGCGCCCCCCAGATGATACTGGTATTGACAACAGCACCGGCCTCGATCTCCTTATCCGGCCAGATCTTGACATTGGGTTGAACAATAGCCCCATCCTGGATAATCGAGTTGTCGCCGATGACCGACCCTTCAAACATCACCGCTTTACTTTTAATGTGTGTTGCAGAGCCGACGATTGCTCCCCGCAGTTCCGCACGCTCACCA
>JADBKA010000010.1 GCA_014896635.1 Ktedonobacteraceae bacterium
GATAGGTAAGAGGAGTAATATATGTCGAATATACGTAAAGTATCGAGGATGAAGCTACCCAATCCCTTCCTCAGAAGGACCAGGCCATCAGTCTATGCTGACAATAGAAGTCTGGCTACTCCAGAGGAGGCACAGGGCTATGTCTCAGGTAGGAGCACAGAAATCACCGAGATCATCATGGGAGATCAGGGTGCGATCATCCTGGCCGGCGCTCCCCATATCGGCAAAACGGCGCTCATCCATTACCTCGATGATAATTCCGATATCTGTTCCTGGCGTGAAGAATTAATCGATCTGAAAGATCTAGTGGATCTGGATGCGATTCACTTCACTTCGATAGATCTTACGCCTCTGGGCAGAGAATCGCCGCAAAACCAGTATTCAGCCTTTCAGAAACAATGTATACGGGCGCTCCAGGCTGTTTACCGGCCTGTAGACGGCTCTACGTTCTCAACCGACCTGCCAGGCTTGCGCCATTTGCTCGCCCAGGCCGGGTATGATCATCCCAATGGTCGCTATTTTGTGATGCTGGATAGCATTGAGCGCCTCGGCCATCTCTATGCTCACGAGATCACTACCGATGGAAAGATCGAGACGGCGCAGGATCGTGGGCTTGCACTCCTGCAACAATGCGGGGCCATTCGCATGCTGATCGACCTGAGAGACGAGTTTCCTTATTTCGGGATCATTCTTTCTATTGAACTCCAGCCGCGCCCGGATATAGGTCAGCAGTTTTCTCGTATCTCAAAGCATCTTTCTTATGATCTGGCCCGCTTCACCACTATGACGCTGAAAGCCTTCTCGCTGGACGATGCCAGGCGTTTTCTTCAGCAGAAACCTGAAAGCTTCGGCAAAAACTGGGCCACGCAATTCCGAACCCTGACAGATACCGCTATTTTCACAGAACAAGAAGAGAACTGGTTACTTGAGCAGGCCGGCACTCATCCCTATATTCTTCAACAGTTCTGCTTCCATGCTTTTTCCTACAAGCAACGCCACGCCAGTGTTGCCGGCAGATGGATACCCCTCGAAGAAACCTTTAAGCGGCAAATTGTTGATACGGTCAAAGAACGTCTGAGCACCTTCTTTACCAATATCTGGGATCGGGTACAGCAGGCTCTTGACCAGTGTAGTGATGAGACAAAACAGCAGTTTTATCAGATGTTTCTTACCTCTGAAGCAAAGCCGGTTCAGCCAGTAGCAACCTGGAACAGTCAGGACAAAGATCTGCGCTATATTCTTGCCTGTGAGGGTCTCATCTGCTTCGACAGGCTCCAGCAAAACGTGTACTATCCAGGCCGTTTATTGCTGGAATATCTCAACGAGGAAATCCGCAAAAGTGGGAGAGCGGTAGTTCCTGCAACCGCAGGACCGGCGACAGCATTCACAACGCGCACCGTCTGGCTCACAACGAGCTGTCCCGGCAGCCGCTCAGAACACCTCTCACTCTCTGAACTGGAATATCGTTTGTTGCAGCAACTCCTGCAATCTCCACAGAACTGCACGGAGAAAATGCTGATGACCGCCGCCTGGGGTAAGCCCATCGACCGCTCGACCTTTATGCAGCGTATGCACCATCTGCGGAAAAAATTAAAAAAGCACTGTGGGGAGGTGGAGATGATCGAAAACCGCTATGGCGGGCAATACTCTCTGACACACCCTGAGTGGTTTCATCTCCAGTGACTGCAACAGGGGCGAGGCGAACTGACTCTTCTGCCTGTTTAAGCTACACGCAGACAGGCAGAAGACGTTGAGCATGCGCATGCACTCTCCTCAGATACATTTTGCCCAGTTCCAGTTCTTCATAGTACATCACAAAAGCATGAGTACAGGCCATCGCCTTTTCAGCCATGTAGTATTCCAGCAAGCGCCAGACAGCATCTCCACTTTCCTTCATCTCAAATAAATAATGCTCCAGGAACACTTTGACCAGGTCAGCGGCTCGCTGCTCCAGTACCTCTGTTTGTCTTTCACCAGTAGTCACTGCCAGAGCAAGCTGTAATCGCACTTCCAGATCGACCGCCAGCATTGCTACGTCGCTGAGCGTGTCAATATTGCAGAGCAAAGGATTAAAATCAATGCAATCAAGCGGTAGGAGGCGACTACGCCATAATAGCTTGCAGCCGGGGAAAGGTAACACGGGCTTGAGCCAGAGATTGATCGTTTTGAGGTCGCCATGACAGCGTTTGACGTGGCCTTCTTCGTAGCGCCTGTTGAAATCGTCTGCTGCACCCGATATGAAGTTTTGCATAATCTCTCCGATAGCCCGATGCTGCTCTATTTCACAATTTTGTTGTGTAAGACGGTTCAGCGCCTGCTCGAATAACTTTATATTTGTCTCCAACTTCTTTGGAAGATATTGTGGCTGGCCCAGTTCATGTGTGGCCCTATCAACTTGCTGGTGAATGCGCGCAATTTTTTCAGCAAGGAAGCGCATACCTTTCTCCGTTGCCAGCCTGTCAAGCCAGTTATCCAATCGCCACTCGTCCTTGAGGCGTTTCATCACGATGGCGTATTCCTGGTTGAGCTGGATATCCTGCATGCGCGGATTCTTGATGATCCTTCCTCGTCCAATTTCTTTCAGATGAGGTTCTGTAGTAGCTATAGGAGCAATGCCTAGATAAATACCGGGGGCAAAACGACGATTGAAGGCCAGACCTTCCTGTAAGTTGTTAAAATTGTTCGGCTCATCTGCTACAGGGAACAGCAGATCGGCTCCACGTGGCCACTTTTTAATACATGTCCGCCTGTGTGTTCGTTGACTGCGGGTGAAGAAAATAATTGTGACAGGTGAAATAAACCGCTTATCAACGATGTAAGGAAGGACACCTCTTTTAAAAAAAAATTTCAAATAGGCGATCCTCTGCATAGGTTTTATGTCTGGACGTGATTTACAACACCAGCCCGCTCCTCCCTTTTTGTTATTACCAGCCTGCAAGGGCGCTGCCTCGTCACAGGGCGCCTGTAGTATAACATGGCAGTAGTCTAGACGCAAGAGGTCAGGGTGTCTTCTCTCACCCTTCGTCCGGGTGAGAGAAGACGGTGCAGGTTACTCTCCGCTTTTTCCAGCTTTTTCCTGCAAAGCATAAAAGTACGACTCATCGCCCGATTTATACAGATGATACCATGCTTCGAGCACGCCGGCATCGTAGATTTCCAGCACCTTGAAGATCTGGTGGGCGAACTCGATGGGGTAGATGCCGCCGGCGGTGATAACGTTTTTATCCGTCACGGCTGGCTGATTCTGGTAGAGTGCCTCGCCCCGGTAGTGCGTGGCCTTCAGTTCCGCCAGACTGTTGCTCGTGTGTCGTCTGTCATCGAGGATGCCAGCCAGTGCCAGGCCCGCTGTCGCGCCGCAGATGGCCGCGACCGGCACGCCTGCCGCCACAAACACCTTCGCCTTCTCAAGCGCGGCAGAATAGGGATAGCGCCCTTCTCCCCAGTTCAAGCCGCCGGGCAGAATCAGCATCGCGCTCTGTGCCGGCTCAAGCTCGTCCAACGTCATATCAGGCAGAATAGTGATGCCACCCATTGTTTTTACCGGCTGCCGGCTTGCGCCGACAGTTCTGACACTGTAGCGTTGATGCACCTGAAACTCCGGGTTATTGATACCGGCAATGGCGTAGGGTGGCTCCCAATCCGCGAGTGTATCGAACACGAAGAGATGGACGATTTGCTGTGTCATCGCGTCTGCTCCTTTGTAATTTTATGGTCTGCCATACTCACAGTATAGCAGCGATACAGGGCAAAGTCGTTCCTAAAATAGCTAGCCTCTCTCAATTGGCTCCCCTGCATCCTCACATTGTCTCTCGACAGCGCCGTCCACATGCTTTACAGTAAATACTCTATGAAAACGGTCGGAGGTCCACGCAACCTCTGGCTTTTTTGAACTATCAGATTCTTCAGTCAATCCAGGAAGGTAGTGATATGCAAATGGTGCAAACAGAGTGGAACCATCGTTTTGCGCGACGCATGCAGCGTGTCAAGGCTTCGGCTATCCGCGAACTGCTCAAAGTGACGGAGATGCCGGGGACGATTTCTTTTGCCGGCGGATTGCCCGCGCCGGAGATTTTTCCCGTCGAGCAGATTGCCGAGGTCACGCAGCGAGTCCTGCGCACAAGCGGTCAGCAAGCTCTGCAATACAGCACGACAGAAGGATATCGTCCCCTGCGTGAACTACTTGTACAGCATGCACAGCAGCAGGGATTGCACGTTTCCATTGATAATATTTTGATCGTCTCCGGCTCACAGCAGGGTCTCGACCTGCTGGCGAAGATCCTGGTCGATCCCGCTGATCGCCTGCTCGTTGAGTCGCCGACCTACATGGGGGCCTTGCAGGCATTCAACGCTTACGAGCCGGAGTACATTGCGGTGCCTTCCGATGAGCAGGGCATCATCACCGATTTGCTGGAAGAGGCGCTGCAAAAGCATCCCAGATTTATTTATGCACTGCCCAACTTCCAGAATCCGACAGGCGTCACATTCTCACTCGAACGCCGGCAGCAACTGGTCGAGATGGCCGGTCGCTACGGCGTTCCCATCCTGGAAGATGATCCCTACGCGCAATTGCGCTTTGAGGGTGAGCCGCTGCCCTCTTCGCTCACGCTCGAGAACGAGCGGCAGGGACAGATGGGACAGCGGGATCAGCTCTATCATGGCAATGTCATTCAGCTCAATACCTTCTCCAAAACCCTGACGCCCGGCCTGCGTCTAGGCTGGATTGTTGCGCCTACCGAGGTGATCGGCAAGCTGGTTCAGGTCAAGCAGGGTGCCGATCTGCATACCGCTACTTTTAATCAGATGATCGCCTACGAGATTGCGCGTGCAGGTTTCCTCGAAGAGCATATCCCTATCATTCGCCAGACCTATCGCCAGCGGCGCGATGCCATGCTGGCCGCGATGGAAGAATACTTCCCCGCAGAGGTTCACTGGACACGCCCCCAGGGAGGCATGTTTCTCTGGGTCACAGTGCCAGAAGGACTGGACACGACAGAGATGCTCAAGGATGCGCTGGAATACCAGGTTGCTTTCGTGCCGGGCGCGTCATTCCATCCCTGCGGCGGTGGCACGAATACTATGCGTCTGAGCTACTCGGCGGCGGCACCACAGCAGATCGAGGAGGGCATCTCACGCCTGGGACGCATGCTGCACAAAAAACTTGCACATCTGCACTAAATAAAACGGCGAAAGTGCAGCGGAAAATGTGGGCCAAGGCGACAGGGGGGCAGGACAGGGGGGCAGGGAGAGACCGGGCCAGGGTCCGCACTTTCGGTGCCACCCTCTCCTATCACGGGTTTCCCGCAAGTATTTTGCCGGATCATCTAGATTTGTCCGGCAGGAGCGGGTTACACGAATCACAGCCTGGCTCACGCTGGTAAACCATCGTCAGGGGCCTGTCATCCTTTTGCCCGTTGCCAGACGTGTTTATGACAGAATGGAACGCAGTGAGCAGAGATTCTAGCAGTGTGGAAAGAGGTGTACTCCATGATCTCATCGAATGAAATACAGAAAGGTCTCTCCCTCGACATCGACGGTGAGCAGTATACCGTGCTTGAGTGGCAACATGTGGGTAAGGCGCGCGGCAGCGCGAATATCCGTCTGAAACTGCGTCACCTGCGTACGCGCGAGATCATTGAACGGACGCTGGATGCTGGCCATAAATTTAGAGTAGTGCCGGTAGTACGCCGTCCTGCGATTTTTATGTACTGGGATGGGGAGTTCTATCATTTCATGCTGATGGATACCGAGTCGCAGGAAGAGATCATTGTTTCTCCGCAGATAGCCGGCGAGGCACGCAAATACATCGTCGATAACCTGCAAGTCAACCTGCTTTTACTCAACGGTGAGCCGGTTACTATCGAGTTACCGGAATCCGTTGTGATGCGCGTAAAAGAGGTTGAAATGCCGAAGGTTGGCACAGCGAGCCACTACAGACATGCGACGGTTGAAGGCCCGGCGCATACTGACAGCAACTTAAGCGTGCTGGTCCCGCAGTTTATCTCTGCTGGCGATCTGATTCGCGTCAACACCAGCACTGGCGAATATATAGAGCGAGTTTGAGGCTCCCATCCCTCAGAGAGGGCGCATCAAACTCTGCAAACGTTCTCGCCATGCGGCGGTGGCGAATGCCGGCGTACCGCGACAGAGCGTTGCTTGCAGTTTGAGCGAATTGTCCAGAATGAGCAGATCCGCCTCATAGCCGCAGCGCAGCCGCGCCTTGCGGTTGTCAACTCTGGCCGCTTTTGCCGGATTAAGTGTCAGCATGCCCACCGCCTCTTGCAGGGAGACGCCAGTCATCTGGATGATGTTGCGCAGCGCCGAGTCCATCGTCAGTACGCTACCCGCCAGCGCGCCGTTTTCCAGGCGAGCGGCTCCCTGTGCGATGTGCAATTTCTGTCCAGCAAATTCAAAGACGGCATCAAGGGGCAGGCCCGCGCCTGCCTGAGCATCAGTGACAACAATTGTGCGCTCCGGTCCGAGCATCCTTATCAGCGCATTGACCACCGCCGGGTGTACATGCACACCGTCGGCGATGATCTCGCCGAACACGCGCTGCTCCTGTACAACCGCTGCCAGTGGACCCGGTTCGCGGTGCAGTAGCGGGCGCATGGCATTGAAACAATGCGTCATATGGGTGATGCCGAGCCTGATCGCCTCGACGCTCTGCTCATAATTGCTATCGGTATGGCCCATGCTGACCGTCACGCCGGCCTCAATCATGCGGCGAATCATCTCGCGCGCTCCCGGCAATTCGGGCGCCAGCGTGATCAGGCGCAGATAGCCTTCGCTTACTTCGAGCAGGCGCGCAGTCTCGGCCTCATCCGGTGTGCGCAGCCAGGCCGGAGGATGTGCGCCGCGTCGCTTGCTGCTGATGTACGGTCCTTCCAGGTGAATACCGAGTGGCTCGGCCCCCGGTGCGTGGCTCTTCTCTGCAAATGCTCTGACGGCCGCGACCACTGTGCGCACCTGCGGTTCCGGCAGGGCAGCGGGTACGCCTACCACTGCCGCAAGGAAAGCAGTGACGCCGGTAGTCGTAGCCCAGCGCGCGTAGGACTGAATTTCCGCCACGCTCGTGGTGTGCAGGCGATAGCCGCCGCCACCATGTGTATGCACCTCGATAAAGCCCGGTACGATAACAGCATCGGCTGCGTCGATGACCAGCTCTCCATCCACAGCTCCCTGCTGGTATCCAACCGCTTTGATGAGTTCATCTTCAACCACGATATCCCCGCCCGATAGATCGAGCGAAGCGTCAACCAGGCGCGCGCCATGTAACCTGAAACGCATTAATCTTTCTCCCAGATAAAAATTTTGCTCAGAGCGGACTGTCCTGTCACTTGACGTTTGCCCCGCTGTATGTAATGATATATATGATAGGATTTTGGTCTATACAATATACCAATTATACCACTTCAGGAGAGCCGAAAAAGGGGTCATGGTAGTACCCCTTTCGCGTGAACTTAAGGGAAAAAGGGGGTCCAGGAGGCTTTACCTCCTGGCGGGGGGGTCGGGGGTGTCCCCCGAAAAACCTCTTTTACCCTCTTTTTCTCCTTTGAGAGAGGAGGAAGATCCTCTTCAGTTCACGCACATGGGTAGTAACCCCTTTCTTTGTTCCACAGAGGGATTCTTTGGAATATTAAAATTGATGAAGTGGGAAAGAGAAGCCTATTAAGCTTGAACAGGAGAAAGAATGAGTGCCATTCTCAGAAAAAGTCCTTTGCCTCGTTATTATCAACTGAAAGAGATTATGCGCGAGAAGATTCGTTCCGGCGAATGGAAGCCCGGCGACCTGATCCCATCCGAGCGAGAGCTAGGTGAACAGTACGGCATCAGCCGTATGACGGCGCGCCAGGCAATTACAGAGCTGGTCAACGAAGGGCTGTTTTACCGCGAGCAGGGCAAAGGGACATTTGTGAGCCGGCATAAGATCACGCAACAGTTGATTCGCTTGACTGGCTTTACTGAAGACATCAAAGCGCGCGGGCAGCGCCCCGGCACGAAGATCATCTCAGCAAAAATGTGTCCCGCCGATGAGACAGCGGCTGAGCGCCTGCATGTCAAACCGGGCTTGCTAATCTTCTGTTTGCAGCGCCTGCGCCTGGCCGATGATGAGCCGCTGGCTGTCGAGACATCTCAGATCAGCTTCATTGGCTGCGAAAAACTACTGCAAGAAGATCTGGAAAACAACTCGCTCTACCGGCTGCTTGAGACAAATTATGGGCTTCCTCTGGTCGAAGCAGAACAGGAACTGGAAGCGGGCCTGGTAGGCGAAGAAGAGGCGCAGATGCTGAAAATCCCGGCTGGTAGCCCGGCTCTTTTTACGCGGCGCGTCACTTACACCGAGCGCAATATTCCTGTAGAGTATGCCCGCGCCGTCTACTGCGGCAGCAAATACACGTTCTATACTCACATGAGACGAGAGCAGTTGCATCTCTAGCAAAAGCTGTATCGCAAAGCAAAGAGGGGAAAATGCAAAAATCCTTTTACCTGGGCGTTGACGGCGGTGGCAGCAAAACGCTGGCGGTGATCGTCGATGCACAGGGCAATGAATGGGGACGCGGCTCTGCCGGTGGCGCGAACTATGCTGCCGTCGGTCTTGAGCAGGCGCTACAGAATATCTATACCGCAGTTGAACAGGCAGTAGCTCTGGCGGGCTGTCACCTACCGCTGGAGCGAGCCTGGTTCGGGCTGGCCGGCGTTGATCGCCCGGCTGATCACCTGCTCCTGTCTCCTCATCTACAGCCTCTGGCACAATATGTACAGGTTATGAACGATGCAGAACTGGGCTTCAGCGCACTCAGCCAGGCAACCGGCGTCGTGCTGGTTGCCGGCACCGGCTCTATCGCTCTGGGACGCGATGGATTGGGGAGAAGGGTACGCTGTGGCGGCTGGGGACACGTGCTGGGCGATGAGGGCAGCGGCTATGATCTGGGCCGGCAGGCTTTGCAGGCAGCGGTACGGGCTGCGGATGGACGTGGCCCGCAGACCATGCTGCTCGACCTTATTTTGCGTCACTGGCAGTTGCAGCAGGCAGATGATTTGATCGGCAAGGTGTATGGCGAAGATGAGGCAGGAGATGATGCATCCGCTATTGCCCATCTCTCAACCTATGTATTTACAGCCGCGCGCCAGTACGATCTTGAAGCACAGCGTATTGTGCAGCAGGGAGCACGTGAGCTGGCGCTAGCTGTCAGAACCGTCTGTGAGCGTCTCGCTTTCGGGCAGCAGTCTGTGCCACTGGCGCTATGTGGCGGGTTGCTGCTGCATGAGTCATCGTACTGTGCGCTGGTGCTTGATGAGCTTCGCGCGAAATTATCAGTGGAACCTGTTGTCCGTGTCGAAGATCCCGCTCTCAGTGCCGCTCGCGCTGCTGCCGGCACAGGAGTGAAAAACCTTTTCAAAATTGATTGACTTGCGTGGCTATTTCATAGTAAAATGTGGACATGAAATTAAGTCAGTATGCTAAGAAAGTCGGAGTGACGTATAAAACGGCGTGGCGATGGTACAAAGCCGGAACACTTGATGCCTACCAAACCCCAACCGGCATGATCATTGTACGTGACCCCCAGGCGGAAAAGCCCGTGACCGGACGCATTGCGCTGTACGCGCGGGTGTCCTCTGCCTCTCAGAGAAGCGATTTGGAGCGCCAGATCCAGCGTTTGCGCGATTACGCGGCGGCGCGTGGCTATCAAGTCGCCAAAGAAGTGACTGAGATTGCTTCGGGGATCAATGACCACCGCCCGAAGTTTCTCAAGCTCCTGGCTGATCCAAGCATCGGAACCATCATTGTCGAGCGTCCAGATCGAGGGGTACGCTTTGGCTGGAACTACATCGCAACCTTGATGGAAGCACAGCAAAGGCGGATTGAAGCCATCTTTCCCGATGAGACGAAAGAGGATCTGGTGGCGGATTTCGTCAGCATCATTACCAGCATGGCTGCTCGTCTCTACGGGCGGCGCGGCTCCAAAAGCAAAGCGAAACGCATTCAACAGTGTGTCGAAGCAGTCATGAAAGCAGAGGACAGAGAGGACAGAGAGGACGCATAAGCTATGGGCATGCGCGGCTACACAACCGAGCTTGACCTCAATCATGCGCAAATCACGGCCTGCAAGAAGCACGCGGGCTGTGTGAGATTCGCCTCCAATTGGTTGCGACATGAAGCCGCCTGTGTGACTGTTGGGACTACATGAACTGAACCCAACCTGGTTTGGAAAGTGCTTGACAATCCCGCTCTTTCATGCTATAGTTTTTGCTGTCTAAGGGCGCTTAGCTCAGCGGGAGAGCGTTTCGTTCACACCGAAAAGGTCACTGGTTCGATCCCAGTAGCGCCCATTCCTTATAGCCCCGACGAACATCTCTCAGTAGTTGCATGCAAGAGCCTCGTTAGCGTATAATGTATTTATACAGAATAACCTGTCTCAGAACAAAGATAAAGAATCGAGCATCAGGAGTTTTGCATGCCAGATATGCCGGGTGGTATTCATGTGAACAGTTCCTGGGGAGTGATTATCTTTCTGATCACCTGGTTGATCTTGTTTAAAGCAGCTCATTTACTGATCACGCTTCTGAGACGAGACCCGCTCATCGGCTGGGCCATCGGTCCTCTTGGCGTAACAGTCGTGTTTTTGCATGAACCTTCGACCTTGTTCCTCTGGTTAGACGTACTGGTCCCTGCACTTGTCTCGGCCTGCACGCTCTATGTTGGACTGTTTACCTCTCTTAGCCCGATCTCGCTACCACAGAATCTTCTCTTTGAAATAGTTGTCATCGTAGCCGGGGTGCTGATAAGTAGTCTTGGCGACCTGATGAGAGTGTTGCGTGACCTGCGCCATCCGCTCTGGGGCGAGGCGCGTATCCTGCGCTGCATCCAGTTGCTCCATGCCAGGTGGGCCAGAATCCACTTTACTCCTTTCGGTCACTCATACCTGAATGACCATTTTCGTTCCAGCCCGACAGATCTGCTCCAGGCGTTGTAAACGAGGTCATCACGGTCATCGGAGAATAATTACCGGCTTATACCGGCTTACCAGAACAGCACGCTATTTTGTTTGCTCCAGGCTTGTAGGTGGATGTGGCGTATGTGGCAAGGTAAAATGGAAAGTGCTGCCGATTCCCTGATTGCTGGTGAACCAGATTCTCCCGCCATGCCCTTCAACAATCGCTTTAGCAACATACAGGCCCAGCCCTATGCCTGTATACTGATGGCTGGCAGTGTTGTGGACACGGTAGAATCGCTCAAAGATGTGATCGAAATGCTCAGGATTAATACCGACACCCTGGTCGATAACGCTGACCAGGTAATCGCCTTGCTGTTCTTGCAGCCGTACAGTCACCTGGCTTCCCTGAGGAGAATATTTGATGGCATTGTCCAGTATATTACCAATGACCTGGCCTACACGCACACGGTCGGCGACAATCTTCGTATCCTGCAATGTAATATCCAGGTAGATCATATGCTGTTCCGCACTGGCCTGGACCGAGCGTACGAGATCGGCCAGCAGATCAGCCAGGTAAAAGGCGTCGAAGTGCAGTTGCAATTGCCCCCCCTGCACGTCGGAAAGGTCCAGCAAATCGTTAACCAGGCGCTCCAGGTGCTCGGTTTGACTCTGGATGATATTCAGGTTGCGCAGGTCGTAGCTTTCGGGCAACTCCCCGCTGGGGGTGCCTTGCGTCAGTTGCTCGCCGCGCAGTTTGCGGATACGGCGTTCCAGGCGCCTGACCAGATGCTGGGTATAGCCTTTAATGGCGGTCAGAGGAGTGCGCAGCTCATGCGAGACAACCGAGACGAACTCGTCCTTCATGCGCTCAACCTGCCTGATAGAAGTGACATCGTTGAGCACTATCACAGCCCCGATAGGAGACGAGTGCTTGCTAGCAGCATCATGCAATGGCGCTGCACTGACGCTCAATGTAAGGGGGACGCTCTCACCTTTTGTACCGGCGATCAGCTCGTGATTGGTGACAACTTTTCCCCGCAAAGCCTGCCTGACAACCTCCTGTAAACGGGGAGGCCAGGGCATCTGGTCAGCCGGGCCAGATGCCTGGAGAGAAAGCTCCTGTCCAGGTTCGGAAACGGTCAGAGCCAGGAACTGCCGCGCCGAATCGTTCATCGAGACGACAGAGCCGTGCGCATCCGTGATCAGCAGTCCTTCCGCCATACTGCGAATGACGAGTTCCAGTCGCTGGCGTCCCAGCTCTGCCTCGCGCCACAGGGCGTTCTCCCGTTCGCGCAGCCGTACGTTCTCCAATGCAACAGCGGCATAGTCGGCAACCATCGTTGTCCAGCGCAACATGTCAGTATCGAAGGTGCCGGCTTTTTCATCGAACAGGCTCAACAGGCCGATAATCCGATTCTCAATGGTAAGAGGGATGTTCAGACTGGACCCGATCTCCGGCGAGGCAACAAGACCCTGTGAACGGATGTGCGCCAGGTCGTCAGGGGCATCGAGATATGCTGTCTGTGCCAGTTGTTCAGCATCAATTGCCGGGAAGTTGAGAGCCGCAGCGGCGCTGGCAATTCGCTGAATCATAGCATCAATAAACGAGGGATCAAGAGGATAACAGGGAATAATAAAGAGTTCGTAATGATCGCCTTTAAGAAGAACACAACAGGCCGCGAAGCTATAGATATCCTGTAAAGCGGCAAGCAATGCACGATGTACCTGGAAACGGTCAAGGGCAGCGACAAACCGCTTGCCTATGGTATTGAGGTATTCCAGCTCCTGGCGGGCCTGTGCCAGCGTTGCCAGTCGTTCCCTCCTTCTCTCACTGGGAGAGCGGGGCGCGCGCTCTCTGATCTGAGATTCCGATTGCACGCTGCTCTCCATAACGACCCCCTCACTGTAGTTGCCTGAGATGGTGTGTGACTTCATCATGCAGCGGTGGAGCGATCAGATCTCCTGTCAACTCCCGCAGGCCAGCGAAACATTCGTCGAGCAGAGCGTCTAAACCCGCCGCAAGCTCACAGGCCGTCACACCGGCAAGGTGTTCAGGTACTGTAGATAAAACAATATCAGTATAAGGTCTTCTTACAAGACAACGTAAAAACGGGTACCGATCAACTACCCGCCTGGCCGCACCCTGCACAAGAGCTTTCGTCGTCGCCTTGCCTAAAAGCGGGGCGACTCGATCATCTATCAGGCGGATCGCTTTCAAGTACGCCTCGGTCACTTGCTCATGGGAGACAGAAGAGAAGTTGTCGTTCGTAGATGACACTGTTTACCCCCTTCTCTTTTCGCTACGCTCTCCAACATTTATTATAGCATAGTTACCTCTATTTTGTCAGGCAATGGTACTTAACAAGACAGGGCTTTTCAATATTTGAAGAAAGCGGGAGTCCAGGGAACCGGGCGGGATACGGTTCCCTGGACTCCCGCTCATGACGCATGATGCTCTTTTGCCGGTTGTAATCTTATGCCAGACCGAAAAGGCGAGCCAGCCAGAGGCGGAAACCACGCAATTCTTTCTGTGGCTTTTTTTTCTCGTAATCTGCTGCCATTTCGATGAGTCGCTGCCGCCCTCTTTCCTGACGAGAGCGTTCCTCTTCCGCCTTTGCCTGTGCAGCATATCGTTCGTTCTGCTCGTCGATAGCCTGGGCGAAATGTTCAGGGCGAATCAAGAAGCGTCTCGACGATTCCTGAGGAGCCGGGCTGACCTGCTGTGTCGTTTCACTTGCCTCCGGTGCCGGTGTTGCGGTTTCCTCGGATTCGGACAAAACAGCTTCATCAGGAGTATTTGCTGCTGATGCCGGCGTTGCCGGTGCTGCCGGCTTCTCCGGCGTTTTCTCTTCGGTGATTTGCACCTGTCCTATCCTCAGCTTCGGGGTAATCCACTCGCGCAAGGCCAGCAGAGCCGCACGGCGACAGATAGCTTCGATATCGGCGCCGCTACGCCCTTCCGTCAGTCGAGCCAGTTCTTCCAGAGTCACTTCGGGGCTGACCGGACGGTTGCGCAGGTGGACGGCGAAGATTGCCTGGCGCTCAGCCTCATTGGGATAGCCCAGTTCGACGACCATATCGAAGCGGCCTGGCCGCAGCAACGCCGGGTCGATCAGTTCCGGGCGGTTGGTTGCGGCTAGCACAATGACGCCTGCGCGTCCCTCAATGCCATCCATCTCGGTCAGCAGTTGCGCGATCACGCGGTCGCCAACTCCGCTATCGCTGCCACTGCCGCGTCGGGGGGCCAGCGCATCAATTTCATCGAAGAAGACGATACACGGAGCCGCCTGTTTGGCGCGGCGGAACATCTCGCGGATGCCTTTCTCCGACTCCCCCACCCATTTTGAGAGCAGTTCTGGCCCTTTGATGGAGATGAAACTGGCCTCACACTGGTTCGCCAGGGCGCGCGCGATCAGCGTTTTGCCCGATCCTGGCGGGCCTGAGAGCAGCACGCCGCGTGGCGGTTCAACCTTTGCGTTGGCATAGACTTCAGGGAAGCGTAAAGGCCACTCCACCCCTTCAGTGAGCGTTTCTTTCGCCTCCTCCAGGCCGCCGATATCGTCCCACGAGGTCTCGCTCACTTCGACGTAGACCTCGCGCGTTGTCGATGGCTCTACTTCGCGCAGAGCCACCTGGAAATCGGCCATCGTGATATTCATGCTCACCAGTGTTTCATAGGGGATGTAGCCACGCTGGTAGTCGATATGCGGCAGTACGCGGCGCAGTGCGATCATGGCGGCTTCGCGGCAGAGCGCCTCCAGGTCGGCTCCCACGAAGCCCGGTGTCAACTGAGCCAGGCGTGCAAAGTCAACATCATTTGCCAGAGCGGCGTCCCTGGTATGAATTTGCAAGATCTCCTTGCGCCCGTGTACGTCCGGCACGCGCAAGGCTATCTCACGATCAAACCGTCCTGGGCGCCGCATGGCCGGGTCGAGCGCGTTTGGCTGGTTTGTCGCGCCAATGAGCACAACCTGCCCGCGTGAGGCCAGGCCATCCATGAGTGCAAGTAGTTGCCCGACAATGCGCCGTTCGACTTCGCCGCCCTGTTCGGAGCGTTTGGGGGCCAGGGCATCCAGTTCGTCGATAAAGATGATACTGGGGGCGCGTCGCTGCGCTTCCTGGAAGATGTTGCGCAGGCGCGATTCGCTCTCGCCATAAAATTTATTGATAATTTCAGGTCCATTAATGACGAAGAAAGCGGCGTTCGTTTCCGCCGCGACAACGCGGGCGATGAGCGTTTTTCCGGTACCTGGCGGGCCATACAACAGAACACCTTTCGGTGGCTCGACTCCCAAACGATCAAAAACCGCCGGGTATTTCAGCGGCAACTCGATCATCTCGCGGATACGCTGGAGTTCCTTCCCCAGTCCGCCGATATCCTCATAGCTCACACGGCCCGGCGCGCCGGTCCCCGCACTGCGCGTTTGCGCGCGTACAATCGTACCAGGCTGGACCAGGACAGCCTCGACATCGGCGGGCGGTTCCGGTTGTGGTGGCTGGACCAGCGGCAACTCGCCGGTGGTTCTCCTATGCAAGGTATAGCTTGGGGTTGCTGGCGTGGTGCTGATGATGAGAAATTCGCGCGGAGCTGTTCCCGGCGTGCCTACGCGCAGCAGATCGCCGATAACGACGGGCAGTCCGACCAGGTAGCGCGCGATATACTGGAGATCACTCTCCTGGATGGGTGCTCCTCCACTGAGCGGCAGGAGTGTCACTTTCTCCGCCGGGCGCACTTTCGCTTTGCGGATTGTTACACGCTCGCCCAGGCCGGAAGCGCTGTTCTGCCTTACCTGGCTATCCATCTGGATCGTCTGCCGGCCACGATCAACCAGCGCATTCGGAACGAGCTTGGCTGCCGTGGTACGCGCGCCGGTGATCATCACAATGTCACCCGGCTGGCAGCCCATGCGCACAATGTCATCGGGATCAACACGCGCTGTGCCGCGCCCGACCTGGAAGCCTTCCATCACCGTCAATTGCAGATGATCTATGGTCTGTGCCTGTGCATCTTGAGCCTGCTGTTGACTTTGTTCATCGCCTGTCACTGTTTGTGCTGTAGTATCCTCTGTAGCTTCTGGTGGTAGCTTGGTCGTATTCCCTCTTCTGGGATCAATACCGCCACCGGCGTTCAATGACTCCGCCATGTGTCCTCTCTCTTTATTTCTTCTTGCTTGAGTTATCCTGCTTGTATCCTGCTTGCCTGTCCTTCTGGCTATAGTGTATCACATGCATATGTACGAAGTCGCCAGGAAAAAGTTGGATACTCAGCGATAGCGGAAGAAGAGAGGTGGAACGCGCTAACGGCGCGCGTTCCACAGGGTCGTGCGAGCGTCACGGCTGGATGAATGACCTGCGTCGATCAGCGTGCGGCGCAGGAAATAGCCACCGATCAGCACGAGCAGCGAGATGAGCAGTCCCAGGCCACCGCGTTTGCGGGCGCGGTTGCCGAACAGAACACGTGTTTGCAACAGCCAGGGTAGCACCAGTCCACCGCCAAACATGAAGCGCCAGAAGGTCCGCCCATGTTCGTCAGGCCCGGCGCCAACCAGCGGACGCGCCGCCCGGCCGGAGCCACGCAGGAAAAACAGCAGCCCGACAATTTCAAGCAGCATGGCCGTCCATTCCAGCTTCTCCAGCTTATGCAACGCCTTCGCCGGCACCCTGAAAATGCGCAGGACCAGCGAAATCAACGCCGAACTGGTCGAGACGGCTGAAGAGATAAAGATTGCGCCAAGCAATTTGCTGCGGGACCACAGTGGAATGCTGGTTGCCGCCAGCAGCACTCCGGTATAGCTGCCGAGAAAAAACCCGGAGAAAATACCGGGGATGGCGAGCAGCCGCTGTGGCAGGGCTGCCAGAAATTTCGCGCCCCACCATTTGCCCAGCAATCCATCACGCGCGGCCTGGATAGTTGCACCCAGCCCGCTGAAGAAAGAGAAGCCGACCAGCGCCCATACGCCCATCGACATAGGCGATTTGACCTTGAATATACGCAGCATATGCAGGAATCGCTCAGGTCTGCCCAGATCTTTGATCAACAGCGGTGGACAGGGCAGCAGCGCCAGCAGCGAGAGGTAGTAGCCGGCGCGTGTGATGGCCCGGTCCTCTTTCGAGCTAAAGAGCGCAGCAATGCTGGCGATGACATAGCATCCTGCTGCCAGCCCGCCGAAGAAAAAGTACCAGACAATCTCCCAGCGCCAGATAGGAGCTTTGAGAACCGGATAGTCATAGTACGTCGGCTCCTTCTGCTCGCTTTCAGGATCAGGCGTGTAGCCAGTGGTCAGTGCTGCCAGTTGCTCAATCAGCCCATCGGCCACTGGTGTGTGATTGACGGCCTCGATGACAGGCTCTGCCCGCTCCGTCCCCACCGGCAGGATAGTATCTGCACGCAGTGTATCCATAGATTTTCCCCTTAGTCTTTGATGAACAGTATGCCCATCAGGCCCAGAAACAAGGCGGCGACAATCGACCAGAACGAGGCAGGTGCAACATTTTTCGATGGCCGCTGAGGGTTGCGCGGCAGGTTGTAGACCTCTGGCTCATCCAGCAAGAGGAAGAAGGAGTTGAGGCCATCGTCCAGCACCTTGTCATCAACGCCATAGAGTTTTGCCTCGCTCACTCCCTTCGCCTGCAAAAATCCGAGGCGCTCGCGGGCCTTTGCCTTGAGCTGCTCTACTTCGCCGAACTGGATTGAGTCGGTAGGGCAGGCTTTGGCGCAAGCCGGCTCATAGCCATCCTTCAAACGGTCATAACAGAGCGTACACTTGTGGGCCGTGTGGTCACCTTGCTCATCGCGCGCAATGACACCAAACGGGCAGGCCACCACACAGTAGCCACAACCATTGCAGATGTCCTGCTGCACATAGACCGTATCGAACTCCGTGCGGATGATCGCGCCCGTCGGGCAGGCTTCCAGGCAGGGAGCATTGACGCAGTGCTTACAGACATCGCTGTGCATTAACCAGCGCTCCGTATTGAAGAACGGCAGCGCGGTCCCCGGCGGAGTCTGGGGGATAGCGCCGTTGCTCTGTGCCTCTGCGATGCGCTCGCTCAGAGATGTGACGCCGGGCGGCAGCGGCGTGACCTGGGCAGCAGGCCGCCTCCGCCCGATTTGCTCGATAAACTGCACATGCCGCCAGGTCGTTGCGCCAAGTTGGCCCGTATTATCATAGCTGGTGCCGCTCCATACGGGAGCAGTGGCCGGGAGCTGGTTCCACTGCTTACAGGCCACCTCGCAGGCTTTGCAGCCAATACACAGGCTGGTATCAGTGAAAAAGCCCATCGCAGCCTGCTGAGGAATCGGTGCCTCTTTCCGCAGAGATGTCACCGATTCGGTAAGAATTTCTGCACCAAGTTGCAGAGGAGATTTCTGCACATGGTGGTTTCTTTGCGCTTCAACGGCCATGTCGAGCCTCCTCGGCAATGCGTCCGGGACGGATATTACAGGTGAACGCCTTTGCCTCTTCAATGCTGACGTTTGGTTCCAGTACCATGTGGGCGAGGTCGTTGGCAATGCCCCCCTTCACTTTGCCCTGGAACCCCCAGTGGAACGGCAGTCCAATCTGGTGAATGATGCGCCCTCCGGCGCGCAGCGGACGAATTCTCTTCGTCACCATCGCGCGTGCCTCGATCTCGCCGCGTGGTGTGCTAATGATGATCCAGTCCCCATGTTTAATGCCGCGCTCGACTGCCAGTTCGGGACTCATCTCGGCGAACAGCTCAGGCTGCAAAGTGTTGAGCCAGGGCAGCCAGCGCGTCATGGGACCGCTGAGATGGTGCTCGGTCAGCCGGTAGGTGGTGATGACGATGGGATAGCGCTCATCACCTACAGGTGCCAGGCGGTTATCTTTGCGATCCTTATAATATTTGGCTACCGGATTGCTCTGCTGACGGTAGACGACGTTGATGAGCGGCGATTCGGCTGCCTCATAGTGCGCAGGCAACGGCCCATCTTTGAGTCCCTTAGGTACGAACAGCCAGCCGCGTCCGTCCGGCTTCATAATGAAGGGATCGCTACCGGCAATCGCGTCCATGCCTTTTGCGCCGGGCGGTGGCGTATAGGTCGGCGGCTTGACCGCCGGGAAGTCCGGCACATCATAGCCTGTCCACTTCTTCTGCTCTTCATCCCACCAGACATACTTCTTGCGCTCAGACCAGGGACGCCCCTCTGGATCTGCCGAAGCGCGGTTATAGAGGATACGCCGGTTAGCGGGCCAGGAGTAGCCCCACCCCAGGAAGGTATAGCCCTCCGGGTTGCGCGAGGCAGCACGATTGTTGCCCGGCTCAGGGTAGACGCCACTGTAGATCCACGAACCGCAGGCCGTGCTGCCATCCGCCTTCAACGCTGTAAACATCGGTATATGCGGACCATAGCGCAGAGTATATGGCCGCTGCTCCCCGGCTTTTGTTTCGCCTTGTGTGGGCGGGTACACGTAGTAGCCGTTGATCTCTTTGAGCACCAGCAGGGCATCCGGCTCATCGAGGATATGCGAACCCGGCTCCGGTTCTTCCATATCGTAGTCCCAGGTCAGAGCCTGGATCGCCTGATCTTTCGGATCGGTACTGCCAGCATAGAGTTCTTTGAGCCGCTTGCCCAGGTGATAGACATACCAGAGGTCCGAGCGGGCATCGCCGGGCGGATCAATGGCTTTCTCATGCCACTGCAAGAGGCGCTGTGTGTTAGTGAAGGTGCCGTCCTTCTCGGTTGAGGCTGCGGCAGGCATCAGGAAGACTTCCGTTTTGATCTTGCTGGAATCGACCGGATCACCTGTCGGGCCGCGATACCAGAAAGCCGCCGACTCGACCTCGTACAGATCGAAGACCACCATCCAGTCCAGTTGCTCCAGTGCTCTGCGCTGCATACGCGAGTTGGTACTGCCTGCTGCCGGATTCTGGCCGAAGAGGAAGTATCCCTTGATTTTGCCATCCAGCATCTCGTAGCTTGTTACCAGATGCGAATGATCGCCGATAATCTTTGGCAGCCAGTGATAGCAGTAGTCGTTCTCCTTTGTGGCCGCTTCCCCATACCAGGCTTTGAGGAAGCTCACGATATACGCCGGGAAGTTGGACCACCAGCCGGTTTTCATACCTGCCGTATCAATATACTCTTGCAGCGTTTGCTGTGAGAGCACGTTTGCAGGTTTTGCAGCCTGGGCGGCCTGTTTGCCATCCGCTGTAACAGTTTGCTGCTGCGCCCCACCTGCGGGTTTCGGCGTGACCGGAGCTGCCGGCTGTGGCATGTAGCCGGAGAGCAGATCATAGAGTGTCGGCACATCGGTTGAACCCTGGATTGAGGCATGCCCGCGCAGCGCCATGATGCCACCGCCCGGCCTGCCCATATTTCCAAGCAACAACTGTATGATCGCTGCAGAGCGAATGATCTGCACGCCCTTCGACTGCTGCGTCCAGCCTACGGCATAGCAGATTGCCGTTGTGCGCTCGCGCCCGGAGTTCTCTACCAGCGTCTGGACTACCTGCATCCACTGTTCGCGTGGGACGCCACAGACGCTCTCGACCAGCTCCGGTGTATAGTGCGCGAAGTGCCGGCGCATGATCTGGAATACGCACTGCGGATGCTGGAGCGTCGGATCTTTCAGCGGCATACCGTGCTCGTCGCGCTGGTAGTCCCAGCTACCCTGGTCGGCATAGGTGCCGGTCCGCGGATCGAAGCCGGAGAAAAGCCCGTTCAGATCCTCTGTGTCTTTGAAATCTTCACGAATGAGCATGGGCGCATTGGTAAAGTTCACCACATACTCATGGAAGAACACGCGGTTCTCCAGCAAATAGCTAATGATGGCGCCCAGAAAGACAATATCACTGCCAGCGCGCGTCGGCACGTACAGGTTTGCCAGGGCCGATGTGCGCGAGAAGTGCGGGTCAACATGGATGACCTTCGCTCCGCGCTCCTTTGCCTTCACGACATTGGCGAACGCGATGGGATGGGCCTCTGCCATGTTGCTGCCCATGATCAGGATGGCATCGCTATTAACGAGATCCTGTGGAAACGTCGTGGCACCGCCACGCCCTAATGTTGTACCCAGACCGGGTACTGTCGAGCTGTGTCATATACGGGCCTGGTTCTCGATGGAAACGATGCCGAGTCCGCCGTTGAGCAATTTTTTGATTAAATAGTTCTCTTCGACGTCCATCGTCGCCCCACCGAGCGAGGCAATAGCCAGCGTATGGTTGACTTCGCGTCCATCGTCCAGGTGCGTGACGAATGTCTCGTCGCGCGTTTTCTTGACGCGCTGCGCGATCTGCTCCATTGCCCAGTCCAGCGATTTGACTTCCCAGTGATCACTGTAAGGTGCGCGATAGAGCACCTGTGTCAGGCGACTGGGATTGACGGTGTACTGGAACGTCGCCGAGCCTTTCGGGCAGAGGGTGCCATGATTGATGGGGCTGTCAGGATTGCCCTCAATGTCGAGCACCTTGCCATCCTTGACGTAGACATTCAGACCGCAGCCAACCGCACAGTACGGGCAAACGCTGTGGAACACCTTCGCGCCGCGAATACGAGGCGCCTTCCGCGTGCTCTTCCTACTGAACGGCTGCGTTTTAGAGCCTATCTCGAAGACTTCCTCAATGGTAGTTTCGACCGCATCGGGCAGCAGCGGAATCTCCTGGGCGGTCGTCTCCTGCGTGGTCGTCTCGACGGCATCGCGCAAAAATTGCATCTCTTGCATACGATTCAGTCCTCGATACCAGGGCCAGCCTCGCCATTGACACCGGCCCGCTATTCTCTATTGCTCTGTAGATACTACGAAATGAATATATCGTATTGTACCAGATTTTCTAGAAAGAATCCTGAGAATACACCCCTATCTGGTGAAAAATCCAGGGAGTTAGCCACTCCCCGGTGAGCTTTCCAGTGATGGTCTACGCAGTGGGATAGGTTTTCCCCTGGAATTTTCCCCTTCTCCTGCTGGAGAGAACCCTCTCTATAACTGCCGCCGGGTGAGCATATGAAGGAGGCGTGCTTCCACGTGCTCCACCCGACCCGACAGACCGACAGACAACGCTTTACTTACCTGAAGATGGCTCGGCCACTACCTCGACCGCCTGCTCCTGGCGAGCCATCGCGCGCGCCACAAACGGCAGGGCGCAACTCACCAGCATGATCCCGGCGATGATGTAGAGCGCGGTTCTGTAGTCGATGGCGGCTATCAGCAGCGGGCCAACGATACCGCCAGCACTCCAGGCAGTGAGCATCACACCATAAATGGTACCGGCATTTTTAGGCCCGAAGAAGTCAGCCGCGAAGGCCGGCATGGTACCGAAGCCACCGCCGTAGCAGAGTCCAATCAACGAGGCAGGAATGAAGAGTAAGGCAAAGTTGCCAATGAAAGGCGTCAGCGCGAAACAGAAAACCTGGATCACGAACAGCGCCAGGAAGGTATAAGGTCGCCCGATAAAGTCAGAGATCCAGCCCCAGAAGAGTCGTCCGGCGCCGTTGAAAATCGAGATGGTAATAACCAGCGTCGAGGCAACACCCGCCACAACTCCCGTAAAGGCTACAGCAAGCGGCTGTGCGACCGAGATCAACGCAGCGCCAGCCGTCACGTTCAAAGCCAGCAGCAGCCACAACACATACCACCTGGGCGATTTAAGCGCTTCTTGCAACGTGTAGTCACGCGCGGCACGCGTCTGTTGCAATTGTGGTGCAGGCGTCCATCCCGGCGGTGCATAGCCGTCAGGAGCGGTGCGATAGAGCTGCGCTGCGCCTACCACGATCACCAGATAAACGATGCCCAGGATAATAAAGGTGGTGTTCAAGCCAAATGAAGGAAGCAGCCAGTTAGCGGCAACCGGGCTGGTGAGCGAGGCTCCAGCCCCGAAACCTGCGACTGCCAGACCGGTGATAAAGCCGCGCCGGTCTGGAAACCATTTGATGAGCATTGCCAGGGCTACGATATAACCCAGCCCCAGCCCGATACCACCAATGATACCGTAAGTAAGATAGAGCAAAAACAGACTCTTTGCAGAACCTAGCAAACCTGCCAGCAGTATGCCTACGCCATAGAGCAGGCCGCCCACCGTTGCAGTGACGCGCGGCCCGTAGCGGGCATTGAAAGAGCCTCCGAAACCAGCCGTTACACCCAGTGCTAGCAGCGTAATACTGAATGTGAGATTGGCCGATGGTTTGTCGACACCATAGAACTTCATCACTGATGTCAGGAAACTGCTCCAGGCATACACGGCGCCCAGAGCCAGCTGCATACAGAAGGCCGCGATAGCGATGACCCAACGGTTACTGCTCATGGAAACTCCTCTCTGAAATAATTTCCATACGCCGAACAAGGGAGCAAGGAGAGTAGCTCCCGTACGAATAAAAGATATTCTTTACCAGTTTTTCGCCTTCTCCCCGTTATCAGGCTAACAAATAATGCGCCGATGCATCCTGAATACAGCCTTTGGGAAAAAGTGAAAAAACTGGGAATACCGCGCCTCTGTTGTTATGGTCTCTGCACACTATTACCAGTGTGACACTCATTGCAAGTAGTATAACACGGATGAAATTATTAGATCTAGTGGCAGTTTGCTATCTATTCCTTAGACCAGATCCTATATGTTCTGTTTAAAAAAAGTGATTGAAAACTCGCTGCTGGAGCATTCACAGGGCTGATAGCCTGGATAGCCTGATCTGCTAGAAAACTTTCCTCAGCACAGTGTTCAATACACCCTCTGTTTTCTGAATCCAATCCAATAGCAAGAATTTAGGGAATGACTAGCCCAAAATCAAGTATTTAACTTTGCACTAGGAATTCTGGGTAGGGTGCCTCAAGAGAAGCGGTTTATCAATCCAATAAGGATTATAGCGAAAAAAAGCTGGAATCACAAGAGCATAGCTGTTCATTTTTCGTCTGTACGCTTGCTAAATCATCCGGCGAAACAGCTGCGGGAAAAAAGGCAAGGGGACACCCCTTGAACCCCGTCAGGGGGCCGCCCCCTGACCCCCATTTCCCGCAGGCTTTTCGCCGCTCTATTTAGCGTTACAATTCAAGGGATAAAAAGTAGCCCTTCTTACGTTAAAATTGAAAATGGTTTTTCTGTTTCTAAGCATTTACTCACCTTGCTAACCTGATTCTTATGCGCTATACTAGCCTCAAGTTTTTCCACCACCGAACAGCAAGAACATAGGGGTAGGGTGTTGGGGGTCTTCCTCAGGCTCCACGAAGACCGAGGAAACGGTAAGCGAAGCTTCTGAAACAAGGGAAGGGTCACGTAGAATCGCATGGATATGCCTCCTAAAAACGAACAGGAAACAACAAACTCTCAAACCAACAGTAACGCAAAATCTCGTAAAACGTCTCCTACCAGGAAACGCAAGTTTCTCGTACGCTTTGGTTTACCCACCCTGCTGATTCTGGCCGGCGGGGTACTGCTAGTGCTGGCCGGCACCCGGCTGGTGACATTTGCCACGACCGGCCCGACGACGCCAGACAGGCCGATCAGTGAGCTACTTGATATGGCCGACCATCACCAGATCAAGTCAGTGACGCTGACCGGCAATGATGTAGTGGCTACCACAGTGACCGGTCAGCAGCTTCACGCGGTGAAGGAAAGCGGGCAGGCAGTGACCGAGCTATTTCGCCGGGATGGAGTAGTGGTGAAGGTGGAAAGCGGGCAGAGTGGCCAGCTCTCTCAAGGTATCCTTGACCTGTTCCTGGTACTGCTCGTCGTCGGATCGATGTTCTTTTTCATCAGGCGGGGAAACTTTGGCGGCCAGAGTCTCCCATTCGGGCGCTCACGTGCCAGGCGCTTCAACGAGTCTCGCCCTTCGGTCTTATTCAAGGATGTCGCGGGAGTCGAAGAAGCCAAAATAGAGTTACAGGAAATTGTGGAATATCTCAAGCATCCTGAGCGTTTTATAGCACTGGGCGCGCGTACTCCCAGAGGAGTGTTGCTGGTTGGCGCCCCCGGCACGGGCAAAACGCTGATCTCGCGCGCGGTCGCCGGTGAAGCCGGTGTGCCTTTCTATAGTGTGAGCGGGTCCGAATTTGTAGAAATGTTTGTCGGAGTCGGCGCCGCTCGTGTGCGCGATCTCTTCAAAGAGGCCAGGAGCCATGCCCCCTGTATCGTCTTCATCGACGAAATTGATGCTGTGGGCCGCCAGCGCAATCACAGCGGAACGGGAGGCAACGATGAGCGCGAGCAGACGCTGAACCAGTTACTGGTAGAGATGGATGGCTTTGATAAACATACCAATATTGTTGTGATTGCCGCCACCAATCGTCCCGATGTGCTTGATCCCGCTTTGTTGCGCCCCGGACGCTTCGACCGCCGCGTGATGCTCGATAAACCTGACATCAAGGGCCGCCTTGCCATCCTGCAAGTCCATGCCCAGGATAAGCCGCTGGCTCCTGACGTGAACCTGCACGATCTGGCGCGCCAGACGGCGGGCTTCTCCGGCGCCGACCTGGCCAATCTGCTGAATGAGGCCGCTTTACTGGCAGCGCGCAACGGTCAGGCAATGATCCACAGACCAGAGCTAGAGGAGTCCATCCTGCGTGTGATGGCAGGCCCCGAACGGAAAAGCCGTCTCATCACGGATGCTGAAAAGGCCATCATTGCCTACCATGAAGTCGGACACGCGATTGTGATGCGCTCGCTGCCCGGCGCTGACCCGGTGCAGAAGGTCTCAGCTATCGCCAGAGGCATGGCGCTCGGCATTACCGTGCAGGCCCCGGCAGAAGATCGCTACCTGGTACGCCGCTCGGAATTGCTGGCGAAGATGGCCGGCGCGATGGGTGGCCGGGCCGCCGAAGAGATCATTTTTGGCGATATCACCACCGGCGCCAGCCAGGACATTGAATATGTCACAGATCTCGCTCGCCGGATGGTCTGCGAGTTCGGCATGACCTCGCTCGGTAAGGTCGCGCTCAAAGCCGATGCCGAAGGCAATACGATGATCAGCGCCGAGACAGCTGCAAAAATTGATGCCGAGATCTCCAGGCTGGTTGACCAGGCATATGAAACCGCGCTCGCCATCCTGCGTGAAAAGAAAGAGAAGCTGATTACCATTGCCGAGCATCTGATCAGGGTCGAAACCATTGACGGCTCTGAACTGGATGCTCTGCTGTTCGCGGCATAACTATTGTTCGATTCTATGACCAGAACGTTTATCGCACTTGAAATGCACCAGGCTGCACAGCGCCACCTGGCCGAGATCATTCAGCGGGCAGCCCGTGCGCTGCCCACTCTGCGCTGGGTCGATCCGGCTGGCATTCACCTGACGCTCGCGTTCCTCGGCGAGCTGACCGATGAGCAACTGGCGCAGGCTATGCAGGCCGCCGAAATCACGGCAGAGCGGTCCGGCGCCTTCTCCTATCGCCACACACAACTGGGCATTTTCGGCTCACCCCGCCAGCCGCGCGTCATCTGGATGGGCATTGAGGAGCCGTCAGGTTCTCTACTCCAACTGCACCGCACGCTCAGCCGTGAACTGAAGCTACGCGGCTTCGCGCTGGAGGCGCGTCCTTTCTCACCACATCTCACACTGGCGCGCGTGAAGAATCCTCTCCTGCCCGAAGAGTTGCAAGCCCTGCAATGGTTGCTCTCCGGTAAGCATTTTGATGCTGCCTCACCTGCGTCCTACCAGGTGGAACATATCACCGTTATGAAAAGCGAACTCTCTCGCGCCGGCGTGCGCTACACGCCGCTTGAACTCTACCCACTTGGCAAGCGGTCATAAAACTGACCAAAGAAAAGCCTCGTCGAGCCAGGACAAGGCTTTGTCATATAGATACGAGACTATCCCTTGACACCGCCAATCGTCAGGCCGGACTTGAAGAAGCGCTGCGCGAAGAGGAACAGCACAATCAGTGGAATCGAAATGATGACAGATGTCGCCGCAAAGTAGCCCCAGGGCGTGCGGAAATCACCCTGCAAGTGGTAGAGGCCCAGAATAAATGTCAGGTTCGATCCCGTATCGTTTGAGTTCAGTACGAAATTTGCCAGCGCGAACTCACTCCAGCCGCCGACGAAGATAAACAATGCCGAGGCGGCCAGCGCCGGCACCGCCAGAGGAAGAGTAACGCGCAAAAAAGCCTGGGTGTGGCTCGCTCCATCAACCATTGCCGCCTGCTCCAACTCGACTGGCAGCGTGTCAAAGTAACCCTTAATATTCCAGCAACTGAACACCAGCGCACCGGCGGCATTGATCAACGCCAGCCCGACCAGCGGCGCGGTGTTGAGCAGATTCAGGTATTGCAGGAGATAATAATAGGCGGTGATCGCCAGCAAGCCAGGAAAGGCTTGCAGAGCAAGCAGGAAATTCAATGTCACTTCACGTCCTTTAAAACGGAAGCGCGAAAGCGCATATGCGCCCGTCATGGAGAAAACAATCCCTATCAGTGTTGAGAGACCGCACACAAAAAAGGTATTGCCAAGCCAGGCCAGGATTGGCTCCTGCGTGAAGGCGTAGACATAGTTGTCGAGCGTTGGCCTTGCCGGCAGCAGGTGCAGATCCGTCGTGTAGAGGTTCTGGCCGCCCGCCAGCGAAGCCTGGATGACGTAATAGATGGGAAACAGCGCGAAAACGGTCATGCCTGCCAGGAAGACATAAATGATCGCCAACCCTAGAACCGACCGTATGCGGCGCCAGCGTTTGATTGCCTGCGCTTTCGCGTGTAACTCTAACTTTTTGCCGTATTTCGCTGCTATCGTCTCGGCGCTCATACTGCAATCTCCTTGCCAATATTACCTGTATAACGAGCCAGAAACGTGATAGCCCCCAGAATGATGAAAATTGTGATGGCAAAAGCAGCAATCTGCGCATAATGAATATTTGCCGCTGCTGCCCCTAGCACCTGATTATACATATATATCATGACAAACGATGTGGCTCCCGGCTTGCCTGCGCTGGTGATGGGACCTCCCTGCGTAATCAGGTAGACGGTGCCAAACATCTGAAAGGTGGTGATGGCACTGAGAATCGTTGCCGGCGTGATGGCTGGACGCAGGAGAGGGAGAGTAATGCGAGAAAAACGCTGCCAGCTACTAGCACCGTCAACGCTCGCCGCCTCGTGCAGTTCCTGCGGCACGCTCTGCAACGCACCCAGAATGACCACTGTAAAAAAGGGATAAGACATCCAGACGTTGACAACAACGACCGCGACAAATGCCCAGAAAGGATCGGTCAGCCAGGGGATGCCGAAATCTCGTCCCTGCCCCAGGAACAGGCGTAGGATCTGATTAAAAGGCCCAAAATCGAAATTGAAGAGAAATTTCCAGATCAGGGATGTGATGGCATAAGGGGTCGCCCAGGGAACCAGCAAGATCACGCGCCAGAATGGCAGGCCCTTTACTTTTGTATTGTTCAATGCCAGCGCCGCCAGCAGTCCTACGATCAGAAACAGGCTGACACAGACAACCACATAGAGCACTGTCAGCCCGATCACATATAACAGGTCACTGTCAGTTGAGAGGATCAGCTTACGATAATTTTCCAGGCCGATGAAAGTATACTCGTTGTTAAACAGGGTATTGTTCGTTGTCGAGAGGTACATGGTATAGAAAATAGGCGTCAGGTTAATAACGGCGATGGTAACGAGCATCGGCAGCATATAGAAAAAAATCGTCGAGCGCCTGACTTTCAACATGCCTCATGCCTCCTCTTTGCTTAAGCCATACGCAGGTAGGCCAGCCCCCTTTTCCCTTCTCTACATGATGAAGAAAAAAGAAGATTTCGGGGGGACACCTTCCCCGCATCGCGGGGACCCGCCAACCCCTGCCAGGAGGGCTGACGCCCTCCTGGACCTCCCTCTTTCCCACTACGCCAGCCCACCTGACTACGTTACGACTGTATCCCCTTGACGCCTTTCACTGCCGCATCCTGCGCGGCGTTCATCGCCGCTTCTGGCGTCTGCTTCCCGGTCCAGATGGCCGTTAGCGCATCGGCCACCGGTTTCCAGACAGCCGACATGTAAGGGGTATTAGGCAGCGGCACTCCCTCCTGGACCTGAGCCGCGTAGCCGGCGATGGCCGGATTGGAAGTGACGGCACTATCCTGTACGGCAGCGGCGTTAGCCGGGATCTCGGCTGTGATCTTGCTCATCGCCAGTTGATTCTCTTTGTTCGTGTAGAACTTGAGCAGATCGGCGCACAGAGCCGGATTTTTGGCGTTGTTTGTGACCCAGAGCGATTTCACACCGACAAATGGCCGGGCAGGCGTGCTGCTGGTTGTGACGGTCGGGAGTTTAGCGAAGCCGATATCCAGTTTCGCTTTGCTCGCGTAGTCGGCATACGACCAGGGACCATTGATGATCATGGCCGCTTTGCCTTCAGTAAAGAGCGAAGAGGCGACGTCATAGCTGATCTGTTTGGGCATGTAGGGCTTGAAGGACTGGATGTACTTCGCAGCCTGGATAGACTCCGGCGTGTTCAGACCAACGGTGCCATTTTCTTTGACAAAATAGGCACCGAAGCCGTAGAACCAGGGTGCGTTAAAGTAGGCATCCTCGGTATTCCAGACGACACCGTACTGCCCCGGATGATCCTGCTGATACTTTTTGGCGAAAGCAAGCAGATCATCAGTAGTTTTAGGTATATCGCTTTCCTTGACCAGTTTCTTGTTATACATAAGGGTGATGGCTTCGACCGTCTCCGGCACACCGTAGATCTCGCCGTTGAAGGTCACCGCCTGCGCCGCAGGTTTGCTGTAGGTCGAATTGACAAAATCGGCGCTGAGGTACTGATCCATCGGGATCACCGTGCGACTGGCCGCCAGTTTACCAAGCGAATCATCAACCCAGGCGATGACGTCAGGACCATTCTTCGCCTTCACAGCGGTGATAGATTTGTCAACAAGCTGCTCCTGTTGCACCAGCTTGATCGTCACTTTGGGGTGTAACTTCGTGTATGCGTCAAAAATATCCTTTTTGGCCTTCAGATAGTCGCCCTGCCAGCCGTGCCAGATCGTGATGGTGCCGCTATAATCAATGGCGCCGCCAGTGTTCCCGCCCTGGCTAGTGCCACCCGTGCTGCTACCGCCGCAAGCCGCAAAGAGCATCGCGCTCAGAACGGCGAGCGGGAGTAAGTATGTAAGGACACGCTTCAATGACATGACCCGTTACCTCCTTGAAAAAATGAACACACATTCGATACTCTCTCTCCGAAGCTCCGAAAATTCGTTGCTCTCTCTGGAATCGCCGATGTTGCGGAGCCTACCCGCGCTTCTGCCAGTGTTTCTTGCAAGGCTACCATCTCCTCTCCTGGACGATACTCCTCATGGGAAGTGGTTATTATGCCGCTCACCTGATGAGTACCCTTCTACAAACTACCGGTCATATATGATCAGAAGACGACGAAAAAAGGAACGCGCTCCCACACTCTATACTTCAGGTTCCTGCTGCTTTGAGTCGCTCCAGATATGCCTCAATGTTTTGACTGATAGCTTGCAAGTAGTCGCGTAAGACAGGTAGATGGGAGGATTCGATGACGCTCAGGTACTCCTGGATGCGCATATTGTGCTGTTCTTGCAATGTATCACGCAAAAGACGTCCTTGCGGGGTGAGAGTGACAAGCTGAACTCGACGATCACGCGGATCAATGGTGCGTGTAACAAGGTGGAGGCGTTCCAGGCGATCAATGATCCCTGTGACGTTGCTTTTGTCCGTAAACAGGACACGGCTTAGCTCAACCATCGAACAGCCCCGCTGCTCATCCAGATGCTGCAACGCCCAGTATTGCCGCGTACTCAGGCCGTGCTCGGCAAAAAATTGACGATCACTGTCATCCAGCAAAATAAACGTCTTTGTCAGCAGTCGATAAACGGCATGCTCAACTGTTTCAACTATAGCGTCATCGCCAGCAGTTTCCATACCTTCCCCTCTATTCCTCACAGCCCTTGCAGGCCATATAGCAGGGTTCTACGATTAGAGTAACGCAAAACAGTTGATTTGTCAACTGTTTTGCTGACCACTTTTATCACAATTTCATCACCGCCGGGCATACACTGCTGTCTCCATTGCTGCCAGTTCCAGCTCAATCTCCCCTTCTTCCACAATTCCATCGTTGTTCCCACTTCCGGGCAGTAGATTTTGCAGCATGGCGGTCTTTTGGAGCAGGATGCCGGCCCTGGCCAGACCTTCCCCCAGGGCTATGCGCACATGCACGCTCTGTTCACTGTTATTGAGCACAATGAGCAGGTACTCATCGTCCAGATGACGCAGGTAGGCCCCGACCTGCTGCGAAACTGCTGTACCGGCATTGAGCGTCTCCACAGCGACGTTTGTGCGTCCTCCCCAGCGCAGTGCCGGGAAAGTATGGCGCAGATGGGTCAGGTGACGATAGTGTGCGAGCAGGCGGTGATTCTGCTGCTCGCCCCAGAGCATAGGAGCACGTGCATAAGCATTTTCCTTGCGCGCATCGGCATACTGCGAGAGGCCCACTTCGGTGCCATAGTAGATAATGGGCGTTCCTTCCAGCGTTAAATGGCAGGTCGCAGCCAGGCGCAAACGTTCGATATGTCCACCAGCCAGCCAGAGGAAGCGGTGCATATCATGGTTGTCCAGCAGCGTTCCCCGGCCCATCTGCGCGGGCAGCTCTGGTTGGCGCTCATCCAGAAAATGCAGCATCGCCTGAAGCGTAGTGGTGCGCAGAGCAAAGGTGCTGCGCAGCATACCAGCTAGCGAAAAATCCATGAAGCCATCCATGCGCCCGGCATACGTGGCAATGACGGGAAGCGGCGCGGTAATTTCACCGATGGTACAGGCAGCCGGGAATCGCTCTTTGATTGCCTGCTGAAAGATTGTCCAGAAGGCGTGCGAAGGACCGGAGACATAATCGAGCCGCAATCCGTCAGCACCGAAGTCGCCAAGCCAGTGCAGAGCTGCGTTGATCAGATACTGTTGCACAGCAGGATGGTCGGTGTGTAGTTCCGGCATATTGCGTACCTGGGCATAGCTGCGATAGCCATTGTGGCCGGCCGGATCGAAGGTGTACCACGCGGCTGCCGGGCCAGTCGGATCTTGGAGAGCGGCGATGAAGGCTTCATGCTCATCCGAGGTATGATTCGCCACAAAGTCCAACAGTACATGCATACCTCGCTGATGAGCTGCCTGGATGAGCTGGCGTAGCGTCTCGTTTGTGCCGTAACGCCTGGCCACCTGAAAATAATCGGAAGGATTATAGCCGTGATGGGTGGGACTCTCAAAAACAGGCGAGAGCCAGATGCAGTTCGCCCCCAGCGCCTGGATATATTCCAGTTTTTCCAGTATGCCACGCAATGTCCCGCCAAAGAAATCGGTAATCTTGCATTGATCGTATGCCAGCATAGGCGGTTCGTCAGAGGCGGCGCTGAAGCGATCAACGAAGATCTGGTAGATGATGGCATCATGCCACCATTGCGGAGTGCTCCAGCGATCAACGTGATAGGCGAAGCAGCGTCCTTGCGGGACCACGAGACCTGCCGGGTCCGCTCTATCGGCATACCAGTGCTGCTGAGAATTGGCCTGGTTCCAGCCTTCCGCCCGGTAACGCACCAGGGTATCCTCCGGCTGTCCCGCGATCACAGCTCTCCATTGCCGCAGTCGCAGTCCCGTGCCGCTGTCATAGATGACCTCACCCGGCTCTGCCTGCACAACTGCGCCATGCGTAGCTTTGCCGAGACTGCCGGCTGGCTCCGATCCATCGGTTGTGTAGTAGACCGCAACACGCTCAACAGGAACATCGGCCCTGCTGGAGAACAGGAGGGTAACAGGTTCACCGGGCAGTGGATCTTGCGGCTCAATACGACTGCCATGCGCCAGGCCATCTTCAACGGCAGCCTGCAAACGCTTTCCCTGAACCGGGACAAACGGTGAAAAAAAGAAATCGACTATCTCTGTCATCACAGATCTGCTCCTCTTCTACGGGGAGTATGGACACAACTACACGCTCAACGCGCATCAGGTCTTTTCAATAGTTTGCCATTACATTGTTTGATAGTCAACTATAGATTAGTCTACTGATTTCGCCAGCGTCTGTCAAGGGAAAGGAAAAGATTAAACTTGCAGCCGGAAACACACAGATCACCCATTGAAAACTTCTTCTTGCTGTGATATACTCTGCTCAAGCTCCTGTGGAGCTATCTGTAGTAAAAGGAATACTGTTTTATGCAAATCCTCATCTTCTTCTCTGCACGCGGATAGCCGTGCAGCAGGCAAGTTCTGCGAAAGAGTGTAGCGACTGCGCACCTTTTCTTTTGCCCTGCGTAAAATTTTTGCGCTCTAAAGCTCCCATCTGCTACCGACTATCCTCCCACACTATCCAGTCTTCTTGTCAGCCGTTATACATGCATGCTCGTGTGGTTTTTACTGCTGTTGGCTGCCGAGCGTGTATCCCGCCTTCCTGTACACAATAAGCATGTCCAGGATTAGCAGATGGAAAATACTCCTTTATGGTGAAAAAGAGCACATTCAGCGTTTATAAAGTGTACCTGTTTATCGCTTTTGCTACTGCTCTGGGTCAGCATACCATCTGGACAATTATGGCTGTCTACCAGGTTGAAGTAGCAAAGCTCAACCCGCTCCAGCTGGTGCTTGTCGGGACCGTACTGGAGCTTGGCTGCTTCCTCTTGCAGGTTCCTACTGGCGCACTGGCAGATCTCTACAGTCGGCGCCTCTCGGTTATCATCGGCTACCTGCTCATGGGGATCAGCTATCTCCTGCAAGCTTTTGTGCCGCGTTTTGAGGCGATTCTGATCGCGCAGGTACTGCTCGCGGCAGGTTTTGCTTTCGGTTGCTATTGCTTCTCTTACATATTATCTTCTGCTTTCAGATGATCCCAGCTTTTGACCGAGAGCGGCTCTTCATGTCCGTCGGGATGCACCAGCTTCATCCCATCCTGCACCTCGCAAATTGTCCCGATGCAAGTCACCGCTGTGCCGGTCTCTTCCTGTATTGCTTCAATAACCTGTCGTTCATAGGCAGGGTCAGCGGTAAACAGCAGTTCGTAATCCTCACCGCCGTGTAACGCCCAGCGGTAGGGATCGTGTTTTGCCTGCTGCGCGATAGTTTGCAGGGCTGGCGAGAGCGGGAGATGCGCTAGCTCGATGCGTGCGCCTGTGTGGCTACGCTCGCAGATATGGCCCAGGTCGCCGCTAAGGCCATCGCTGATATCGAGCATAGCCGTGACTATCGCCGGGCCAAAACGACTCAAAATGCGTCCTTCAGCTATGCGAGGCCGGGGGACAAGATGGCGCTCCTGCACAAAGCGTTGCGCGCCCTGTGGATAGCCCGCATCTGGATGGAGGAGCGTGTGTAATCCTGCCGCCGAATCGCCGATGGTGCCGGTGACAAACAGCCTATCGCCTGGACGCGCTCCGCTACGCAACAGTGCATGTCCCCGCTCAACAGTGCCAAGCAGCGTAATATCTATAATCAACAGCTCTCCCTTGCCTGCTCCAGAGATATTGCCGCCGACGATGGCTGTTGCGAACTCTTGCGCCTCAGCATGCAACCCGGCATAGATTCCATCCAGTAGAGTGAGAGAAAGTTGTGCAGGAAGAATGAGCGAGACGAGGGCATAACGCGGCACCCCCCCCATTGCCGCGATATCGCTCAGGTTGATTGCCAGGGCCTTGCGCCCGATCTGCTCAGAAGTAGAGGTCTGGAGTGTAAAGTGAACGCCTTCAACCTGGCTATCACAGGTGGCAAGCAATAACTCTTTGCCGCCCACATCGAGAAGCGCGCAGTCGTCTCCCACGCTCTGCACAACTGTTGCCGGCGCGTGCAATCCTTGCGTGAGGCGAGCGATCAGTTCAAACTCCCCCAGGTTTTTCATCTCGCTCCCCGTTCATCCTATTTCGAGAGTGTACGTTCCGCCTCAACATAGGTTGGTCCTGCCTCAATAAAGCCCAGACGATGGTAGAGATTGACCGCCGGAATACCGAGCGTGACGTACAAAATAACGGTCGGATAGCTCAGTTCGTGCAGGCGGCGCATCGCCCTGACAGCCAGGAACTGTCCCAGACCCACATGCCGGAACATCGGCGCGACTACCATATGACGAATGCGCGGTATACCGCGTTCCAGGTGGACAAGAATCGCCCCGGCCAGGTGGTAGGGGTCCAGGCTGTGCTCGACAACAAAGCAGCTCTCAGGAATAAACGGCCCGAATCCGCCCTCCTGAATCGTCTGTACTTCGGTGCGCCAGGCAGGAACATCCAGATGAATATTGTCAGGTCCGCCCGCATACGCCCGCTGTAACAAAATAGCAACCTGTTCGCTCTCATGAGGATACATCTCGCGCACACGCAGCGAGGATGGTAACGGGAACAGGGGGACCGAGATATCTGTTGCCGCTGTCATCCCTGTGCGACGCCGCAGTTCTTGAAAGCCGGCAGCCGCGAACGAGGCGATATATGCCGCTGGATAGGTGGCCTTGAGAACGCGCGCACCGAGCGCCGCAGCCCTTACCATCGCTTCCGCCACCACCTGTACTGCTACACTCCCTCCCGCCTCTGGCAAAAGCACCAGGCCGTCCAACTCCGCTGTACTCCCATGTGAAAAGAAGCGGAGCCGTCCAACAGGAGTATCATCACGCCAGAGCAGATAACGCTGGGCAGCTTTCTCAGGACTTTCTTCTTTAAAACGCGCAATCTGAGCCTCTTCGGTCTCAAACGTAATCTGATCGGCACTGCGCCGGCTAATTGATACCCAGATTGCCGCATCTTCTAAACTGGCCGGTTTCCATTCCACAGCGTTGCGGTTCACATCAGCAGGATTAAGCATTCAAACCCTCCTGGTTATCGACATTCAGTCTTATACCAGCAGTATACGCGCTGGAGAAGAGACCCACAAGAGCGATTACAAGAAAAGTCCCATGCGTTGTACTGCCAGCAAAAGATATGTTATGCTGTCAGGGGAGTTTACTTGAGGAAATTTTTAAAGAATACGATTGTTGGTGGATTGTTGCATGGAACTGCTTGTTGCGACGTTAGTACGTACAGAAAGTGGAAAAGATGCTGATGCACTGGCCGGCGTTCGCACCGTTGCTGATACCATCCGCAATGTTCCAGGTCTTGTCACTGCGCAATTATATCGGTCCGGCAGCCCTGAACACTATTATTTTTTTTTTACGACCTGGGAAGACGACGAGACCTGGCGCAGCGTCAGAGAACGCTACAACCCCAGGAACCTGCTAACAGGTACCGCTGCCAGCCTGCTGACCTCACCACCTGAGCAATGGTTTATGCGCTACCTCTGGGGTTGCCATCGGCCTGCCGCAACAACTGCTCTGGCCGCTGCCCATCTCTATACAGTGCCTGCCGACCAGGCCGAATTCGTCCAGCGGGGATGGCTGCAAGGACTGCACCGGCAGCTCTCACCATTAGCTCTGAGCTTTGCTTTCATAGCACGTGGTATACGTGAGGCAGATCTGATCGAGACCCGACCTTCTCTTGCCAGTTCTGGCGGCGCAGAGGAAGAGGGGCAGCGCATTAGCCAGGGAAACGTTTTTTTGCACCTCTTTAACTGGACTGGCGAGATGGAGCACGAAAACTTCTACGCTTCATCCTGCTATCAGGCTCTCAATGCGCTAGGACGCAGGGCGGGTACCTCTCACGTCTACCCCCTGGAGCCGCTGTGACCAACGTTTCTTTACACTCTCTCCCGCTCTACCTGTGCCCGGCAGACTTTTAGCGACCAGCACACCAGGACCAGTACGCTAATCAGAAGACGATTCAGCTACTGGCCTGTCATAATACTTCTTCAACTCGGCCTGAAGCAAGGCGCGGTTAGACCACATCGCGCGGGTAAACGTATGATATTCACCATCACAGAGTGGGACAGCGCGAGAGCACTTCCTGTGCTGCTGCAAGCGGAAACGAAGGGTATTACCGGCCACCTCGATCCACAGATGCCGCAAGGTAGCACTCGTTCCCCACTTGAGCAGCACCATCGAATCGTATTCTTCAAAACGCCCTCTCCCTTTGAGCAAGTTGCGGTTAATCCCCTGCAACATCTCTGCCATACCGCTCTCGCGGAAGATGCGTTTCGCGTTTTCGCGTATTGCCTGCTGCCTGGCTTCACGCTCTCCTTCTGCCAGGGGCTGCGCGGTTACATCCTGATTCTGCTGTTCGTCCATTCGTTGTAATCACTCCCTCTCATATTTCAAGCATAGCATCCTCTTTCAAGGGGGAGAGATCCTGCCTGCCGAAAGCGGTCAGACTCAAAGGGATAGTGGTTGTGAATATTGTTGCACCTGAGGACTTTTTTGTAGAGAGCGCGAGGGGACGCCAATAGGACTGAGAAGAAATACAGAAAATATTGTCTGAGGACTGTTTTGCTCGCAACTTTGCCTGCGCGGCCAGTGTTCCTACCTCATCAATACTATGTGGGCAGCGCTGGCGATCACTGACCACGCCTATCGATAGCGTTACCAGCGGCGACTCATAGGATCGGCCTTTGCGATCTACCCCACAAATTGTGCCTCGCTTGAGATCCTCCTCGCGGTAGAGTACCGCGCTCTCACGGCGATATGTCTCCAGAATATGCTGGCACAGAGTTTTTTCTCGATCAGGGGTCGTCACGATCACAAAATCATCACCACCTATATGGCCCACAAAATCATCCGTATTCCCGTAGCGGTACACCACCCGCTGGCAAATATCACCTACGAGCAGAATCATGTCGTTGCCGGCCAGGAAGCCATAAATATCATTAAAAGCTTTAAAATGATCGAGGTCAAGATAGAGCAGACTCCAAGGGTCCTCACTCTTCAGCTTGTACTCGATTGCCCGCTTCAGTTGCACTCCCCCTGGCAGCCGGGTCAGAGGGGAGAGCGATGTCTGTTGCACCCGTGAGAGCTGGCGCCGGACGTTTGCTAGCAGCTCATCCCTGTTCACCGGCTTACCTATGTAACAGTCGATGCCCAGCTCAAGCGCGCGAATCTTCTCCGTCAATGTAGGAGAGGAACTGAGCATGATGATCGGGATATGCATAGATTTGGGATGCTCCCGTAGCCGCTGAATGATGGCGTATCCATCCACTCCCGGCAACGTGACATCCAGGATGATAAGAGAAGGCATTGTATGTAATGCAAATAGTACAGCATCCTCGCCGTTATAGATCACATCAATGTGACACTGTTCAATCCCCAGAGATTCTTGCAGCAGCCTGGTTATCAATCTCCCGCTCTCGACGACTAAAATGCTGAACATAAGGTTCTCCTACTTCATCGCTCATCACTGTCATTCTAACCAGAGTATACATCACAGGTTTTACAACGTCATCACAATACCATCACAAAACATCGATGGTATCCCTGGTATAGCCCGGAGTTACTCAACTGCACAAATACTTACCATAACAGCTTTACCGATATGATGCTGCTATAAATTGTGTGTCACACCTACGAATCCACCCCATCCATTTGTTTTTTCCCACGTACAGGCTTCTCCGGGAGTACCAGGTTTATAGGCACCAGTAACCCGCTTTCGCATCACCTGTGAGGTCGGTTAATTACCTGATGAGTTTCATCCCCCCAAGGAGCCTCTCAGGTCGAGGATGAAGAACGCGAGGAAGCAACAAAATAATACATTCTCCAAGGCTTCTCTTCCTCAAGTTCTCTCACCCAAAACAAATTACTAGAAAAACCGGCACTATGTGCAGAGCACGCAAATTAGTAAGGACGCTTATCTGGGCGATGCCGTCTCACGAACCATTCTATGGGATTCAATGGTTCGTAGTGTATTGTTCTTACTTAGTATAACATTCCTGTGCTCACATGCAAGGGTTTTGCCATAAAAATTTTTGTTAATTCACCAACATCTGAAAAATTCACACTACATGACTTTCAGGCTACCCATTCTCAACTTTCCTTGCACTCTCTGAAAATCTGGGTGGGTAAAGCAGGGCATGTTGACGCTCGCATTTCTCTGAGATAATATAAGAGATGTATTATCAGGCACTCTATTACCCGGTGCATCTGAGCGGACAGGTGGCAGGGGGTTATTGGGCATGGGTACAGGATCGCTCTCCCTGGGGGAGATGTGCTCGCATCGTAGGGAAGACTCCA
>JADBKA010000011.1 GCA_014896635.1 Ktedonobacteraceae bacterium
GACTGAACGGAAAAAGGGGAGGTCCAGGAGGGCGTCAGCCCTCCTGGCGGGGGGACGGGGGTGTCCCCCGACCTCCGCCATTTATGGCGGGACTACCATTTTCTCTTCATTGAGCAAGAAAAGCATGATATTTTTGCGGCTGGCGAGCCTGGCTCGCCGAACAGTGCTGCTGGCACTACCACTGGCACTGGCCCTGCTACTGCTCTTTCCGGCGGCGAGCGAGGCGCAGGCCATCTTAATAAAATCTGATCCGGCCCAGAACGCGGTCCTGGCGACGTCACCGGCACAGGTTCATCTCTGGTTTAGCGAGGATCTCAATCCTGCGACCAGCAGAGCTTACGTCACCAACTCAGCGGGCCAGCGTGTGGACGTGAACGGTTCGCTGATCATCCCCGGCACCACGCGCGAATTGGACATCGCCCTGAAGCCCGACCTGCCGCCCGATGTCTATATCGTTTCCTGGCGCACGCAGTCGGCAGCCGATGGACATGTGTTGAGCAATTCGTTCGTTTTCTATCTTGCCGCACCGGACGGTTCTGTCCCTCAGTTGAAAGGCCCGCTACCGACCCAGAACGCCCTCGGCAACAGTTCGGCAGCGGCCAATGGTCAGTTTGACATACCGACACTCTTCAGCTTCATCATGATTGCGCTTGTCGATCTCGGCACAATCTTCTGGGTTGGCGCGCAACTCTGGCGCACTTTCGTGTTGGAGACCTCCGAGGAAGAGCGGGCGGAGCAGCAAGCCGTCGAACGCGATGTGATACAACGCTTCGATCACCGTTTTGCGCAGCCGATACTACGTGTGCTCTTCTTCGCCAACCTCGGTGTACTGCTGGGACAGTCGCTCGCCATCACCGGCGGCAGGTGGGATCAGGTCTTTTCTTCGGTTCTGTTCTTTCACCTGATCGCAAACGGTCGCTTCGGTCTCTTCTGGGTCATACGTGAGGTTATCATCGTCCTGGCGATGATTCTTGCAGTGTACAGCGTGCTCTCTAACAAGCGTTCGCGCATCATCAACAGCCTCATATCCTGGACAAACCTCATCCTGGCCCTGGCCCTGCTGATCGCCGTCACCTTCTCCGGTAGCGCAGCAGGTGTAACAGGCCGCCTCGGCATCTTCGCAGTGCTGGCTGACTGGCTACACCTGCTCGCCGCCTCGCTCTGGATTGGCGGCATACTCTATGTTGCCCTGGTCTGCCTGCCTGTCCTGAAAGATCTACCGGCAGTCGAGCAGGCACATTCACTGCTCACCATGCTTGCGCGCTTCTTCCCGCTAGCCCTTGTGGGCGTGATCATCATGGCGACCACCGGCCCGTTTAGCGCCGCCATTCAGATGTTCAACTGGCAGCAATTGTTCCTGACCGCCTATGGTCGTGCACTTATCGTGAAGATCTTGCTTGTCCTGGGCCTGCTGATCATCGAGGCCGTTCATCTCGGCTATTTGCGCCCGCGCCTGCTGAAAAACTATATGAAATACCAGGGAAAAGGCGATGGACCACCAGCGTCCAGCCTGCCCGACGCGCATAGCATATCAGATACAGAGAAAGAGGTAGATCTGATCGCGCCGGTACGTAAAGTGTTTGAGAGGCGCATCACCAGGCAAACGAGCAGACTGGCGAGCGTACTGCGCCTGGAATCGCTGCTTGGAGTCAGCATTGTCATCTGTACTGGCCTGATGACCGTCTTCTCCGGCACGCTCGCGCCGATTCCGCCTGCTGCGCCAGCACAAAGCGTACAGGTCAAACCTTTTATCACTAGCGTTAAAACGCTGGATGGCAAGTTCACCGTCAAACTCACCATCTCGCCCAACCGCTTCGGTCCGAACATATTTACTGTCAACGTCCAGGACGATAAAGGGCAGCCGGTCAGCAACGCCAGCGTCTCAGCCTTCACGACCCATCTTGACATGGATATGGGGACCGATAAGCTCGATCTGCAACCAGACGGTAAGGGTAATTTCACCGGCAACGGCATGCTGAGTATGCCCGGTCATTGGCAGATACGCATTCTCATTCGTACGGCGGATAACACTCCGCACGAAGCAAGGGTAGAATGGTTCACCGCGCAATAATAGATCAGGGAACCTTTATGGAAACACAGGATCAAGGTCGATCAACGCACAATAACAGGCATATGGCACACTTAAAAAGAACGCAAACCGGGCGTTCCGCGCTCATGGCATTGCTGAGCATCGTTTTGCTTTTGCTCGCGGCCTGCGACAGCTCTGGCGCTCCCACACCCGGTAGTAACGCAAATCCCACGCCGCCAGGACAGCGCGTGAACGGATTTGGCACAACCGCCAATCACCCGCACGATATGCTGATCTTTCCCAACAAAACGATGATCCTGGCGACGCACTACGGTCTCTTCCGCTCAGCCGATAACGGCGCCACCTGGAGCATGGTGGCAGCCGGGCCAGGGCAGCTCATGGACGGTCTGATGACTGACTCGCTTAGTAGCAGCCCGCTCAATCCACAGCGCCTCTACGTTCTGACGTATCCGGCGCTCCCCGGCGCCAGAGGCACGCTCGGACTCTACAGGAGCGATGATCAGGGACAGACATGGAAAATGGCTATCGCGGCCTCGCAACTGACCGCCGATCAGAATATCTTCCTTGAGACCGCAGGAAATGGCTCGCCCGACGAAGTGTATGTCTACGTTTCAAGCCTCGGCGCACAGGGCCTGCTGGTCAGTAAAGACGGCGGCGAGCACTTCAGTAAAACCAGCCCGCTGCCGTTCGGTCGCCTGACCAGCCTGCTCGTCCTGCCCGGCAAGCCGCATCATCTGCTGGCCGGCAGCACCGATGGCATGGCTCGCAGCACTGACGGGGGCCAGCACTGGGAAAAAGTGCAGGGTGTGACGGGAGCCGTTTTCGGACATATCGTCACCGCCGGGCCTGGTAAGCCGCTCTACGTCGCCGGCGACGCTGGCATCTATGCCTCAACCGACGAGGGAAAATCGTTTACCGTCGTCAATACGCAGGCCGCCTACGGCTCCCTCACCGTTTCACCCAAAGATCCACAGACGATTTATGGGCGCACCGCGCAGGGCGTTTTTCGCAGTACCGATGGGGGAAAAACATGGAGTACACTTCCCAAAATCAAGGGGAATCTGTACAATCTGGTAGCTGATCCTGAGAATGCTCCCCAGGTCTACCTGACGATGCAATATCCTACGGAACTCTACCGTTTTGATAGCGCGAGCAATACCTGGCTCTCTCTTACACCAAAACTATAGGATCAGGAAGGGATAGGGGTGTGATTCAAAACATTTCACGTATATACCGCTGGCTTGTCGCGCCGGCGCTTGCTTGCGCTATGCTGCTGTTCGCCGCCGTACCCGCTGCCTATGCTGACGGCGGCGCGCCCAATCTGGCTTATGTCGCGGGTACGGCGAAAAGCATCAGCATTATTGATGTCGGGCAGCAGAAAGAGACGGGCAGGATAGCCATACCGGGCGATCCACATATGATTCAACTCAGCAATGACGGGCGTTTTCTGTATGTAACACAGCCACAGCTTAATAAAGTCGCAATCATCGCTGCCAAAACGGGCGAAACGATTTGCAGTGCCGATGTTCCCGGCCATCCCACGCTGCTCTCCAACATTGTGACAAACACAAACACGATCTTTGCCGCCGGCAGTGGAGCAAACAGCGTCACCGCTCTGGATACCAGCGACTGCACAATCAAGCGTACCTTTCAAACCAGCGGACCCGTACACGGCATTTTTGTCGCTGTCATTGGCTCGGCGCTGACCAATACGATCGGCAACCAGCTCTGGGTTGCCGCCGGCAACGCAGTCGAAGTGTTCGACGATAGCAACGGCCAGAAACTCGCCAGCATCACCATCGCCGGCACGCCCGAATACATCATTATTCCACCCGGAGCCACTGCCTATGTCACCACACAGCAGGGCAGTATCTTTGCTATCGGCCTGAACAAGCACGAGACGCTTCAGCTTGTTTCAGGTGGCAAATACAGCCTGATGGACTATGATGCCATCACCGGTGAGATCTACGTCCCTGACCAGCAGAACAAGCAGATCATTGTGCTCACGCCTGTCAACCCTGGCTACGAGCCACCACGCGAGCCGAATCGTGTCATCAAAGTTGATGCCGTACCGGTATCCATTGCTATTACCAGCGATGGACAACTTGGCTTTGCAGCACTGCAAGGGGGCGGTGTCGCTATGCTTGATATTCCAGGCCGGCAGACCATCAACACATTCAACGTGGGGGGGAGTCCGCACTTCATTATCACGGGCCTCTACCCGCCAGCCATCGGCACCACGCCACAGCAGGCCAGTACGTTCGGCACCATTGCCAACATTGCCGCATATGTGCTTGTTGCTGCCATCCTGATTGTACCGGTCCTGTTGCTCGTGCGTTCCTCTAAAAGGCGTCCTCGCCCGGCATCCATCGAGAAGCCAGAATAAAAAGGGAGGTCCAGGAGGAGCCCCCCGAAAACCTTTTTCTTCATCTTGAAAGATGAAGAAAAGTATGACTCTATTCTCTGGCTACGACTTCCAGAATCTCAGGAATGTGGTTGATCATGCGCGTGGCCACCAGCGCCGTCACTACATAATAGAAGATGAGGCCGTAGAGCAGCGAGGCCGGGATCGAGATGGTCCAGATCCACTGGGCATGGAACAGCACAGGCAACACAAACGCCGCCGCTACCGGCAGCAGAATAACCAGCATCACCAGGAAGGCCAGCATTGACAGGAGCGCACGCATACAGCCAGCTTCCGGCGTTCCTTGCGTGGTCTGAAAGCCGCGCTGCATCTGCTTCATCCTTTGTGGTAAGAAAACCGACGTAAAGTTGCCACAGCCGAGCACGACGCCCAGACCCGCCAGGCCAACGGCCAGCGCCGGCAGCAGGTAATCCCATCCCTGCGACATAAAGGCCGTCACACCAACAATCAGCACAATCTCTACAATGCCCAGGACAGCCACGATCAGATTCTTGCCCCACAGCACACGCTTCGGCTCGATAGGGAAAAGGAAGAGCGTCGTCAGGCTCTGCCGCTCAAAGCCCAGCACATTATAGGAGAGCGTATAGAGCGCAAAGAAGACGTAGCCAGGGGCTGCCATGACGATCCAGGGTCCGGGCGTGAACATACTGCCGCTTCTCCCGGCGGTATTGAGCAGCGTAATCACCAGCAGGAAGACCAGCGAGAGTAGCGATTGCAGCAGCATGGCCTTGAGTTGTGGATCGCGCCAGTAGTATTTCAGATCCTTGTCAGCAATAGCAAACACCTGGGAAGAGCGCAGCCGCGCTAGCAGACCCGCTGGAGCCACAGGAGCGGCCGGCATGCTGACCGCTGCCGTACCTGCCGGTTCTGCGCGACGGCGACGGCGTGGCGCCTCCCCGCCGCTTTCAGGCGCGGTCAGCGCGCGTTCCATCGCAGTTTGCCAGAGGTAGAGCACCAGCAGGCTCAGGAGCAGCAGCCCGCCGAGCCAGACAAAGCTCATACCCCAGTTACCGACCGAAGCCTGCTGGATAGCCCGCGCCGCCATGCCCGGCGGGAGCCATTGCAGGATGCTGGAGAACGCTCCACTCTGCAACATCTGGAACAGACCGGCACCGGTCTCGCCGCGAAAAGCAAATTGCCAGAAGTAGCCAGAGGCCGAGAGGAGCACGATCAGAATGACGCTCAGGTCGCGCAGACGACGACTGTGCAGGACGCGCGAGAGCAGCGCGATCACGAGCTGGCTTATGCCGATCACCTGCACATAAAAGATCAGTGCTGCCAGCAGCGCAATCAGGGCCATCGGCACAGACGTCGCCCAGCCGGCCACCACAGCTGCCAGCAGGCAGACGATAAAGATGGTCCAGCTATCCAGTAGCGTCGAGAGCAGCAGGCTCGCCATCAGCTCACCGCGCGTCAGAGGGAACAGCATAAGCTTCGAGACATCCAGCCCCTCGTTGGTTGCAACCTGTAGCAACGGCGAAAAGATCCAGAACAGGTAGATGCCGGTCAGTACGAGAAAGAGGATCTCTGCATTGATCGGCGGCGGAGCAAAACGATAGCCGAAAAACGACGCGACACCCAGGCCCACACCAAACACGACGACGAAGAACAACAGAATAATGGTGCCGATGAGATTACTCGCCCGCCCGGCATTGTTGCGGCTGAAGCCCCGCAGCACCATCTTCCAGCGCAGCCAGACCAGCCAGCGCAGCTTATCGGCGTGAATCTCCATCATGGGATGTGCTCCTTCTTTACTGTTCCAGCCAGCTCAGATTATGTTCTTCGTTACGCGCACCAACCACATTGAGGAAAATGTCTTCGAGCGTGGCATCCTTTTTCTCACCACTCGCGCGCTCGCGCAACTCTTGCAGCGAGCCTTCGGCTACCAGCATGCCCTGGTTGATAATGCCCACGCGCGTGCAGAGGCGCTCGACCACTTCCATGATATGTGAGGAGAAAAAAATGGTGGTACCACGCCGCGTCAGATCATGCAGGATATCGCGGATAACGCGCGAACTGATAGGGTCAATGCCTTCAAACGGCTCATCAAGGAAGAGCACCTGAGGACGATGGATGAGCGCTGCCGCCAGGGCCACTTTCTTGCGCATGCCAACGGAATAATCGACGACGAGCTTATCAGCGTCGCCAGCCAGGTCCAGCACGTTCAGCATCTCGTCTGCACGGCGGCTGATATCCGCCTCCGGCACTCCGTACATATGGCCGGCAAACGTAATAAACTCCCTGCCGCTCAGTCGCTCATAGAGGTTGAGGTACTCCGGCAGCACACCGATCAGCGCGCGCGTGCGCACCGGTTCCTTCCAGACATCGACGCCACTAATCCAGACATGGCCGCTTGTGGGCCGTAGCAGCCCGACCATCATTTTAATCGTCGTAGACTTGCCAGCGCCGTTCGGCCCCAGGAAGCCGAAGAACTCTCCACGCCGCACCGCCAGATTGAGATGGCTCACGGCCACCTTCTGACCGAATACGCGCGTCAGATCCTGCGCCACGACGGCATACTGCGCCTGCACCCCACTCTGTACACCACTACTCGCCATCATCTGCGCGTCCTGCGCATAGCGGGCAACCGAAGCAGCACCGGGCATTGTATTCTGCTCAGGAGACATCATGTTGCGAACTTCCTTTTCGTTGTATTTCGCTATAACCAATTGTTATTTTTAATATAGCTTATAGCTATTATTCTGTCAAGGATGGCACTCTGTAGAATAGACGAAAGGGGGGAGGATTTCTCCAACGGGGAAGGCGGGAAGTTTTTACGTGCTCCTGAGCGGCAACAAAGGAAGGGTGTCCTGATCCCACCTGCAACCCTAACGCAAGGCTTTTCAGTTTTCCTTTTCTCCCTCCCTCCCGAAGGAGAAAAACAAAAAAGCTGTAGTCCCACCATTTATGGCGGAGACACCGGTGCGCCCCTGGGCTCCCGCTTTTTTAAAAACTGAAAAGCCCTGCCCCAACGACAGGTTCAGAACTATTCGCCGATCAGGCGCAGGTTGTAGGTTGCTTTGAGGTCGGCAATCCAGTCGTCGAAGACCTGTTCATTGATCTTTTGCTCAGTGAGTACAGGAAAGAGGGTCCGTTCTACAAAGGTCTTCCTGTTGATCGACAGGTCCTGACTGGAGTGTCTCCTCTGCTAACAACGCCCGGCCACGCACCCACTGCCGTGTCACCAGAGCGACACGACGGCCAAGAGCCTCTGCTGTTTCGAGATCACTTCTAGGGGGAGCAACGTCGGGTCCGGCATCCGCATTGGATTGCGCCATCGCGCCAAGCCAGCTCCCTAACCGGTTGAGATCCTCAATACTGCCGGTGCTGTGATCCCAGCCGGCATAGAGGCCGAGATTGACCCAATGCATCCCATGTTGAGCGGCCAGGATCGCCAGATCAATAAGCGAATTGAGCTTATCGCCGTTAATCGTCTGCGAATTGGTGAACCCGGCAGCAATTTTGTCCTTCCAGCGCATGTTATCGGCGAAAATTCTGGACGTTCTTTCAGCAAAGGTTTTGAAGACAGCGGACGGCGATCCCATATAGGTAGGCGCCCCGAAAATGATGGCATCGGCCTGGTCCAGAGCAGTCCACAGCGCATCGGTGAGTTCAGCGACATTGTGCAATCCAACCTGAACTCCTGGCACAGAGGCCGCCCCACGAGCTACTGCCTCGGCCTGCCTGGCTGTATGCCCGGAACCACTGTAATAGGCAATGGCCACACGGATCGTTTCTGTAGAAGACATTGTATACTCCCTGGAATTGTGATATAGTCAGATTGTTGCAGTCACAACAAGATTGTTGTATATGCAACAATCTAACTATATCGCCAGTGGCTGGTAATTGTCAAGTGCCTTTCAGTTTTTAAAAAAGTGGGAATCCAGGGGGTGTTCCCAGAGGGGAATAGGGATTCCTTAAGTAGGTGGACAGAACGAATGAGAAGCGGGGTCCAGGGGCGGCCGCCCCTGGCGGGGCAGGGGGTGTCCCCCCGAAAACCTCTTTTCCCTCTTGAGAGGGAGGGGAGAAAGGAAAACAGAAAAGCCCTGACGAAGCAAACATCAAAAACTAAACAGCTCTCTGCGCAACAATGGAGAGGAGTCCAACCATGTATACAATCTACGCCCTTATTGATGTGAGAGATAACAGTATACGCTATGTCGGCCTGGCAACTAACATATTTACTCGTTTAAGCCAGCATTTACTCGATACAGGCAAAAATACTCCTGAAGGATTATGGCTCGCAGAAATGCAGCAAGCAGGGTTATCTCCAAGATTAGAGGCACTAGAGACATTAGATTCATCTAAAAATACTTATCAGCAGGCCTATGAGCGCAAAAAATACTGGATACAAAAGCTTACACGGGATGGCGCATCATTAATAAATGTGAATGACTCTGGTAGTAAGGTTAAATCATCATCGCGCCAGTCACAGCATGTCATCTTATCACCCACACAGCTACGTAAATATAGAAAATGGCTAAAGTGGTCACGGGAAGAATTGTCACGCCGGGCGAATATTCATCTCGATACCATCTACGCGGCTGAGAATGGCGAACCAGTTTTAACTCAAGTAGCAAACACTCTTGCTGAGGCATTAAGCAGCGGATCTGATAAACGGATCACACCGGCTGATATTGTAGATACTCGGTTGGAGCAAACACAACTGAGAGCCTGGCGCACCTTCATAACTGCTTATGCAACGGTAATCGATCTGATCGAACACGAACTGGCTGAAGCCGGGCAGTTGCCGCTCTCATCCTACGATGTATTGCTTGCGCTTGTAGAAGCCCCGAACCGCCGTCTGCGCATGCATGAGCTGGCTCAAGCAGTGGTACTTAGCCGGAGTGGTCTCACACGCCTTGTAGATCGCCTGGAACGAGAAGGATTGCTCAGGCGTGAGCGCAACGGATCAGATCGGCGAGCAACCTATGCAGTTCTCACACTTAAAGGGTTTCGCGCCTTTCGGCAGGCCTGGCCGGTTTATGTTGAGGGGATTATCAAATATTTCGTGCAATATCTTGGAGAAGAGGAGTTGGATGCACTTACGCAGATGCTTGAGCGGGTTCTGAGAGCGGCACATAGTGAGTCTCCACCTCGCCGGTGAGGCGCCGATACAGGCAAGGACTTTCTTGTAACACAAGAAAATTGTATGAGTATCTCTTTAATACTTATTGCATTTCCATATTGACACAAAACATAGTGTACTTTACAATGCAGTTAACCATTATTCTGTGTATTTATTGACTCTTTCTTAACGTCCCGGTATGGTGAGGAGGAGGCTATGTGTCCTGAACAATCGTCAGGAAAGATCGGGAAGTCCGTAGGAGAGAGGTTGCGAGCGGCCCGCATGGCCCGGCACTTCACTCAGAGCCAGCTTGCCGCCCCCGACTTCTCAGTCAGTTACATCTCCGCCATAGAGCGTGGCCAGATCCACCCATCATTACGTGCTCTGGAGATCCTTGCCAACAGGCTTGGCCTCCCACCGGCACAACTGCTGCCGGTGCGCTCTCAGCAAGAGGAACAACACTCTTCCGGGTCATCAAGTATTAGTGAAGTAGATAATGATGAAATAGAATTAGTTCTTCTGGAAGCAGAAGTACAGATTAGACAAAATGTTGCAGCACAGACTCTAGCTGAACTGGAGAATCTCGCTGCCGGACAACTCACGCCAGCCCAGCAATTACGGCGACACTATTTACTTGGTCGGGCTTATTATAAAGTCGGGCGGTTCCAGGAGTGCGATTATGTGCTGGCAGAGGCGATACAGGGCGCCAAAGATACTCATGATGCACTGATTGCTTATTTTTTTGTGCGCACACTCCATCTCCAGGCGCTGGCTCAGGCTGCTATGCGCAACTATGCGCAGGCGCTGTCGATTGAGCAGCGTTGCCTCTCGCTGCTTGAATCCCTCAGGCCATCCGACCCCTTCTTCACTGCTCAGGTCTACATGCACACCGGACAGCATTACACCTGCCTTGAAAATCCAGCACAGGCCATCACTATGTTCGGCAAAGCTCTTGCCCTGATAGAGAGCCTGGCTGCTCCTGAGAAGATGCAGGACGCTTACTGGCAGCTCTGCCAGCAGCACGCTAGAGCTGGAGTATATGAACTGGCGCTTCTTTATGCGATGAAATGCACACAGCTTTACCACCAGCGTATGCAGAGGCAACTTGCCAGCGAACTGTACTATTACCTGGGCAAAGCCGTCATCGAGGCAGGAGAAGAGCAGACCGGAATCTTCTTTGCAAAAATTTCAGGCCAGAACAGCATGGTGATGACACAGGACTCCCTGGTACAGGCCAGCATCCAGGCGCGCCGCGCCGAGTGGGAGTTGCGGCAGCAGCGGTTTGAAACGGCTCATCAGTATATTCGGCGGGCCTGCGAACTGGCTGATCCAGTCGGCGACACACTCATCGGAGCCGATGCTCACGTTCTCTACGGCCATATCGCTTACGCGCGGCAGCAGTATGAGGAAGGAGACCGCCATTTTGCTACCGGTCTGGATATGCTGGAACGCCTGCACTGTCATGAAGAACTGGCAAACGAGTCAGCACGCTATGCAGAACTACTAGAGCAGACAGGAAAGGTTCATGAAGCATTTAGTTATTTTCGACGCGCGTTCCAGAGCCGGCAGGAACTGGGAAAATAAAAACGCTTTTCCACTTCTATTTTTCCTGTAAAACTCGTATTTCGAGTAGCATAAACATGGCTTCCAGCAGATTGTATTCCTCGACATTGCTGAGATCCAGTTCCGTCTCTCCTAGCGGAGTGATCAGCGTACCTGCTGCATCGACGGGTACGGTGCTATGGATTGCGTGCGGATTGCCGCCGCGCCAGCGCACCGGTTCCAGCAACGAGCCGAGCAGAACGGAGATGACGACGTGGTGTCCGCGCAGTGTCTCGTCTAGATCTTGCAGGTGCAGTTCCAGCACCTGACCGCGCTGGATGATACGCCCGTTGAGGTGATGTGACTGGAGATAGATGGCGGGCGATTCCTGATTTGTCTGGCGTGGGAGCATACCGGCCTGGCGCACCGTTCTACTGCGGCGCACACTGCGCATACCGGCGCTTGTCGGAGATACAGGAGTATAGGCATGAAGAGCAGGGCGCTCCTCTTCTGGCAGCGAGAGTTCCTCGCACAGGGTTGCCACACTGACGAGATCTTGCAACGCCTGACGGCGGACCGCGCTTTGCGCGATATGCGCGCTGATGCGGATTGCCAGTTGCAGGAGCGAACGTGCCGCGCTCTCTGCGCGGGTATGTTTCCGGTCACGGCGCCCCTGGCGCAGCTCTGCCTCCGCCTGACTGATCAGGGTCTGGCAAAGGTGGCTCAGCATACGATGAGGAATGGCGGCCAGGGTGCGGGTCCCCTGACCCCAGATAGGGCGCGGGCTATTTGGATCGAGCGCGGCAGACAGCGCCCGGTACATTTCGAGATATGCCTCGTGACAGGTGCGGCAAGCTGCCAGGTGATAGAGTAACGTAGCATAGCGTAGAGTGGCCTGCGCATCGCCACTGAGTTGAGCCATAACAAAGTCGGGGATCTGCTGGTAGAAAAGGAGATGATAGTTGCTCCCCGGTAAAAGTTCCGGCTGAGGGGCAGCCACCTCCTGGACAGACGTTTCGCTCGCGCTCTGGCGAGCCTCCAGTAATATCTGCTCCAGCCAGCGGGCCAGATTGTTCTGCCCGTCACGAGAAGGGGAGCCGTCCTCAAATTGCTTCTCGCTATCCATGTTCTTCCTCCAGGAATTGCCGCCTATTCTTCTCTATAGAAGCGGCTAAGACGCTTCATCTGTGCCGGGGTGAGGTTGATAGTCTCCTCGCCGTGCCAGTCGAGCAAGCCTTCTGCGACCAGTTGTTGTAGACCCTCGCGCACACTGGCGTCTGAGAGATCTTCCCGCGTCAGAGTAGAAATATCTACAGAGAAAGCGCCGGTGCGGGCGTCGAACTGTTTACACTCTATCAAACGTAAAGCTACCATCACTGTCAAATTCGTGCTCTGTTGCTGAAGACAGGAGCGCAACTTCTTGTGTGCATGGTCCTTATGCTGGCTGGCATGGGGACCCGCCGAAGCCGGGAGCGAGGTAGAGATATCCTCAAGAACGGCGCGTAACAAATCATCGGCCCCGTACTCCTGGAGTTCCTGAACGACAGCCTGCAACTGATGAGGAGCTGCCCGCAGCAGGAGAATGCAATGTTTTAGCAGATTGCGCAGTTGTTGCTGCGATGCCAGGTGCAGGACAATCTCTTCAGGCGTAGAGAAAGGAGCACTGCCCCATACCGGCTCGGTAACGTTGTCCAGAGGATTCTCCTCGTCTTCCTCTTCCGGTCCTATCAGTTCAGAAGCCGCACTCACCTGCAAACGGCGCTTGCGCAGGCGATCTATCGCCTTATTCTTTACACTGTGATTGAGAAAGGCATAAAATTGCGCATCGGTCAGGCGATCAAGGGCCGTCGGAGGCGTCTGATCGCCTCCGCCGAGCAAGCCGAGGCGCACCAGTTGTTCGACAACATGACCGATGACGATATCGACCTCGAAAGCGTCGAATCTAAACGTACCCAGGTAGCGCTGCGCATGGCGGTGGAGGTAGGCGTAGAGCAAAGGATAACTTTGTTCAGGGTGATATCTCAAATCGCGTGCTGTCAATGGCATGCGGGAACTCCCTCCAGAATGCCCGTAGATGTGCAGAATCCCCGCACACGCACATCAAAGGGTAAGCAGGGTTGAAACAGATCCATCTATTGTATACTACAAATCAACTGTATAGGCAAGAGAGAACCAGCGTAATAGGTGACACAAAATGCCGGTACCATACACTGGAGTCATTGCATTTCCCGGTGGTACCGGCAAGATATCATTGTATCATTTGTCTATCGGCTCAGCGGAACAGAGGTGTCTGCTGCTGGCCCGACCAGTTCTGGTTGCTCTATTCAAAATCGACTCGCTTACCGAGGCGCTGGTGCTCGTAAGCTTTTTTGATAGCATTGAGGCTACGCTGCATTTCGCCACGCTCCTCCAGCAGGTTAGCGAAGCGGAAGTAGGCGCCGGCAGCGATTTCATGAGCCTGCGAGGCATCCAGCAATTCCAGGGCTTCGTTAAAGAGCTGATCGGCGGAGGCGAAATCGCCGCTCTGGTGACGAATCTGCGCCAGAGTGATAAGTGCCTGCCCCTGTGTCTGGGCGTCTTTGCTGGCCTGCGCAAACTTGAGAGCTTCGCGGGCTTCCTGTTCTGCCACTTCTGCCCGTCCTCGTCTGAGCAGGAGTTCCGCCAGAGCGGTATGGCAGGTAGAGGCCGCGATTTCATCGTTCAGTTCGCGCTCGATGGCGATAGCTTTGCGATACTCCTGTTCGGCTTCATCCAGCTTGCCCCGCTTCTCCAGCGCCTTTCCCAGACGCTGGTGGGTCAGACCGATCAGGCGCTGCTCGTCGCGCATCTCATAGAGAGCCAGACTGCGCATGGCATATTCACGGGCCATGACCAGTTTCCCGGCCTCCTTGTAGTGCTGGCTGATCTCTATATATCTTTGCGCGAAACCTTTGCTATCGTGCTCCATCTGCTCCAGGGTTGCCAGCGCGCGGTGAGAAAAGTCAATAGACTTTTCCAGTTCGCCGGAACGGAAGTAGTCGTTTGCCAGGTTGCTGAACACTTCGAGGGAAAAAACAGGATCGCTGATCTGCCCGCTCTCGATAGCCTGGCAACATTTGAGGTGATTCTCCAGCGCCAGGGTATAGTTATAGAGCAGGTAGTAGGCTTTACCGAGCTGGTTGCGAGCGCGCTCGGTATATTCTCTGTCGTCGAGTGCTTCGCCTTGAGAGACGGCAGTACGCAGATCGACAACGGCCTCCTGGTACTCACCGCTGCCCAGGTGTACCAGCCCTTGTAGTAAATAGAACTGGTATGCCTGGTCGGTGGTGATGCGTTCCGGCTGGATGGGGGCTAGCAACTTTTCGGCCTGGGCGTAAGCGCCCTGCTGTACAAGCACACTGGCCTGGAGCAGATCGAGATCCACTTTCTGATCAGGACCGGTATCTGCCGGTGAATAGCCAACTGCCCGCGCTTCGGCAGCGCCCGCCGGTGAGCCTTCCAGCAGGAAGGTGAGGGGGACATCCAGGCGGCGAGCCAGCACGGAAAGCGCCTTCAGCGAAGGTCGGATCTTCCCGCGTTCAATGGCAGAAATGTAGGAGATGGAAAATTCGGGGGCAGCCAACTGAGCTTGAGTCATGCCTAGTCTGGTGCGTACTTCGCGTATATTTGTACCGACTCTTGCTGCCACTGCCCTGCCCACATTTGCAGTTTCCAGGGATGGCATAGAACGTTTTCCTTTCAACGCATAGTGCTGCATAAAAAAATCTGCACTCTCGTAAAAAATGATTCCATCAAGGTCCAGGATCGCGCCTGTCAGGCGGGGCAAGCGGGTTCCCTCTCAGAGGACATCCCCTCCCGCTTTTCCCATACCTGGCTTGCCGGACCATTTAGAGTATAAGCTACGCTTGTAACTCTCTTGCAATACAGTGTGTTCTACAGTGACACAGAAGCTACAAGAAGAGGAACCGCTAGATAATACGTTATATTCCGAAGTGTAGCATAAGAGATGTGGTCAGTCAATCCTTATTGTACTTTTTTCACAGTCAGATTATATAATTCTTCATATCGCTCCACCCTGGAAACATGAAATATTTTTGAAGTAGAAAACGCTGAGGTTTTCAATTCCGCTTGTTTCCGCTGCCGTCTACGTAGAAATAGAGTGGCTCGGCAGTAGAGTTGGTGGATAACAGGCTGCCGCTGGCTGCTCTTCTCGCACACAGGCCGGGAGAAAAAAGGTCATCAGTGCCAGTTTCAGAATACCTCAAATCTGGCAAGTCTCTGATTATTTTACTGACAGACTGGTACAGATTACCTATCCCCGGAGTATACAGCCATTGTACAGCTATGGATACCTATGGTCAATGAGGAAGGACTAAACTATAATGTAAGCTCACTATTGTTATTTTTCATTCAACTTTGTATCATCCAATATATAGTTTAACGGAAAAGGGGGGCCAGGAGGGCAAATCTATGCTCTATCTTGTCGCCACACCTATTGGCAATCTCAACGATATCACATTACGCGCATTAGAAACGTTACGCCAGGTTGATCTCATCGCCAGCGAAGACACGCGCAAGACAGGCCTGTTGCTCAAACATTTCGCTATTCACAAACCGCAGATAGCCTTTCATGAGTACAACGAGCAGCGCGCCGGCGAACGCATCGAAGAGCTATTGAGGCAGGGCAAAGCTGTTGCCCTTGTCACCAATGCCGGCACGCCTGGTATCTCTGACCCTGGCTTTACGCTGGTACGGCGAGCAATTCGCGCCCACATTGACGTGACGATGATCCCCGGTCCGGCGGCTTTCGTGATGGCACTCGTGCTCTCAGGCTTACCCGTCCACAGCTTCACGTTTCGCGGTTTCCCGCCGCGCAAATCTTCGGCGAGACGCAGATTCCTGGCCGTAGACCGCGATGCGCCGCATACGCTGATTTACTATGAAAGTCCTTACCGCCTGCCCGATTTTCTACGCGATGCCCTGGCCGTCTTTGGAGATCGTCCGGCGGCGCTCGCAAACGACCTCACCAAGCTGTTTGAAAAAGTCGAACGTGGCACCCTCTCAACCCTGCTGGCAGCAGTAGAAGCGGAGAAGCCCAGAGGCGAATACGTCGTAGTAATCGGCGGGGCTGACCGCGCAAACGCAGGAGAGCCGGTAGAATCGGATGAGGAGAACGAGCAGGAATGCTGAAAACTGCTTATGCATGTACCTGGAACAACATCATTGTTATGGAACACTGCCTGCGAGAGACATAAAAGTGTAGGCCGGCAGGTAGACAAAGTGCAACGCTGAGAGAGGGAGGGGCGGGCGTGGTCGTGGTACATCCCAGTAGACGGGATAGAGGAAGTCCGCTCCTTTATCCAGGTGCAGCGCATATTCCCACTCGCGGGTGACGTAGCTCGCCTGTTGAGCACGAGCGGACCAGCAGAGCTGGAAAACATCGGCGCCTTCGATAGCGCTGCGTACTTCTTCGCACAGTTTGCGGCTGGATCGTAGCGTTTCGATGTTCAGCATCGTTGTATTCCCCAATGCCCGGTAGACGTGCAGACAGGCGTTCCTGGCCGCCGTATCTTCAAAACTGTATGCGGCAAAAACGCGCCTGTAGAGTTGTGTCGTGCGACTGCTGTCACGATCAGGTATCTGCGCATCGGGAGCCATGATCACTATTTCCAGTTTCAGGCGCGCTATAAGCAAAGGACCGGCAAAGAAGGAAATGACTCCGCTGGCTGTTTTCCCCGCGAGATCTCGCTTGCCGGATATGCGAAGCACCAGTTGATGCCAGTCGTTCTGCCAGTGGAAGGTCAGTCGCCTGGGATTGAAGATTACGCCCGGACATTCAGGTATCACGGTGATCGGCAGTCCCTGTAGGGACTGCGGGCCGGGCTGCTCCCCGCCGGGTCTGTGCAAGTGAATGGCGGAATCAGCCTCTTCTTCCCTGTACAGGGATGCATCTTTGTAAATAGCCGTGGCTGCCTGCTCAACGTGCGCATAGAGGAGCAGCACATACCAGTTAGAAGCGGTGATTTGCTGCGGCAAGAAAGCAGTAAAACGCAGCGGAGCGCCGGGCCACTCTGGTGGAAGGCTCGAAGGGACCAGAGGGGTGGAAGGGGCTGGCGGAGTCTGTAGCACTGCCGGTCGCGGCGCGACCGCTGGCGAGAGAACAGGTGACGGGGCAACTTGCGCAACCGGCAGAGGAAGATCGACGTCAGCACGCTCACCCGGTTGTTTCTGCTCACCGCTATGCAGGTTCTGTACGCCAGCATGGCGGTGCTGCGCCTCTGCCACCGCTTTTTCTACTTCGGAAAGCAGCGGGTTCTGGATTGTGGGAAGGTCCGACATATCTTCTGAAGCCTGGAAGACAAACATCAATCTGCCGAGGTTGATTCTATCGCCATGATTGAGAACATATGGCTTCATGACCTCAACCGGTTCACCATTGAGTAGCGTGCCGTTAACGCTCCCTTCGTCGCGCAGGATATAATCGTCATTTTCGCGGACAATGACGGCATGGCGACGTGAGATGAGCTTATCTTGCGAGAGTCTGATATCACGTGCAGAGCCACGCCCTATGGTTGTTTCTGTCTTCTCCAGCGTGTACTCCCGCATGACCTCACCTGCCTGAGAGCAGAGGAGCAAGCGGGCAGGTGGTTTGATCAGGCTCATGACTGCCCTCTGCCCGGAGCCTGCCGGGCGCTTCTGGCAATATAGTTCTACTCTGTAAGGCAAGCATAACAGAAAAAATGACACAAGGCAAGTAGTCGAGTGCTCGTATGATAGCCGCTCTCAGTGTTTCCTGGCGCTATTGACCAGCGCAAAGGGCCAGCGCCAGACCAGCAGCAGGATGGCATTGGTGACCAGCGTAACCAGGAAGAAGGTGTACTCTGGAATGTGCCAGAGCCACAGCATACGCAGCACGTGGCCAACCGGCCAGGCACAGACCCAGGCCAGCAGCGTGCGCCTGACCATGCTGGCAGGCGACGTTTCAAGGCCACGCCTGTACGCTCCAAGCCAGGGCGCCACCAGGAACCAGCCGATGAGAAAAGGCGCGGCAGTTACAACAATCTGCCAGAGCGCGTCGAAGCCGGCTGCCTCACCATGACTGCGACGCCCAAGCATGGCAAAAATGAGAAAGACCAGAATATCGCCGACGGCAAGTGTCAGGATACGGCGCACATCCGACATGCCCTTGCCTGCGGCAGATCCTTCCGCTGTCGTGCCGGTATTATTCACAGTATCTTTGATTTCCATGTAAGGTATTGCTCCATTTGTGTTAACTTCAGGAGAGTTTCAGCTCTCCTGGACCTCTCCCTTCTCTTTCGCTGTAGATTCGCGCACCAGTTCCTCAACGGCGGCAAGCTCCATGCGCACGCTGTTCAGGCGCATCACAATGAACGCGAGGTAGGCGAACAGTGCGATCCACGCGATAATATAAGCTGCGATAAGATATGTTGCTCCTTGCATGAGCGATTCTCCTCTATTCGAGACCGGCGCGCAGGCGCTGCGCCAGCGTTTGCATCCTTTGTAAACGGTACACCAGGATCATCAGCAGGCTGTAGAGCAGGGTGAAAGCGACGAGTGCGACCAGGAGCGTCAGCACGACTGCCGGAGGCAGTGCGCCGGGGACGCCGACTTCTTTCGCCGGGTGCAGCGTGCGCCACCAGTTAGCAGCTTCGTAGATGATCGGCACGTCGATCACGCCGACAATGGCAAGCACGGCGGCAGCACGCGCGCTGGCATGGGTGCGTCCCATATAGTTACGCAGCATGAGGTAGCCGATAAACATGAACCAGAGTATCAGCGTGGCAGTCAACTGCGGCTCCCAGGTCCACCAGGTTCCCCAGATGGGCTTGCCCCACAGTGAGCCGGTGGTGAGCGCGATAGTGAGAAAGACGGCTCCGATCTCAGCCGAAGCGCGTGCCAGCAAATCCCAGCGCTCATCGGCTTTAATCAGATAAACGATGCCGCCAAGCGCGACTATCACGAACGCCAGCATGCCAATCCAGGCCGAAGGCACGTGGATGTAGAAGATGCGCTGCGCATCTCCCTGAATGGCATCGGTCGGCGCGTAGAAGAAAATCAGCCAGATGGCGGCGATGATAGCAATGAACGAAGGCACACCCAGGAGCAGAGGCGCAATAAACGCCCCGCGTGGTCGCTGCACAGTCGCTTCATCCCGCCGGCGCTCAACGCTCGTTTCGCGCTTCGCCAGTACCATAGGTTTACTCCTCTATCACATACTGAAACGTGAGCATCGAGACACTCAGAAAAATTATATCAAATGCGATGATCAGGCCAAACCAGGGCGGTTCGTTCACTACCGGCGCGATCAACGCGCCAGTCAGGCGCACGGCACCGATTACTACCGGCACCAGCAGCGGAAAGACGAGCACGGGGAGCAGCAACTCGCGCGCTCGCGTTGCCGCCGTCATGGCCGAGAAGAGCGTGCCGATGCTGGCAATGCCGGTCGTTCCCACCAGGACGACGAGCAGTAGCTCGCCGATAGAAAGGCGCACGTCGAAGAGCACGATGAAAACAGGGATGGCAACAACTTCGACGATGCCGATAAAGAGCAGGTTGCCGAGCAGCTTGGCGAGGTAGATGGCTCTGCGATCTACCGGGCAGAGCAGGAGACGGTCCAGTGCGCTCTGTTCGCGTTCGGTGGCCATCGTGCGTCCGAGACCGAGCAGGCTGGCAAAAAGAAACGCTATCCACAGGACACCAGGTGCAACGGCAGCTTTATCACCAATGCGTAGATCAAAGGCAAAGTTGAAGACCACCAGCACGAGCAGCGCAAAAAGAGCCATACCGACCCAGGTCTGCCGGCTGCGCAGTTCGCAGCGAATATCCTTCCACAGAATAGTCCCTACCTGTATGCAAAAGTCCTGTACGCTCCTCATCGCCCCATCTCCTGATATATGCGCTGTAATTCGGTGAGTTCGAGCTGCGCGGCTGCCTGCCGGTAGGCGATACGCCCGCCGCCAAGCACAACGACCTGATCGCTCAGAGAGAGGGCGCGATCAAGCAGGTGTGTGGTGAAGAGAACACCACCACCACGCGCTGTGTGCTCGCTCAGCAAGACGTTAATCAGCGCGTGGCCAGCCTGATCGAGTCCGGTATCAGGCTCGTCAAGCAGCAGCAGCAGCGGGTTGTGCAGCAAGGCACGCGCCCAGGCGAGACGCTGGAGCTGCCCGCGTGAGAGTGTGCCGGCGCGCTCGTTCTGCTGCCGTTGTAAGCCAACGCGCCGCAACAATTCTTGCGCCCGCTCCACCGCGTGCTCTACCGCGTACATACGGCCAAAGAATAGCAGATTCTCCAGCACGGTCAGATCTTCGTAGAGATAGGGCTGATGGGCTACGAGGCCAACAAGACGGCGCACGCGCTGCGCATCACGCGCACAGTCGAGGCCCGCAACGGTGACAGAGCCGGCGCTCGCTTTCGCCAGGCAAGCAAGGATACGCAGGAGTGTGGTTTTGCCGGCTCCGTTCGCGCCGAGCAGCGCCATGCATTCGCCGCGCTGAAGCGTGAGATCAATGCCGCGCAGCACCGGTTTCAGGGTATAGCTTTTCTTGAGACCGCATACCTCTACCAGCGCCGGTTCAGTCGCCTCTCTCTCTAAAAACCGCTCACCTGGCTTCTTCTGTGCTTTACCTTCTATCATATGCTCCACCCCGGCAGACGCGCGGTAGCCGGTCTCCACGCTGCTCATCTGCGGCTCGCCTCTCGTCTGCTCTTCTCCTCATTTATCAGCCTGCGTAGCTGCGCTTTAAGTTTTGCACGCTTCTCCTGATAAACTGTCTTTTTGATTTTACCGTCCTCGTAGGTTTTATCCAGTTCGAGTATTTTGTGCAGAAGTGCCTGCTGACGCTCTTTTGGATCTCTGCCATCGCTCTCTTCTTCTTCGTCTTCATTCTTGCTCTTTTGCCTGGATGAATCGTATTTCGTCTCTTTCTCCTCGCTCTTTGTTCGCTCACGCTCAGAGGACGTCTCTCTCGCCCGGCTGCTGCGCGTTGAACGCTTTTTCGCGGGAAAGAACCGTCCCTGAAGACGCACGAGAAAGGCAGTGACAAAGAGAATCGCTATCATGATCACTATGCCCACAACCAGCCAGACGATGTTCATATTGATCGGCGAGGGCGCGCTGGCGCTGGCCGGCAGCGGTAGACCTTCCATATTCAGATGGACTTCCTGCCCCGGTAGCAACTGCGAGGTCTGCAAGCGGCGGTAAGCATGCTGGTCGGCATTGACGACACCCTGCGCGGTCAGCGAGCCAGAACTGGTGCGAATATCAGGCGGTACCAGCACCGACAGCAGCAGCGTAGGATATCGTGCAGTATAGGCGAGATCATAGCTGGATGAAGTGTAGGGGACTTCAAAGGCGAAGGAGAATTCGGACGCGCCGGGCGGAATTGCCGCATCGGTGGCAAAGCCGCCATCAACCTGGATGGCCTTATAGCCGCCAAATCCTTTGCTTAGATTAACGTTGCGCGCACCGCGCGGCAGCGAGAACAGCAGCGCGTTGGGCCTGCCCTTGCTGGCATCAAGCGAGCCGACATAGGTGCGCAGGTCCAGATTCCTGAAGCCGTAGATCTCCGATATGGTAATAGTGCCTTTCTTCGTATCAGGCTCGCGTATGAGGAGAGTGGTTTGAACAATAGCGAGCTTGCTGGTATCGGTGGTGGCCTGGTAGACCGTCAGGTTGACCTGCTGCTCTGCTTTCTGGGCCAGCGAAACCACGTCGGAGATATACTGCGCGCCCTGGTAGCGTATGTAGACAACGTAACTGATGGTTTTGTCGGTTGCCAGGTTAGAGAAAGTGTAGGTGCCGTGCGCATCGGTCGTGGTGCTGGTCAGATCGCGGGTGCTGCTGCCCTGCGCCATCTGGAGCGTCACGCTTTGTCCGGCAAGTGGTGCATTTTTATGCGTGCCATCCAGCAATTGGCCGGTAATGCGACCATTGCCAGCATCTCGCACAGCCGCCTGGACATTGTGGGCAGACGCGAAATCGCCGGCAACCAGGCTCGCAGCGATGAGCACGACCACAGCCAGCACACTCAATAGACATATATATGTAAGTCTATGTATCATCTTTCTCATGATGTCCTTCACGTTCCCTTAGCCTGCGCAACTGCTCTTCAATCTCATCATCAATTTCCTGGTCACTTCTATAGCGCGATTTGAGCGCCACCAGCGCCCGGTTCATATACTGCTCGCGTAAAGCGCGATAATCAGCCTCAGCAATATTACCAAGCTGGTAGTCGAATTCCACCTCTTGCAAGGCGCCACGTACCGCCCGTTCCTGCTCTTCAACCGGCTCAGCAGCATCACCGGCATCACCGGTACCGGCAGCACTTTCGCTGTCCGGTGCCGCCTTTACAGGATACGCGGTCACAACGGGTGCATGCCGCTGATACAGCGGAAAGAGCACAAACGCAAGTGCCAGCATACCGAGAGCAATAGCTACGATGATTCCCATGAGCGTTCCCTCATCCTGTAATGCTCAAATAGTGCATCGTCTTCGGCCAGTTCCTCAACGAGTAGAGAGCGCAGGTAAGCCGTTTCTTCGGTATTTGCACCATTTATGACCGTTTTCTCTTTTCGTTGTTCCTGCTCCTTTCCCAGATGCGGAACAGCCGCCGCCGCGTCAGAGGCTGCTCGCCAGTCGCGCAGGGTTAGCAGCAGAAAGAGCGCGCCCAGTCCTATCGACGTGATAGGCACCAGCCAGGTCAGCAGCGTGATGCCCTGCCAGGGCGGCGACCAGACGACGCTGCTGCCGTAGCGGCTCGCAAAATACTGGATAATCTCCTGCTCGGACCTGCCCTGCTGCAACTGCTGGCGGATCGCGTCACGCATCTGCTGCGCCAGCGCCGATTGAGAATCCGCCACTGACTGGCCCTGACAGAGTTGGCAGGTGAGTTGCTCAGCCACCGCCTGCACACGCTGGTCGAGCGTGCGCCTGGTCAGCGCAATCAGCCAGAGCGACGACCAGACGGCAACGATCAGCGCCACCGCAGCCAGTAGCAGGAAAAGCCTGCGCCTCTGCTTTCTGTTTTCTCTCATGAGACCGCCACTCCCTTCTCCTGGCTCTCACCCGGCGCCGTCTCTCCAGCATTCTCGGACGGCGTTGCACGCGGCACACGAGCAGTGATCAGGCGTTGTGGGCGGCCAGGCCACCAGCATATGCTGCCGCCAAGCAGCATCAACACGCCACCGAGCCAGATGAACGGCACCAGCGGATTGATGAAGATGAGCAGGTTCGTTTCGCCTGCTCCCTTCCAATCGTTCAGCACAACATAGAGATCGGTCGCGCCGAAGGTCGTAATCTCGATCTGACTGGCAGGCTGGTCATTGAAGTTATGATAGATGGTACGCCCTGGATAAATATAGCGTTTGAGTTGTCCCTCGCGCCAGATCTGCACCTGCGAATAAATCATCTCGCGGTCCGGCAAGCCGGTATAGTCAATGTTGCCCAGGAAAACCAGGCGATAACCGGCGACGCTGGCTTCCTGACCGGCTTTGAGATTGACGCTCTGCTGGATCTGGAAAAAGTGCGAACCGATGATGCCGGCAGTGACCAGCACCAGCCCCAGATGCACGAGATAGCCACCGTACCGCTGGCGGTAGCGATTGAACAGCATGTACACGGCCAGTATGTAAGGTTCGCCATGCCTGTGACGGACGCGCGCGCCGCGCCAGAGTTCGTAGAAGATAGCGCCGGCAGTAAATGTGCAGACGGAGAAGCCGACATTAGCGGCGGGATCGGTGATGCCGGTCAGCGGCAGGATAAGCGCGCAGATGGCCGCGCCAACCGCCGGGATGCTCAGATTGCGCCACAGAGCCGCCGTCGAAGTGCGACGCCAGGCCAGCAACGGGCCAATGCCCATCGCCAGCACCAGCACGATCAGCAGCGGGCCAATGACGCTGTTGTAAAACGGCGGTCCCACGCTGATCGTCTGGCGACTGAGGAAGGACGAGACGAGTGGGAAGATCGTTCCCCAGAAGACGGCGAAGGCGATGCCGACCAGCAGCAGGTTGTTGAGCAGGAAAACGCCTTCGCGTGAGATAATCGAGTCAAATTCCTGTTCCGCACGCATGGCAGGCAGGCGGAACACAAACAGCCCGACCGAAAAGACGATCACAATGACCAGGAACACGAAAAAGTAGATTCCAATGTCAGAGTACGCGAAGGAGTGGACTGAGCTAATAATACCACTACGCACCTCGAAGGTGCCAAAAATCGAGAGCGCAAACGACGCGATGACCAGGCTGAGATTCCAGACCTTGAGCATACTGCGCCGCTCCTGTACCAGTGCCGAGTGCAGGTAGGCCGTTGCCGTCAGCCAGGGCAACAGCGCCGCGTTTTCAACCGGGTCCCAGCCCCAGTAGCCTCCCCAGCCCAGAACGTGATAGGCCCACCAGGCTCCCAGCAGCAAGCCGCCCGTCTGAATCCCCCAGGCGGCAAGCATCCAGCGGCGAATGGCGTGCAGCCACTCATTGCTGAGCCGTCCTGTGATCATAGCCGCAACAGCGAAAGCAAAAGGCAGCGAGAAGCTCATAAAGCCAAGCAGCAGCAAAGGCGGATGGACCAGCATACCGGGGTCCAGCAGCAGCGGATTGAGGCCCCTGCCGTCTTCCGGCGGGGGGCTGATACGTACAAAAGGATTAGAGGCAGCGGTGAGCACAATCAGGAAGAAGGCTTCAATGCTCATCAGCACAGCGATGATATACGGCACCAGGGCCGCTGGCGTTCGCCGGGCCGTGAAGACGAAAATGGCGGAGAAAATCGCCAGCACCAGCGCCCAGTAGAGCAAGGAGCCTTCCTGCCCACCGTAAAACGCGGCGGTCGTGTAGAACCAGGACATGGCGCGGCTGGAGTGCTCGGCGACGTAACGCACGCCGAAATCGCGGGTCAGGAATGAGACCACCAGCGCAGCCGCCGCCAGCAGCGTAAAGCCGGTCACAATCAGCACGCCGCGCCTGGCACTCTCAACCAGCGGCGCGATATGGCGTACCGCTCCCAGTACGGCAGCGACAACTGAGTAGCAAGCAAAGCCCAGAGCCAGGATGAGAGCAATGATGCCAAGATCCGAAAAATACACAGCGTCTTCCTTCCTCTATTGAGCGGGCGGAGTGGCTGATTGGAATTTCGATGGACACTTCGCCAGCAGAGTCTGCGCCTGGAATGGCCCGTGTCCGGCATATTTGCCCTCGACGACCACCTGGATGCCGGGGCGGAAAATATCAGGCACAACTCCGCTGTAGTTGACCGTGAGCGTCTGACCGCCATCGACAACTACAAACGTAATGCGCTGGCTCTGGTTATCACGCTGGATTGAGCCGTCCTGCACAATGCCGGCCACGCGCACCGCGCGATCCATGCAGGTGGTGCAGTGTTTCAGTTCGGCTACTGTCATGTAGTAGGTGGCACTCGCCTGCGTGTTGGCGTAGATCAGGTAGATCACAGCGCCCAGGATGGCAATACCCGCGATCAGGAAGCTGAGCGGGAAGCGTTTACGCGAGCGAGCAGGGTTCATTTCACCCGCCGCTGTGGTCAGAGCAGGTTGCACGATACGACCTCCATCAATGGGGCGCGAGAGTCGCCTCAAACAGGCTGTTGAGGAGAGCGCCCAGGATAAATACCAGGATGCCCAGTACCAGCGTCAACTGTGGCACAATCCTGGAGAAGCGTGTAGTTTGTTTGGCGAGCTGCCGGATACGACTCTGCGCCAGGTAGATAGCCAGAAGAAACATGATCAACGCGGCAGCGATCTTCAGTACCAATACTATCACGTACGGCAAGGCCAGCGTCGTCTGTGTCAGACGATCAAACATGAGGTAGGCGCCGCTCAGCAGCAGCACGGCAATGCACACGTTCACCATGCGCTTGAAAAGCGCCGCGATGCGGGCTGCCAGGGCGGGGACCGCTTCAGTGCTGCGCAGTGCCGGTTGCACCACCAGCAAATACATTACGCTCCCCCCTACCCATATAGCCCCGGCCAGAATATGGACAGCGCGTACCAGCCAGTCAAGATTGAGCATGCCCGTCCATCACTCTCCGCTAGCGCAGGATCTTCGCTACTTCGTATTGTAAAGCCTGCTCACTTAGAGGCGCAATCCACTTCGCCACCACCACACCGTTACGATTGATAAACACCGTTTCCGGCAAACCCGTCACACCATAATCAACAGCAGTTGTTCCCCTGGCTGTATCCTGCACATTAGGATAGGTGATGCCATATTTTTGCAAGAATTGCATGCCCTTGCTGGCAGGCTCCTGTCCATCAATGCCAATGAGCACAACATCCTGCTTCTGGAGATCGAGCCACGCTTTCTGAAGCAAGGGCGCCTCCTCTTTGCATGGATCGCACCAGGAAGCCCAGAAGTTAAGAATCACCGGCTTGCCCTTGAAGTCGGCCAGGCGTAAATTCTGCCCACTGTTATTCAATTGTGGCAGCGTGAAATCGGGAGCAGGCTTGCCGATCAACGGGCTATTGATCTCACCCGCCGTCAACGTCGCATTGCCGCCAGCACCGCCAGCGCCTGTTGAACTCTGCGTTGCTGGATTCGCGGCAGGCGTGAGCAACTGCGAGCCGATCACGACGAGCAGCGCAATGTTCAGTGTGACCACGACAGCAAAAACGACAATATTGCGTTTGCGAGATCGCCCGGCCTTTGTTACTGGCTCTACCTGTGTATCTGCTCCCTCTTTTTTATCTTCTGACGAATCGGATTCTATGAGATTCATTCTGGACGTTTCAACCCTCACCCGGCCCAGAGCCGGATGGTGTGATATCAAATCCGGTTAAATAGTGATCATTAGCGTGGGGGTCCAGGGGGCCGTGCCGGCCCCCTGGCGGGGTCTGGGGTGTCCCCCCACATCAATCACTTTTTAAAAAGATTTGATATGAGACCTGCAAGGTAGAAATTAACATTTTGATTATGGTGCCAGAGCCTGATAGGTAACTTGCAGGAATGAGGGTTTACCTTACAATGACCTGAACGTTAGAGAGGAGAAGCGAGAGGCATTTCATAGTTCGGGGTCTGTTACCCCGAACTATGCAGTAGCATCTAAGCGGTGATCGTGCCGGCGCGCCCCTGCGCTTTTTGCGCCTTGTATTCGGCAAAGAGCGCAATCATGGCAGGATTGAAGACCGGCAGATCTTTCGGGCTGCGACTGCTCACCCAGTTCTTATCCCGCACCATTTCTTTATCAACCCAGTTACCTCCCGCATTGCGAATATCATCCTGGATGGTGTGGTAACTGGTGAGCGTGCGACCCTTGACGCAACCGGCAGATACGAGCAGCCAGGGCGCATGACAAATGACAGCTATCGGCCTCCCGCTGCGATCTATCTGCCTGACGAACTCCTGTGCTCTGGGCTGCACACGCAAGAAATCAGCATTGAGAGCGCCGCCTGGCAGCATGACGGCATCGAAATCGCTGGCGCTGGCCTGATCGAGGGTCATATCGACTTTGAAAGTCCCGGCCTTCTCGTCATGGTTCATAGCCGTGACCTGGCCCGCTTTAGGAGATACGACCACCGTGGTCGCGCCAGCCTGCTCAAGAGCCTTTTTTGGCTCGGTGAATTCGGCCTGCTCAAAGTCATCGGCGACCAGAATGGCAACTTTCATCCCATTGAGTTTGTTCTGTGTCATGGTTTCCTCCTGGAATTCAGGCACACTGGTAAAACTTTCGGTGTCCTGTTGAACACCTCACAGAACACGAATCAGTGCGCCGGAAAGAAACTCAACCGGAATGAGCGCGCCGTATCATGGAAGCAGCAAGAAAACACCAGCAAAATGGAGCATCAGGCCAATAACGGCTACAAACAGGCCAGCGGCAGTGGCAAAAGGCCAGGCACTGCGTGGCGGGGTGAACACAGCGTCTGCCGGCAGAGCCACTTCCGCTTCGGCAGATTGAGTAATCCTGGTTTTTGCCCGGACGTGAGTATGCAAAAGCTGGTGAATAGTATGATAGAGCACACGGGCATCAAATGGCTTTAGCAGGCTAACGGTAGGCATAAGAGTTGTAGTGACACTCTGGGTAGCCTGTCCACTCAGAGACGCATTTTCCGGCAGAACGGATGGCAGGCTTTCCCAGGAGAGCACAACAACGGGCAGCCGCGAGAGCCAGGGATGCGAGCGGACGTACTCTAACATCGTACTATCACTTTTCGTCCTGCGGTCCAGGTCGAGCAGTAGCAAGTTAAAAGAGTGGGCATCAACAGATGGAATGGTATCAAGAGATTCGGCAGCAATTACACGTATGCCCTGCTGTTGCAGGCCCAGGACGATGAGCCGGCGCAGAGACGCATCAGCTTCTATCAACAGAATGGTAGATCTGCCCGCCTGCGACATATGTTCTGTTCCCTCTGTTTACTCTAACAGGTAAGTCCTGGAGTAGCTCTCTCTTTTTTTAAGCATAATCGAGGAACATTACAATTTCCTGATGCCTTAGTGTCTACACCTTACAGCGGCCTGAACGTTTCACAATTTTGCCAGTTTGTAGCCAACGTCGGGGACAGTCAGGATATAGCGGGGGCGGCGTGAATCAGTTTCGATTTTACGACGCAGGCGGCTAATGTAGACCCAGATGAAGTCGATATCGCGGTTGTATTCTGGTCCCCACACTTTTTCAAGCAGGAGTTCATGGGTAACAACAATACCTGCATTCTGGGCCAGCAGGCTGAGCAGCTTGTACTCGGTCCGGCTGAGCTGGATCTGGCGGCCCTGCACGGTAACGATATGCTGAGCATAGTCGATAGTCAGCTCGCCGGTGGTGAAGACGCTCTGGCTGGCGGCCTGCTCAGGAGCAGCAGTACGGCGCCGCAACAACGCACGCACACGCGCCAGCAGCTCTTTCATGCTAAAAGGCTTGATCACCAGGTCATCACTGCCCAGATCGAGAAGCTGAGCACGCTCGTCCTCATCGCAATCATCGCAAAGCATGATTACAGGCGTTTGCGAGAATTCGCGCACGCGCTGTAAAAGTTCAATCCCGCTCATATCGGCAAGGCGCGTGGAAAGAATGAGGATCTCTGGCTCCTCCAGATCAAGCTGGCGCAGGCACTGGAGACCCTGACTGACGGCATGTACGCGATATTGCTGCTCTTCAAGATTAGCGCGCAGATAACGTATGAGACGTGAATCACTTTCAGCCAGCAAGACATGGGCGCTGCGGTTGGTTCTGCGCAAAGCAAGCGGTGTCGTACTCCGCTGCTGCGGGAGCGTCGCGTCGGATTCGGCGAGAGCGGCAGTGACGCACGATTGCATGACCGAGGTAGTGCGTGGCGTGAAAGGCAACGTAAAATAGAATGTTGCGCCGTGGCCGGGACCGGCAGAATCGGCCCAGATTTTGCCGCCATGCGCTTCAACGGTTGCGCGGGCTGCTGCCAGGCCGAGACCACTGCCTTTCTGTGGCTCATCGTCGGACGAGATCCGGTAGAACCGGTCAAAGATATGCTCCAGATGTTGAGGGGCAATGCCAACGCCTTCGTCTGTAATGCTGACACGCACCTCAACATCATTAGCTTCGAGGCGAATTTTCACCGGGCTGCCTGCCGGTGAATAGGCGATGGCGTTGCCTATCAGGTGGTTCATAACCAGCTCGATGCGCCCTGCATCACACATCACGGGTGCAATATCGGGCGGAATATCCAGGACAAAGCGATGAGCCTGGATATCGTTCTGCCAGTATTTGACCTGCTGGAGCAACAAATCAGCGAGTTGCACCTGGGCCAGGTGCAGCGTACATGCGCCAGTTTCAAAGCGCCAGACATCGAGCAGCGTATTGAGCACATCATGGAGACGATCTGCCTGCGTGTCGATCATTTGCAGCATTTCGCGCTGAATCGCCGCGTCCCAGCGAGCCGAGTTGCCGAGCAGCGTGGTAGCACAGCCTTTGATGACCGCGAGTGGAGTTTTCAGCTCGTGCGCAGCGCGAGCCAGAGCCTCGCTATGCGCTTCGGCGGCGGAACGTTCCAGGGTAATATCTTCAAGAAGAAAGCCGCGTCCACTCAAATGGCTATCGTGGCTGCGCACCGGAAAGGTGCGCAAACGCAGCCAGCGTGTAGTGCTCCCCTGATCCTCTCCGCTCGTCAGGGCAAGCTCGATAGTATATTCCTGTTCAGTCGCGCGCCAGAGGCGTTCCAGATCGCTGCGAGCGCGCAGCGGATCGGCGGCGAGAGCGAGCAGTTGCTTGCGCAGATCGAGTTTCTCCGTGCTGCTTGCAGTGGACTTTGTGAGACGCAGCAAGCGGAGCGCGCTCTGATTACAATAGATAATACGCTCCTGCTCGTTGAGCAGAAGAAAGCCACTGCTCAGGTTGCCACAGACATCAGCAAGAGCGGCAAACTCGCGCGTGAAGCCAACCGGCAGGGATGGTACAGCTTGAACAGGCTGATCTGCTACAGGCTGTTGTGCAGTAGTCATGATGTTACTTTCTGCAAACCAGACGTCCTCGCTCTGGATGTACATGTCTTCTTCAGGGGAATTGCTCCGCAAACCGTACCCCTTTCCCTCGAATTCGCGCACTTCTGATCATTCTTATTTTAAGGGTGACGTCAACCTTAGGGGAAAAGCCTGATGAGGACACTCCCAGACCCTGGCAAAACTCTTTTTCCCCTTCGTTCTTCATCAGGAAAATGGAAAAACGCGGGAGTCACAAGCAAAAGGAGAGAAAAAGACGGCCAATATTTTTTACATCATGGCAATCATCACAACAATCACAAGATGTAAAATCATAGCAATGATGCAGCCAACAGCAACGAAGACGACCCAGCGCCGGTCGTAGAGGTAGGATTTCTTGCGGGTGAGATACGCCTGCGACCAGCGATCAGCCGCAACAATCCCCATAGCGATGCGTAAGCGTAGAGGAGAGCGCACGGGAGAATGGGCGAGTTCGTACTGCAAAGCGGCATGACAGCTTTTGCATAGTACCCAGGAGAAGCGTGGTTCCGCCACTTCATGTGGCTCTGTGAGATGTACAGGTGAAAACCAGATGCGGCGTGTACAGATCGAGCAGCGCGTGGCCGGGTGTTTCCTGGATTGATGTTCGCCGGGTGGACGATCAACGACGACGGTTCCCCACCCTGGCTGTCCTGGTACTGGCTCTTTCATGTGAAACCGCTCCTTTCTGCTCTGCTCTCTGGCCGAAATAAGGGCTACCTGTCCTCGCCTGTGATCTATTTGTGATACGTCACCACGCTCTCAATTGTAACACACAGAAAATGTTTGAGAAAAGATTTGGCATTGTCTGTCCCGTCTCTATTCCATAGATAGCATATAATAGAAATAATCAACTGGTCTGCTGGCAGCGAGTATCATTCATCACACTCTCTTGTCCATCTGAACGTCTATCAAGACGTGAGGCAATGTTGCTTTTTTGAAAACAACATCGTCTCAGGGTAAGAGCGATATTCGCTGCCAGCAAGTATTATCACAATCTCAGAATGAGTGATTAAAGTGTAGTATGAGTGAATCAACTGTATTTAAAACAATTAAGCGGCGATACAGCATCGGCAAGCTGACCGGGCAAAGTCCGACGCGAGAGCAGATCGGGCGCATGCTGGAAGCCGCGACCCACGCGCCGAATCATTATCGAGTGGAACCCTGGCGCTTCTTCGTCGTGGCCGGTAAGGCGCGCAACGAGCTGGGGGCGATCATGGAGCGGGCGCTGGCGAAGCGCACGGAAGAACAGGCAGGCAACATGGCCAGTGGCAAAGTACAGGCGCTGCTAGAAAAGGAGCGCAACAAGCCATTGCGGGCGCCGGTGGTCATCGTGGTGGCGGCTGAGCATCCCCGGCGACCGGGCATCCTGGATATTGAGAATGTTGCCGCGACGGCGGCGGCTGTCGAGAACATGCTACTGGCAGCGGAAGAGATGGGCCTGGCCTGTATGTGGCGTACAGGGGACGCGGCGTATGACCCGCTGGTCAAGCAATGGCTCGGCCTGGAGCCAGAGGATCACATCGTCGCATTTGTCTATACAGGCTATCCGGCTATTCCACCGATAGAGCGTCATCCCACGCCGGTCGAGGAAAAAACCACCTGGCTCGGCTGGCCGGAGTAAAGAGGGGGCCAGGAGGGCATACGTCCTCCTGGCCCTCCCCACTCAATATTTTATTAAGGCGAAGACGTCGTGTCCTTTGAGGTGTCTGCGACCCTTGAGGTAGGTCAGCTCGACCAGGAAAGCGATACCGGCAATATGCCCGCCCAGTTTTTCCACCAGTTCCATTGCCGCGGCGACGGTCCCGCCGGTTGCCAGCAGGTCGTCCACGATCAGCACGCGCTCGCCCGCTTTAATGCCGTCGGTGTGCATCTCCACCACATTCGTGCCGTACTCTAGCGCGTACTCGACGCTCACCGTTCGGGAAGGCAGCTTGCCAAACTTGCGCACCGGCACAAAGCCACAGTTGAGCAGGTACGCCAGGGGAGCGCCGAAAATAAATCCCCGCGATTCAACACCTACAACGGCCTGAATGCCGGCACCGGCATAATGAGCGGCAATGCGCTCGATGGCAGAGCGGAATGCAGCAGCATCCTGTAACAAAGGAGTGATATCCTTAAACATAACGCCCGGCTGCGGGAAGTCCGGGATATCACGAATCCGGTCTTCCAGCCGTAGAGGCTCAGATGTTGATGACATAAGCAGCCTTCTCCTTCGTTTGCAGTTCTCAGGTTTCTCTTACCTTTGCATTATATCCCGGAAGGCGCTTGCTCTGCTGGAGCCTCAGCAGGTGGCAGTTGCGACGTGCAGTACATGCAGCGCGTGGCTTTGAGGGGCATACTGCTCAGGCAGAAAGGGCATTCACGGGTTGTCGGGGCTTCTGCCGCCTTTGGCAAGAAGCGGTCCTGCAATTTAGTAATAGGAAGGACAACAAAAAAATAGATCACTGCGGCCATAATCAGAAAACTGACCACCGCATTGAGAAATGCTCCAAGAGCAAAAACGCTCTTGTTGACGGTAAACGACCAGGCAGGGAAATTGAAGCCGCCAAAGAGGCCGATCAATGGCGTAATCAGATCTTTGACCAGCTCGTTCACCACACTGCTGAATGCTGCGCCGATCACGATACCAACGGCCAGATCTACCACGTTGCCGCGCAGGATAAATTTTCTGAACCCGCCGAGTGTCTCTGTGCCAACCTGCCAGCCGCGCGCTCCCAGGCCGCGCAAAGTATTCACTGTTTGCTCTCGATCAAAACGTCCCCGTTCCATGAGTCCTGACTGATACTCCTTTATCACTAAATTTTGCCGCCATGAAAGAAGGGAAGGTCACAGCAAAATGTGACCTCCTCTCCTGCATGTGTTACGAATCTGATGTACAGGTTCGCTCCAGAATCTGACTGTTACGCGCTGAGCGTGACAACCGTCACACCGTCACCGCCTTCGCGCGGTGGCGCGGGTGCGAACGATTTCGCCAGCGGATGATGCGAGAGTTGCTCTCGAATGGCGCTTCTCAGCGCGCCGGTTCCCTTCCCATGCACAATGCGGACGGTAGCCAGGCCGGCCAGGGCCGCGTTGTTCAGGTAGGCGTCCAGCTCTTCCAGCGCATCTTCGACACGCCAGCCGCGTATGTCCAGTTGCATAGCGACAGGCGCGCGCTCCTCCAGGCGCGGGATCGTGACGGTTCGTTCCCTGCCATCAGCGGCTGCTTTGCGCTTGCTTATGCGCTCGATATTATCAGCGTTCACACGCAGACGCAACGCTCCCATCTGCACTTCGGCTTCGCTGCGATCAGCAGAGAGGCCGACCAGTTCCGCCGTCTGGTTGAAGTTGAGCACGCGCACCGTATCGCCAATCTGCAATGGCCCTTCCAGCCGCTCGACTTCCGCCGCCTGCTGCGCCGGGCGACGCGGCTCAGGAACCGTTGTGATTTTTTCGTCAAGCTGGCGTGCGCGCTGGCGCATAGCACTCAACTGCTCATGCGTCAGGCCGGAGCGGCTGGCCTGGATCTTGATTTTTGCCAGTTGCGCCTGTACAGACTCCAGTTCGCGCCGCGCCTGAGCGCGCGCCTCATTGAGGATGCGCACACGCTCCTCTTCCAGTCGATAGCGTTCTTCTTCCAGTTGCTTGCGCTGATACTCAGCCTCAGCTCGTTCCATGCTCAGGTGGAAACGTTCGTCGGCTACCGCTTTGCGTTCGGATTGCAGCCCCTCAAGCAGACTCTCCATGCGCACACCGGCGCTCCCCAGGAACTCGCGCGCCCGCTCGATGATGCTTTCGTCCAGCCCAAGACGGCTGGCAATCGCCAGAGCATTGCTGCGGCCCGGCAGGCCGATGCTCAGCTTATACGTGGGCGAGAGCGTCTCGATATCAAACTCGACCGAGGCGTTGACGGCGCCCAGCTGCTCATAAGCGAACGCCTTGAGTTCGGAATAGTGCGTCGTCGCAACGGTTGATATGCGCCATTTGAGCAGGTAGGCCAGAATAGCGCGCGCCAGTGCCGAGCCTTCGCTTGGATCGGTGCCGGCTCCCAGTTCATCGAGCAGCACCAGGAAGCGCGCCTCTTTCCCGGCTCTGTCCAGCAGTTCCGCTGACCTGACGCCGTGAATATCGGGCGTGCGCTGGCGCTGGATTTCGGCAATACGGCGCAGGATATCAATGATGCGGCTCAGATGCGACGAGAACGTGCTCAGACTCTGCTCGATACTCTGCTCATCGCCAATATCGGCAAACACATCTTCAAAGACGGCGATTTCCGAATCATCGTCGGCAGGAATGAACAGGCCGGCCTGAGCCATCAGCGTCAGCAGGCCGACGGTCTTCAGCGCAACGGTCTTGCCGCCCGTATTGGGACCAGTGATGACCACCATGAAAAAGTCCTGGCCCATATGGAAGCTGATCGGCACGACTTTTCCCGTCAGCAGCGGATGACGCGCGTTGTGCAGTACGATACGACCCTGCTCATTCAGGCGTGGCGCGCTGGAGCGGGTCAGGCGGGCATAGCGCGCTTTGGCAAGATGAAAGTCGAACTCGGCCAGCAGCTCAACCGCCGCTTTGAGCGCCTCGGCCTCTCGTCCAATTTCGGATGAGAGCACACGCAAAATGCGCTCAATCTCCTGCCGCTCCTCAATTTGCAACTCGCGCAATTTATTATTCAGTTCGACAATCACCAGCGGTTCAACAAACACAGTTGCACCACTACCCGACTGGTCATGGACGATGCCACGTACCTGGTTGCGCAGTTCGGCTTTGACAGGAATCACATACCGCTCATTGCGCATGGTGACGATCTGCTCTTGCAGCGCCGGGCCAAACTCGTTGACCAGCGTGCGCAGGCGGTCCTGGAGCCGCTGGTTAGCGCCGCGAATGTCGAAGCGCAGCTTGCGTAACGTCGGGCTGGCGGTATCCAGAATCTCGCCTTCCTCGCTGATCGTCTCTTCAATGCGGCGCACAAGATGGGGTCGCTGCGGGATAGCGGCGCCCAGGGCGCGCAGAAGCGGGAATTGCTCTGGATCGAGCTTTTCGAGCGCGCGCGTGACCACCAGCGTGCTGCGCAGCGTATCGAGCACCTCTACCAGATCTCGCGGACTCAGCACTCCCTCGCGGGCAGCGCGCACCAGTAAGGGGCGAATATCATGCGCGCCGCGTACACCCGTATCGGGGTGCTGATCCAGTAGCCGCATAGCCTCACTCGTGCAGGCCAGGCGGTGACGCGCTTCTTCGATATCGGGCGTCGGCTCCAGCGCCAGGACCAGCTCTTTGCTGGCAGAGAACGCAGCTTCCCCGGCTACTTTCGCCAAAATTTTTGGATATTCAATTGTATGTAAACTTTTTTCGTGCATTATTTTGCAAAGATGAGTGCTCTGACATAACATATGCGCCTCGTCGAGGCGCATCTTGAGCAAGAAGCAACGCCGGGAAAAGGAGATTCGGGATACCCGGTAATCTCTCTCTCCGAAAGTGCTTGCTAAAAAAAGTAGTAAAAAAACAAAGTAGAACGCTTGTAAGATATCACATTTTAAGACGTCTGGCAATAGCAGAGAAAAATTCGTCCAGGGGCAGCAGTCCCTTACAGATAGAGGTTTTTTGGAGCCAGAACATCGTGAGGCTCGCTACGACGCCTGATCTGTCAGCCTTCCAGCTTCTGCTTGCGCGGGAAGAGCCGCACGACGCCCGGTACAAAAAGCAGACCAAGCGTCAGCAGGCAGAGCACGCCCGCCGCCGTAAAAGGCGTTCCTGTATTGAAGGTGTAGAGCACCCAGATCGACGCGATCACCCCTTGCGTCGTTTGCAGGATAAGCTGAAGCCCGTAGGCCAGCATGAGCGGCGGCGTGAACAGTCCTTTGAAAGGCCCGGCGCTTTTACCGGCGAGGCGCCGCGCTCATCGCGCTCACTGTGTTCGCTGTACTCCGCCGATCTCGCACGGCCCGGCAGCAGCAGCGTGGCGGCGATAGCCAGCACCAGCGAACCGCTGGCGACGAGAAACGAGGGCGTGTAACCGACCTGGCTTGCCAGCAGCGAACCGGCCACTGGACCCAGTAGAATGCTCGCCGCCTGGGCCGCGCTCAGCACGCCTAATGCTTCGCCCTGCCGCGATCTGGGCGCGATCACGTTCGCCAGCGCACGCGCCGGCGGTAGCACGCTCGCCGAAGCGATACCTTCCAGTCCGCGCAGCCCGATCAGCAGCAGCGGATGCTGCACCGGGATGTAAGCCAGCATCAACAGCGCGTGTACCAGCAGTCCAACCCACAGAATCCTGCGATAGCCGAAGCGATCAGCTAGCCAGCCCATCGGCGGCGAAGCCACAAAGCCGGCCAGCAGAAATACCGACGTCATCAGCGCAATCTCCACGCTTGACGCGCCCAGTTCGCGTCCGTATAACGCGCGCAGCGGCATGATAAAGCCCAGTCCCATAAAGGATATGCCCACGACGAGAATGAGCATCAACATCGCCGGTGTGTAGAGTGCTTCGCGTCCCCCTCACGTTACAGATCGCATAAATAGACTCGCTTCCTCTCTTCGCTCTGTTCTGATGTACGCAATTGCTTAGCATTGTACCACCACCGGACGAGTTTATTGAAATGCGAACCGATCTGCGGTTCGCACCCACAACCATTGTGGCAGAAACCTGTCTCTAAATAAAACGGCGAAAGTGCTGCGGAAAATGGGGGCCAGGGCGACAAGGAGACCGGGCGAGGGTCGCCCCTCCTATCACGGGTTTCCCGCAAGTATTTTGCCGGATCATCTAGCTTCGCAAAAATCCTTATAGCTATGGCTCTTTAGATATCGTCTGGGTGCTGCTCGGATTGCTGGCAACGTTCCTGGCCTTCCTCGTCATCGGCGTTCAGACGTTCCGCAGGCGCGTCGTGAGTTAGAGAGCTGCCCGTCATTGACGGGAACGATTTGAATATCAGGGAAGCGGCATTATAAACTCGGCTCTCCTATGTTAAAATACCTTCAGGATGAGCGACTTATGGACCAGCTTAAATAATCCTGATGATCAGCAGCAAACAACTACAACGCCGCCAGCACGAGCAGCGCGCACACGCTCCGCCGCAGCGAGCGAACGCGCTATCATCTCGTCGCTGCGCGAGTGGCTCTTGCAGGACTACGCCGCCGCATACTGCCGCTCTCTTGCGGCCATGCGCATCTTTCGCCGCTGCTACTGGATCGACGCCCTGGGTATAGGCACCACAAGATCTGTCCCCACCGCCACGCCCCCCGGCGCAATTGCGGAACTGAACAATCATGCCGCATCTGATGAGGCCGGCACAGGCGCAACAGAAGAGCCGGGAAACAAACGTGGACGCAAGAAAAACGGCGAGCAGGCAATCCCGCCGGCCCTCCAACCCATCGTGAACCTCTCTCAGCAGTTGCAGCAGGAGAGCCGACCGATCACCCTCTACGGCCTCATCTTCGAGGCCGGCAGCAGCAGGCGCAGGAAGAAGCGCACAACAGCGCAACGGGTGACGCTTCCCAGAGAGAGCGCGTTGCTGCCTACAAGCTGGCTGGAAGCCGGGTCCGCCCTGTTACAGGAACTGGAGCACGCGCCAGCCATCTTTCTGCTGAATCCCTTCGGCGCCGCCACGTTCACCTGCGACGATCTCGCGCCACTCTATCAGCGCACCGTACCAACCGAACTCTGCCTCTTTGTCGCACACAAACAGGTCGAGACGCTCCTACGCTCAGCCAGGCGCAACGCGCAGAACGCAGCAATCCTGACAGGACTGGCGCGTAGTGACCGCTGGAAAAGCCTGCCGCTCACAGAGGAAGACATGAGGCCGGCAGTCGATGGCTGGCTCGATCTCTTCATTTCCGCGATGCAGCGCCACTTTCTGCTGCCCGTGCAGCGCATCGAACTGGCGCTCCAGGCCGGTCGCGCACGCATCGAGAACGTCCCCTACACACTGATCTTCGCCACTCGCCGACAGGACAGCTTCGCCAGCATGAACGACGCGGTGTATCGCTATCGCCAGCGTCTGCAAGAGCAGAGCAGGTACGGCGTGCTGGCCGAAGACTGGTTCACAGCACAGGAACAGGAGCGGCACAGAGAGGCGCTCCAGCAGTTGCAGCAGCATATTCTCCAGCAGGGGAGAGCACAGCGCATCCGGCGCTGGCCTGATCTGCGCCAGATAGCACTCGCTGCCAGCTTCGGACAATTTCTGCTGCAAGATTATGACCTGCTCATTCGACGATTGCTGCTGGCTGGAGAGGTGCGCTGCGAATGGCGACAATCCCCGCCTGCCGCTGAAGAGGAGCGTATCCCCGGCAACGACGACACCCTGATCTGGAGTACCGGTAGCCGCCAGAGGTACACGCATCCTCTGAGGCGGGGTCGCTAAACAAAAAAGGGGTATTGCCAGGGGGAACACCGGGCATGGGGACACCCGGCGCTTTAGCAACACCCCTCATTATAG
>JADBKA010000304.1 GCA_014896635.1 Ktedonobacteraceae bacterium
CGTGGCCACTGCCCCCACCGGAAATAACCCCCACTTTCCCCTGTACCGGCGCATCTTTGCGCACAATCACCTGCTGCTCAATATCGACGCGAATCAGATCAGCGTGGGCAGCCAGCATCCCGGACAACGCCTCTTTGACAACATCTTCCGGTTTGTTGATCAGCTTTTTCATGACCTCTCCCTTTCTTACAACCCGGCAGGTCCGCCTGTAACAGAAGACGGGTTCACCTGGCCGGCCTCCTTCGTGAGCACCTGCTGCTCTAGCATATCACAATACGCCCGTGCCATGAACTGTTGTTGCTCAGAAGACCAGTGAAGTTCCCGCGCCATCAGCGCAACTACTTCGTTGACAGCATCCAGACCGCGCCTGCGGTCCTCAAGTATAATGGATGTTCGGCGAGCAAGAACGTCGTGAGGTTGCATCGCCATCTCATAGCGGCAGGCATAGACAACCTCAGCTTTGATATATGGCAGGTCGGCGACGAGTCGCGCCGCCAGGGCGGCATCCTGCTCGACGAGATCCAGCACAGCGTTCGCTTCCGTGCCATAGGCGTGTCCCAGGTGCAGCGCAATATCAACCGGCAGACCGAGCGCAGAAGCGCGCTTCTCCATCTCTGGCTGTCTGACGGCCCAGGCAGCACTGCCGAGCAGCGGCAGGCTCTCGGTAGGGTGAACCAGGGCCATGCCGTCGCGGCGGCTAAGCACATCGACGGTATCCTGGGCCATACGCCGATAGGTAGTGAGCTTGCCTCCCACAATAGTCACCAGACCGGATGCTCCCTGTAAGACCACATGGGTACGCGAGAGCTGCGCCGTAGACAGCCGGCTGCCGCTGCGCGGCTTGACCAGCGGACGATAGCCAGCATAGACGCTGATAATATCGCTTTCGCTCACATACACATCCAGATAGCGATTGAGATACTTCAGCAGGTAGGTGATGTCCTGCGGCGAAGCAGTCGGATGGTCAAGGTCGCCCGATCCGGTATCAGTCGTGCCAAAAATCGCACGCGATTGCCAGGGAACGACGAAAAGAATACGCCTGTCCTCCGTCTCCGGCAACACGATGGCATGATCACCCAGCTTGAGCTTTTCGCGCTCCAGCACCAGGTGAACGCCCTTACTCGGCTCAACATGCACCTGCGGTTCCTCGCCGGTCAGCGCCTCAATGCGTTCGGCAAAAACGCCTGTCGCATTGACAACGTGGCGAGCACGCACCGTCACCTCCTGTCCGCCAATCACATCGCGCACCCGCGCCCCGCAAATCTTGCCGTGTTCTATGAGAAAAGCGGTCACTTCGGCATAGTTGGCAATTATCGCGCCAGAGCGAGCGGCGGTACGGATCAGGGTCAAGGTCAGGCGAGCATCATGCGTCTGGGCATCATAATACATGAAGCCTTCCTTTAATCCTCGCTGAACCAGCGACGGCGCCAGTTTCAGTACCTCCTCACGCTTCAAATGACGATGCCGACTGATATTACGCCTCCCCGCCAGCCCATCATACATGGCGAGTCCGAGATCAAGCAGGTGATTCAGACCAATGCCCCCCGGCATCGTAAATGGCATACCTACCGGGTGGCGATCTCCCTCATAAATGGGCAGCACAAAGCCGATAGGATCTACCAGAAATGGCGCGTTCTGAAGCAGCAAACCACGCTCTACCAGAGCTTCATGCACCAGAGCAAAATCGAAATTTGGCAGATAGCGGATGCCACCATGCACCAGCTTGGTTGATTTGCTGCTTGTGCCACTGGCAAAATCGGCCTTCTCCACCAGAGCAACCGCGTAGCCGCGCGCCACAGCATCAAGCGCCACGCCAGCTCCAGTCACTCCGCCCCCAATCACCAGGACATCAAAACGGCTTTCGTTGAGCGTATTGAGATTGTGCGCACGCACAGTCGATGAGAGGGATTCCATAGCTTTTGCGGAAATACGGAGAGCGTTCGCGTATTCTCGTCCTTTCGTAGCCACTGACTGAAAATGGTACAGTTTTCACTGCCGGCAGCCTTGCCGGGCAAGACAGGCAGAGCCAGCAGGCCCTGACATTCAAGCAAAAGAAGCGGTGGGAAGAGGGTATTCCCGCAACTGATCGGGGAGAGTCGCAGGAATACCCGCTATCCCAGCAAGAGTGGCGACCCGATTGCCTCTCCAACCTAGTCGCCCGGCGCCTCACGTATGGATTCGCCTTTGGCCTCGGCAGTACCTGATACACCAAGTCCTTTGGCTTCAATGACTTTGTGTATGGTAAAGTCGTAGATAAAGGCGCCCGCGATGCCACCGGCAATCGGTGCGACTATTGGAATCCAGAAGTAGAAATTGTTCGCGGCAAAACTTGCTCCGCCACTCACAATTGCCACCCACAGACGCGGACCAAAGTCACGAGCCGGATTGATGGCATATCCTGTGTTCAAGCCGAAAGACAGGCCGATAGCCACTATCAAGAAGCCGATAATCAGTGGAGCCAGGTTGCCTTGCACCGGCTGGTTGCGCGTATCGACAATGGCGAACAGCAGGCCAACCAGCAGAGCCGTGCCCACAAACTCATCACAGAACGCACCAAAGGTGCCAACAAAAGCCTTGGGGAAGGTGTAAAAAACCCAGCCGTAACCTGCACTATCATTGGCAATATCGCCAATGGTCAGCTTGTTAAGCTGCAAAGCATGCACGAGCGCACCCTGGTACACAAAGTAGAGGATAGCTGCGGCGACAAACGCACCAAGCACTTGAGCGACGATGTAAGGCAGAACCTTATTCCAGGGGAATTTGCCACGTGCGGCAAACGCCAGGGTTACAGCCGGATTGATATGTGCGCCGCTGACCGCGCCGGCAACATAAATACCCAGCATCACCGCCAGACCCCATCCTAGCGTTATGATAATCCACTGGTTCGCAAATGGAGTCGGGGCGTTATTCGGGCCGATATTGTTGAAAAGCGCAAAACTGGCAACGACACCATCACCGAAGAGGATCAGGACCATCGTCCCGAAAAATTCGGCGATGCTCTCTCCCCAGACACCTGCCAGGGCCGAAGATTGGTTTGCAGGTTGACTTGCCATGAGAACTCACTCCTTCTTGTCATTGAGGTTATACACTCAGCCACCTCAGCCAGCCTGGTTGACCATGCAGGCTGAGTGACCGGGCGCACCTCCACACCACAAGGGACGTCCCACAACGGACGCGACGAGCGGAATCGCTTGCTCACAACGCACTACACTGAACGGCGAAAATGATCATCCTTGAAATAAGTGCCAGGTCAGAATTGCCGGTAAGGGAGCATCTTGCCAGCACGCTCCCCCACCAGCCCCCTACAGAACAATTGCTATCGCGCCCAATTCAGAGAGCGCTCAACCGCACGCTTCCAGCCCGCGTGGAGTTCATCGCGCTGCTCCGCACTCATACGTGGCTCGAAGGTGCGATCAATCACCCAGTGCTCGGCGACCTCTTCGGTGCTGCTCCAGAAGCCAACAGCCAGGCCGGCAAGATAGGCTGCGCCAAGCGCAGTAGTCTCTGCAACTTTAGGCCGCTGCACCGCCACACCCAGAATATCAGCCTGGAATTGCATCAGCAGGTTGTTGGCAACCGCACCCCCATCCACGCGCAGCGTTTTGAGATCCACTCCACTGTCAGAACGCATGCATTCCAGCACATCGCGTGTCTGATAGCACATCGACTCCAGCGTGGCGCGCGCGATATGCCCGACGGTCGAGCCGCGCGTCAGACCGATGATCAGACCGCGTGCGTTGGCATCCCAGTAAGGCGCACCCAGGCCGACGAAGGCCGGCACCAGGTAGACTCCACCATTATCCGGTTCGGTCAGCGCCAGCGCCTCGACATCGACGCTCTTCTCAATCGCCTTCAGACCATCGCGCAGCCACTGCACAGCGGCACCGGTGATAAAGATGCTGCCCTCCAGCGCATAGGTGATATCCGCCTTCGCCGGGTTGCCTGTCCCCCAGGCGATAGTGGTCAGCAGACCCGTCTGCGATGGCACGCCGGTAGCGCCGGTATTCATCAACATGAAGCTGCCGGTACCATACGTGTTTTTCGCCATACCCACTTCGTAACACGCCTGTCCGAACGTCGCCGCCTGCTGATCACCAGCATCACCGGCCATCTTGATCGGGCCGCCGAAAAACTCCGGGTCGGTCTCGCCATACACGGCGCTGGACGGCATGACCGTCGGCAGCATCGAACGCGGAATGCCCAACTCTTGCAGAATCACCTCATCCCACTGATGTGTGTAGATGTTGAAAAGCAGTGTGCGCGAGGCATTGGAGTAGTCAGTCACGTGGACACGCCCTTTGGAGAGACGCCACATCAGGAACGTATCGACATTGCCGAAGAGCAGTTCACCCCGTTCAGCCTTCTCGCGCGCGCCCTCAACGTTATCCAGAATCCATTTGACTTTCGTGCCAGAGAAATAAGCATCCGTGACCAGGCCGGTACGGGCGCGGATCTCTTTGTCAAAACCCTTTGCCTTCAACTCATCACAGATAGGCGCCGTCAGGCGGCTCTGCCAGACAATCGCATTAAAAACAGGCCGGCCTGTACTTTTCTCCCACACCAGGGCCGTCTCACGCTGATTGGTAATACCAAGCGCCGCGATATCAGCGGCGGAAGCGCCGGCCTTGCGCATGGCTTCACGCGCAACGTTCAACTGGCTAGACCAGATATCCTCTGGATTATGCTCAACCAGTCCGGGAGCCGGATAAATCTGGGGAAATTCCTGCTGGGCGGAACTGATGATCGTCCCACTGTGATCGAAGAGAATCGCACGAGAACTTGTTGTTCCTTGATCCAGGGCCAGCACATACTTTGCCATGATGACTCTCCTTCTTTCGGATGGCGCCTGCATTAGCGCCGCTACAAAACTTCAACGTGTCGTACAGTCAGGACAGGCAACAGCGCCTGCTCAGACATCGAGCAGTTTTCAACACACCACCGCCGTACCAGCCGGACGCCCCGCCCTCA
>JADBKA010000305.1 GCA_014896635.1 Ktedonobacteraceae bacterium
TGTGCCGCAATGCTTGGGCCGTTGAGCAGTTGTACCACTTCCAGCAGTTCTCTCCCCTGTCCTGCACCGACACCAACACCAGAGTTCGGCTCAACCGGAACATGGCCACAGTCTGATGATGTTCCCACAGCCACATGCAGGACGAGTAATGGAACTCATTATGTATGGGTGCGCAGCCGAGGCGGCTGGGTAAAAAGCGATGATGGTGTTCATCCAAACCCTGGTGAGCACGGTGTCGGTGTAAATGAGGGACACAGCAGCGGCAGTACAGGCAAGGGAGGAGTTGGTGATGGACACAGTGGTACCGGACATGGAGGAGGCAATGGAGGCTAACCTGTCGCTTAGGGATGATGATACCGGCACGAAAAGTTTTGCACAGGCGTACCGTCAGTGGCGCCGTGCCTATTACGGACGCTTTCCTGCGTTCTGGGGAACACTCCCCGGCGAAAACGTTGAGGAATACGCCATTTACGGTGCGCTCAAAATGTCTCAGGAACACGTTCAGGCTCTGCGCACAGCATCATCTCGCCTGTACCGGATCATGACACGTCTTGCCGTTGTGCTGCAACAGGCCGATGGCCAGGTGCTGATTGACATGGGCTTCCCATCCTCTGCGCTGCCCTATGCGCGCGTCATGATACCGAGAATGCCTGCCGTCATGTGTGGCCGCTTCGAGTTCGCCATGACGGTAGAAGGCCCGAAGTTACTGGAGTTCAATGCAGAGACTCCTACATTCGTCGTTGAACTTTTCCATATGAACGGCCAGGTGTGTGCGGATTTCGGACTCGTCGATCCCAACCCGCACTGTCAGGAACAACTGGCACAGTCCATCCGTACTTCAATTCATGCAGCCCTCTCCTGGCTTGAGCTACCGCCACAACATCGGGCATCCGTCGTGTTCACTTCCTACGCCACCCGCAAGGAAGAGCGCGGCACAACCGAATTCTATCGTAGTCTGCTTGAACCACAGGAGCATCTGCCATATCGTACTTCGTACTGCGGACTCGATGAATTGCGCGTTACGTCCGACGGCTTGTTTACTGCGAGTGGAGAGCGCGGGGATGTACTTTACAAGCTCTACCCGACCGAGCACCTGATCGAGGATGAAGCGCCAGACGGTACGCCGGTGGGCCTCGCGCTAATGGACCTGGTGTGCCGGCGCCGCCTTGCCGTTATCAATCCCCCTGTCGCGTTTGTGCTTCAGAACAAGGCTCTGCTAGCTGTACTGTGGGCCATGCACGTGGCCCACAGCGAGTTCTTCACCCCCGAAGAACATGCCTGGATTGCACAATATGTGTTGCCAACGTACCTCGATACCTATGATGCTAACGGATGCCCACTGTTTACAAATCAGTATGTTGCCAAGCCAGTCTATGGTCGTGAAGGAGCCTCGATCACTATCCGACATGGCAACGAGATTGTTGAGCAGAGTCAGGAGCACCTCTACGATAAGCAGATGATGGTGTATCAGCAGTATGTTCCTCTACCGACCACAACTATCCAGACAGAAGAGGGCATTGCCGAGGTTAATCTCGTCTACAACTGTTTCATCACCGGCGGCATCCCTTCCGCTGTTGGTGTACGCGCTTGCCGCAAATTGATTTTTGATGACAATGCCTACTTTCTACCCGTGACGATTTAACATCCTGCTCGCAAACAATCTCATCAATATTGAGTAATAGTCCGTGCATGCTACAATCGTTTGTCATCGTTTTGAAAAACTCATTTCAATACAGGGCAGAAGAACGATAGGAAATCCGGTTCCATCTCCACCAATTTGTAACGCTCATACGTACATATTGTATGAATAAAATTTCATCCAGGTAAGCAGCTATGTACGCTACATCACAGCCGACAGAGAATTCCTTCTTTTTCTCCTCAGCGAGCGAGGAAGATTGTTGCCGGGCAACAGGACCACAGGAAGCGGCCCTGGCTGCCTACGAGCAGGCGATTCAACTGGCTCCACATGAAGGTATCCTACACTACTATAAAGGGGTAGTGCTTGAGAGCATGGGAAGATATACAGAAGCCCGGCAGGCATTCGCAGAGGCGCGCCTGCATGGATATCAGGGAAAACAGCTTGCTGAGAGAACGGATCTCAATCTCCGGTCAGATGCAGGGCTGCCATACGCGAACGCAGGGAATCAGTAAGCTCTACCAGGTGAGCCAGCGATTGTTGTATCTCATGCGTATGCGAGGTATTATCTTCGTTCGTGCTTGAAATATCGCTTATAGCTCTTATTACTTGTTTCGATCCTTCTGCTTGTTTCTCAATCATTGTACAAATTTCGTTAACCAGGTTATTCAATTGCTCCGTTACTGTACTGATAGCCTCTAATGCGACACCTGTCTGTGTCACCAGCTCTGTCTGTACTACAACATGTTGTGTGCTCTGCTCAACGCTGTGTGAGGCGGCAGCGGTTTCCTGCTGAAAAGTACGAATAGAATTGCCGATTCTGCGTGCAGCCTCGGTGCAGCTTTTTGCCAGAGTGCGCATCTCTTTCACGATCACAGCAAATCTCTGTCCTTGTTCGCCAGCGCGCGCTGCTTCGATAGCGGCATTCAGCGAGAGAAGGTGCATGTGCATACTCAGTTCGGTAATGGCTGTCACCGATTCATTGATCTCCTGACTGCTCTCACCCAGCGATTTCATGGTACGTACGGATTGTATCGTGGCCTCACGTACACGACTCATGCCTTCCAGGGCGCGATCTACTGCCCTCTGAGCCTCACCAATGATGTCTACAGCTTCCTCTGCTCTTTTCGCAAGTTTATTGACATGTTCCGATATAGATTGTCCTCTCTCGTTAATGCTGTGAATCACGTGAGAAATCTGGCGCACATGGTTTTCTTGTAGTTCTCTGTCATAAGCGAGCCGTTCTGTGTTGCGCTGGACATGTCGCGTATGATCATCAACAGCCTGCGTGATCATCTGCAAGTTTTTCAGTACCTGATTGATTTCCCTGACCATTACATTAATCGTTTCCCCTATGGATTGCAGCCGGGGATGGACCACACATACTTGCTCGTAGAACTGACCGCTACGCAGTCGCTCCAGATCATCACGCAGCACTGCCAGACCCTGCTCCAGAGCCTGCCGCTCTTCCTCACGCTCCTGCAACAGGCGGGCATTGTCAATGGCAATAGCTACCTGGTTCGCAAAAAGTTCGACCATCTCAACGCTCTCTTCGGTCGGTATTTTGCCATCTTCAGGGTAGTCAAGTGAGAGATAGCCCAGTATCCTGCCCTCGCGCAGGCTGAAAAGCGGCACCAGCAGCGAGTCGTCAGGATGCCAGCCGCCCACCTCGTATTTCTCCATCGGCATGACAGCAACGCCATTGGTGCATGCTTCGCTGGAATGATGGGAAATAAAGTAACTCTGGCTGATACGGAATTCGGGCCGCATTCTCTTCTTTAGCCAGTCTGCCGTGAGCCGCTTTTGCAGCAGCTTACGCTGGTCCGCTTCTGTCACTCCTGCGAAAGCAGCCCTCTTGACTATGTTCGTTTTTTCATCAATCAAATTGATCACCAGACTGCGAAACCCGGTACAGGCAGCAATCGAAGCGGCAAACTGTTGCAGAATGGTATCAAGGTTGAGATCGGCGCGTAACAGCGTAGCCAGACGAACCAGCTCTTTGACCTGCTGTGTGCGACGCTGCGCCTCGGAAACGTCGGCAAGATCGGGTACGAGCGGCTCGGCATCCTGAAATGTCTCCTGAGAAGACTGTGATACTTCGCGCTCCAGCCTGGCCGATTCGCTAGAAGCGCGAAAGCGGACGCGCAGAGGGATATATCTGGTTGACGGCATTTTCTGTTCTACCATTACTTCTCCACTTTACTCGCTTGAACCTATCACATGTCAGGAGAATATCACAGTCTTTCCTTGTGTACAAGCCCTTAGCACTTGTTGGGTAGAACATAGCGTTCCAGCTTTTCAGGTGATTATATGCTCACCTCAACTTGAGGCAACCGGCTCCCCTTTCTTCCACAATGAAGAAAAAAGAGTTTTTCGAGGGACACTTCGTTCCTCTCCGGGGAACGTAGTCCCACAGCCCGCTCTGCGAGGACTTGCCCGGGCTTCGCAGGCCCGCCAGGAGCAAAGCCCTCTGGCTCCTCTTCACGCTCTTAGCGGGGGGGCTGGGGAATACGGGGCAACTGATGCACAAAGAAGGCGTTGACTCTGGCAAACAGGCTATCGGTAATCGCTTGATTGTAAAAATCATGCCACTTTTGTAGCTGATCAATATGGATGTTGAGTTCCGGTACTATCTGTGATCCTTGCTGAATATGCTGCTGCGCATCATTGAGAAAGTTCCCCAGCACGATCAGCAGGACCAGCCAGATCAGCCAGGCCTCAACAAAGCCAATCACCCCACCCAGCAGGGTATCGCCCACCTCAAACAACGGAATAGCCTTTACGAAGCCGCGCAATATAGTCCCCACGATATGCAAAATCAAAACAACACCTAGAAAGAGCACAATATAGGAGATGAGCGGCGTCGCAGGTAGATTGTTCGCTGCCAGCACTGTGACGAAGCGAGGGCCATAAAAGTAAGCAACGGCAAAGCCAATTGGGATGCTGAGCAGATGAAACAGGCTGAAGATGACTCCATTCCGCAGGCCGTTGAAGACAAGCAGGATAACGGTAATAAGAAAGAGGATGTCGATTAAACTGAGTTGCATAGATTTGTTTTCCTTCCGACCGGTTGTTCTCTCATTTTAAAGAGTGTGTTCCCGTAAAAACATTAATGGGATAGTGAGATTCTCTCACTATTCTCTCTTGTTAACGGCTTCTCATAGAAGAAGTACAACCCGTTATCGCTCTGTTATTCTTACGATTAGAAACGTTGAGATGTTAGAGCCGTAACACGAGAGGCATCTATCTCTCTGCATCC
>JADBKA010000012.1 GCA_014896635.1 Ktedonobacteraceae bacterium
CTGGCAGCCCAGATTCCCGTTGAGGAGATGAGCGAAGCTTCAAGTGTGGCCGGAGCAATGCCCATTCCTCCGATGCTGGAGGAGGGGTTGAGCATGGAACAACTAGAAACGCTGGCTGAACGCCGGGACGACGATCTCTGCGATATCGGATCAATCAGCTCAAGAGATGAGATATCGCGCATGCAGATGGCCGCTTTCAGTTGCCAGGAGTATGCCCAGCTCTACTCAACCTACATCTCTTCAACAACTGGACACCTTCCACCGTCCGCCGGAGAGGCTCCCGCCGGTCGTCCTCAACCTCTCGAAGAAGGGGACGCGGAAGAACTTCTGTTTCAAACGATGTCGGACCGCCAGAAGCTCACGGAGATGGGGAAGCTGGTCGGTACAGCCCGCTATGCTCTCGATGGACACGATGCTACCCTCCAGCAGGAGACACGGCGTCGCATGGAACGTATCGCTCGCTTGCTGGCCGACAAGTATCGCGGACGGGAGATCGTCAGGGCAGCGTTCAATCCCGATCCACGTGGCACCAGGCTGGCTGAACTGTACCTGAGCCGGGCCTTTAAGCTGCTTGACGAGGAATATGCAGATATCCCGGCTATCGAGCGGTCTATCCGAGAGTTGCAACAGGAACAGGAATAATTTGCAGAAGAAGTATCTCTCTTCTAAAGAATATACACTATCATGCATAGCTGGATAGTATCTTTCAGGAGTATGTTGTATGGCAGCAGTTGAATTACGAGTTGATCTTTCAGCTCTTGTCAACGCCCTCCTCAGTAGCGATGAGGCACAGATCATTGCAATCGCACGTGATCATCTCCGGCAACAGGAGGCAGCGGATGTGTTGATCGGTCGTATTGGGATGATCGCAGCACATGGGGACGAGGATGGACATATTGTTACAACCCTGGCCGCTGCTGCGATGTTGAGTCGCTATCTGCGCTTTGTGCCAGATCCACTGCACCCTGATGCAGAGATGAGATCGCTAGCAAGCGAGCGGGCGTTGCCCTTATTTGCCCGTGCGTTACTGATTGCTGCACCGGCTGTACGCAGAGGCTATCAGGCCAGCGAGCAGTATCCAGAGCCATTCTTCCCCAGTGCGCTGGTAGATACAGGAAAAAACGTCACTGAAGCAATGAGGGAGGCCGTACTCTCCGGTGACGCACAGCTCGTAGAGCGCCTGATGCTGGGCTTCTATGGCACCGGCGCCGACTACCGTACTTTACAGGTACGTACCTACGATGGCATTGCTCCCACCTTTCAGCATGCAGGACATCCCCTGATCTTTGCTGTACGAGGCTTTCAACTGCTAGATCCTGTCGAGTGGGGGGATCGTGTGCCGCATATTATTCACTGGCTTGCTCCGCACCTGCCGCTCCATTCTGCGACAGATGAGCCTGAATGGGTAAAAATTGTGCGCGACTTCACTTCCAGGCCAGAGAACAGTGTCGCCGATGTACGCAAGCGCATCAGTATGCCACAGGATGAGCACGCACTCTCCCTGTACCGTCTGATTCTGAGTAATGCCGATACATTGCAGGTGTGCCAGGGTGTGTATGATGCCCTGATGAAGGACAATGCCTCACCGCGTGCCATTGGCTCCGTCATTGAACGTGCCAGCGCCGAAGTGATGCAGCGCGTCAGGCATGACGACGCCGAGGGGTTTGTGCAGAGCGGGCATGGCCTGCTCTTCGCCGCAGCCGCGCGCCAGGTTTTCCGCCAGGTGCAGGACGTGGATGTGCTTACGCTACTTTTCACTTCTGCTGCCTGCATCAACGCTTTGCACAAAGAGGTCACAGCACAGCAGGGAGGCTTCCAGATCCCACCTGCGCCTGTACCGGTCAGAGTTGCCGGAGGTCTTATGGGTCCGCAGCAACTGGAGGCACTGGAAGAGCAACTCGCAGGACAGGATATGCAGGGAGCATTGACCACTGCCCGCCATTATCTGAGCCTAAAGCATGATCCGCGCGCGCTCTTTGGAGTGATCGGGCTGGCGGCGGCACGCCTGAAGAGCGGCGTGGACCAGGGGCATCGCTTGCAAATCGTTCAGGCTGCCAGCGAGGCGTTTCTCTCCTGGCCCTCCACGCTTTCAAAAGAGAACCCGGAGATATTCTTGCAAATTGCTCTGCGGGCCGCGATTTTTGGCGGGCGCGATAGTGTGGTTGCACAACTGTAGAGCGCGAAGATGAGATACGTACTGTTGAAACTGCTGCCGCTCGTGCTCTGCTTGTTTGTCATCGCCGCCTGCGAGGGAGAGACGCCCATGCCGAAGCAGGCGGTGAAGGCTCCCCTTGATCAGCAGGTCTATACGATACCGGAGGTGAGCAGCGCGGATTTCGATACGCTCGATCCGGCGCTCGTACACGATGCCGCGTCAATCAGAGCCGTCCAGATGATCTTCACCGGCCTGGTGCAACTTGATGATCAACTCAAGGTACACGCTCAGATCGCGCGGAGCTGGGAAGTGGGCAGCGATGGCGTGAGCTGGACGTTCCACCTCAGGCCGAATCTCAAGTTCAGTGACGGCACGCCGCTCACTGCTGCCGATGTCGCCTACAGCATCGATCGCGCCCTGCAACCGGCCACGCGCTCCACAACAGCTCCTCTTTATCTCAGCCTGATTAAGGACGCCGACCGCCTGCTCGCCGGCAAAATCCCTTCACTCATCGGCAGCAGTCTGCTGGTACGCGATCCACAGACGCTGGTGATTCTCACGAAGAAAAAAGCGGCCTATTTCCCCATGCTGCTGACTATGCCCTGCTCCTACGTCGTTGAAAAGCGTCTTATCACAAAATACGGCAACAGATTCACCGACCATCTGAACGAAGGAGGCGGAGCAGGTCCTTTCAAGGTTGCACAATATACCCACCGTGTGCGCATCGAGTTTGTGCCGAATGCTCACTACTACAATGCCGCGCCACAACTTCAGAAGGTGAGCATTGTATTTTACCATTCGGCTGATGATGCCTATAGAGATTACGTGAATCACCGCGTCGATACAACCGGTGTTCCCCTCTCGACCTTTAGCACCGATAAAAAACGCAAAGACTTTGTACAGGTACCGCAGGCGTGGATCAACTACTACGCAATGAACTACCTGACGAAACCATTCAACAATATCCACATGCGCCAGGCGTTTGCGCTGGCAATCGACAAAACTGCCCTTGCTCACAATGTGTGGAAAGATACGGTGCTTCCTACGAATCATCTTGTACCCCAGGGTATCCAGGGCTATAATGCGCAGCTCACCGGCCCTGACGGCACACAGAATCTCAATGGCAATGCGCAGAAGGCGCGAGAGCTTTTTCAGCAGGCACTGCGGGAGGAAGGATGGGTGAACGCCTCACAGGTGCCACAGATTACGCTGACGTATGCTGCGGGCGTTCCCGGCTTTGAACAGGAGGTGGCCGCGCTGGTTCAGACCTGGCAGAAGGTACTGAACGTGACTGTGGCGACCAATCCTGTCGAGTATAATACGCTCCTTGATAAAGTCACAGCCTCGACCAGTAACGCGAACGGGCTACAACTGTGGGGACTCTCCTGGGTTGGAGAATACCCCGATCCGTACAACTGGCTCTCTCTACAATTCGGCAGGGGATCACCCAACAATAATATGAATTATGGTCAGACGGCCCAACAACTGGCTGTCCAGCAACAGATGGACGAAGCCGATGCCAGTCTGAATGAGACGACCCGTCTCCAGATCTACCAACGCATTGAACAGCAACTGGTCAACGATGTAGCCTGGCTGCCCGTTGAGCAGATGACAGCGGTGTTTCTTCGCTCGCCGGCCATTGTCGGGATCGTTGATAACGCGCAAGGAATCATCCCACCGGACGACTGGGCTAAGATTTATCGCGTCCAGATTCAATCATAGGTCAAAGCGGTCTGCAAGGAGCAGGACGGGACGCGGTCGCGGTGTACAGGCGGCATTAACGAGACCGGGAGTTCTGGCGATGCTGGCGCGTAGTATAAATAGAGTATGGGGGCCAGGAGTGGTGGTGCGTTCAGGCCGCATTACTCTGCCCCCTCCATGTCGGCTCTTCCCAGCGCTCTTTCCGCCAGACTGCTCGTCTGGAGAATGTACTGCTTAACTGCCCACTGTTGAGCACGCTTGTAAAGGAAGGAGCAATTTTCTGGGGAAAGGAGGTATATACAACAAGATAACATATCATTCATGTTACTTGCATTCTGCGCTTCGCCCGGTACATCCTCTTCACCTGACATAGGGAACAGATCAACGTACGCCGTTATCTCAGAAAAAGAAGGAGAACACTCATGCGACCTGGCAAATCGGCGACAACCGTTGGAGTGCTATTTTGTCTGCTGGCGATCCTGCTTGTGGCCTGCGGCGGGGGGGCTACCGGCCAGTCGGGGACTAGCACGGCAAAGGCGCCTGATGAGAAGCAAATCCTGATCTCACCGATCGGCAACCGCTCGGATATCAAATCGTTCGACCCGGCGCGCGCGACCGATATTGACTCTATCAATGCAATTCAGATGGTCTTCACCGGCCTGGTATCGCTCAACGATAAGCTCCAGGTACAGGATCAACTGGCCGCTTCTCATACCGTCTCGAATGATGGTCTCACCTACACGTTCACCCTCAAGCCGAATCTCAAGTTTAGCGACGGCACGCCGCTCACCTCGAAAGATGTCGCCTACAGTATCGACAGGGCCTTGCAGCCAGAGACGAAATCCGCCGTCGCTCCTACCTATTTAGGTCTCATCAAAGATGCCGATAAGCTCAACGCGGGCAAGATCAAAACGATCATCGGTGATAGCCTGCTGACGCCCAACGACCAGACCATCACGATCATCCTCAGCCAGAAAGCTGCCTATTTCCTGGAAACTCTCACCTACAACACATCCTATGTGGTTGAGAAGAGCATGATCGACAAGTATGGCAGCAACTTCCCCGATCACCTGAGTGAAGGCATCGGCGGGGCTGGTCCCTGGAAAGTCTCGAAATATGTGCGCGGGCAGGCCATCGAGTTTGTCCCCAACCCCAACTACTATGGCCCGAAACCTCAGTTGAAGAAGGTCGTTATGCCTTTCTACAAGCAGTCCGATACGGTCTGGAACGTCTACCAGACCGGGCAGGTTCACAGCTCCGGCGTCCCCTCGGCCCAGATCGAGACGGCGAAGAAGTTGCCCAATCACCAGTACCACCAGGCGCCCTCTCTGGCGATCATGTTCTACGCCATGAACTTCTTGCAGAAGCCGTTCAACAACCTCAAGGTGCGCCTGGCATTCGCGCTGGCAATTGATAAAGATGCAATTGCTCACAACATCTACAAAGACATGGTGATCCCGACAAACCACATAGTCCCCGAAGGGATGCCTGGCTATAACCCGGCCCTCAGTGGTCCACAGGGAGCCAGCACAAAAGGCAACCGCGAGCTGGCAAAAAAGCTCTTTGACGAGGGATTGAAAGAGGAAGGTCTCACCGCCTCTTCGCTGCCACCCATTGTCTTCTCGACTTCGGCACAGAGCGATACTGCGCGCAACGAGGTGGCCGCCGTTCAACAGATGTGGCAGAGTACGCTTGGTATCAGCGTCAAGATTGATACCATGGAATTCAACAAGCTCTCTGACCAGATCGACAATACAAAGAACAATCCGAAAGGGCTACAGATCTGGCGCGCTGACTGGTACGCCGACTATCCTGATCCACAGGACTGGCTGACACTGCTGTTCAGTAAAGATTCGCCGAAAAATGCTATGAACTATGGTGCAAACAGCACGCAGCAAAATGCTGATGAACAGGCGAATCAACAACTGATGCTCCAGGCCGATGCCAACCTCAATCCGACGGAGCGCATGCAGCAGTATAATAAGGCCGAGCAGGCACTGGTCAACGATGTAGCCTGGATACCGCTCTATCAGATAACCAGCACCTACGTGCTCAAGCCCTGTGTGGTCGGCACCGTTGATAACGCTCAGTCTCTGACACCGCCTGATGACTGGGCCAACATCTACATCTCCAACGACCCGACCTGCGCTGACGTCGGCCAGTACCAGTAACTACCGGAAAGGCAGGGGTCCAGAAAGCCTGGCTGGTTCCTGGCGCGGATCAACAGGTTCCCACAATGGGGGACGAGTGTCCCCCGATCCCTGCTGTAAGGAAAAAAGACCAGAGACGATGCGGAGAAGGAACAGGCCATGGTGCAATTTCTTGTCAGACGATTCATAAGGCTCATCCTGGTTATCTTATGTGTCACCTTCATCACATTCATTTTTGGTTACTTCGCGCCCGGCGATCCGATCAAAGTCATGCTGGGTGAGCATTTCTCTCCGGTGCAGTATATGCGGTTGAAGCATCTATATGGCCTGGATCTGCCCTGGTACCAGCAATACTGGAATTTTCTTACCGGCCTGTTTCGCCTGGACCTCGGCTATTCTTATCACTACCAGGGCCGGGCCGTCTGGGATCTGCTCAAGGATGGCGTTCCTATCTCGGCGGAACTCGGCGCCTGGGGATTGCTACTAACCATTCTTTTTGGTATTCCGCTGGGCATTTTCGCGGCCATTAAAGCCAACACCTGGTTTGATACGCTCGGCATGGGGTTTGCGTTGGTTCTGTATGCACTGCCGACGTTTGTGCTGGCCGCGCTGGCACAGGTTTTCATTGTCTGGCTGGACCAGAGCACCGGCCTGGGCTGGCCCGTTGCCAACTGGGGACCACCCTGGACCTACACCTGGAGCGCCATTCAGCACAAGCTAGGACCTGTGCTGGTACTGGCCGCGCTTAGCTTCGCCAGTCTGGCCCGCCTTGCCAGGACAAGTATGCTGGAGGTGCTGCGCCAGGACTATATCCGCACGGCGCGGGCAAAGGGGATGCGCGAGTTCATCGTCACGTATCGCCACGCGCTGCGCAATGCCATGATCCCGCTGGTCACAGTCATTGGCCTCTCTGTTGGTACGCTCATCACCGGCTTCTTCTTTATCGAGGTTATCTTTAACATTCCGGGCATTGGCTCTGCTGCGTTCAGCGCCATTCAGGACCGCGACTATCCGGTGATCGAGGCTACAACAGTGTTGGGAGCTGTAGCAGTTGTGGTAGGCAATCTGATCTCTGATCTCCTCTACACGCTTGTTGATCCACGTATCAAGGCAGAATGAGAAGGAGCAATGATTGTTTATGGATATCGAAGACATCAACCAGCACCCTGTGCCAGATCAGGCGACTACGCCAGATACCGGCACTCTGCCTGCCGGGGAAGAAGGAGCGCAGGAAGTAGAAGCAGCGCAGAAGAACGGTGAGGGCGCAAGCAAAGAGCGGGAGCAGGCGCTCACACCGTTTCAGGAGTCGCTGCGCCGGTTGCTGCGTGACCGGCGGGCAATGATCAGTCTGGCAGTCATTGTGCTCTTTCTGCTCATTCCCGTCTTCTGGCCGCCCATCTACCAGCATATCGGTGGTCCGTACCACAGCGAGACGAATGGGATGATTGGCCCTGAAGTGTATCACAACCCGTTTCACACTGAGCTGACGCGCCAGGATGAGGGCCCTTCGGCTCAATACTGGCTCGGCACTGATTCTATCGGGCGCGACCTGCTGGCGCGTCTGATGCAAGGGATGCTTATCTCGCTTGTCGTTGCTCTGCTGGTGGAGACGGTGAACATCATTCTGGGGCTGACCATCGGCATCCTGGCGGGCTACTTTGGCGGCTGGATTGACCAGGCGCTGGCGGGTTTGACCGATGTGATCTTCGCCTATCCAGGACTCCTTTTCGCCATCCTGCTCACGGGCATTTTTGGTTCCTATGCCGATACGCTTTTTAGCAGGATACCCTTAATCGGACCAAACGGCAATGCCCGCCTGTTGCTTGTCTCGCTGGCGCTGGCGCTCGTGAGCTGGCCGCTGATGGCACGTTTTGCACGAGGCCAGACGTTGCAGCTCAGGCAGCAGCAGTTCATTGAAGCGGCGCGTACCGCCGGCACGACGCACCCACGTATTATCCTGCGACATCTGCTGCCCAACCTGATCAGTATTATTGTCGTTGCTTCAACGCTCGACATTGCAAATGTGATTGTAGGTGAGGCTGGTTTGAGCTTCCTGGGCCTGGGTGTCCAGCAGCCTGGCTCCAGCATTGGCCTGATGATCTCGGATGCCAAAGAGCAGATTGTGACTCATCCCTGGGAACTGCTTTTGCCTACGCTCGTGCTGACGGTGGTGGTACTGGCTTTCTCATTTCTGGGCGATGGACTGCGCGATGCTTTCGATCCTCGCACAAAAGACTGACGGTGTCTTCTTCTCCTTGCAATTTTCTGGAAGGCAAAGGGAATGGATGAGAGATTTCGCCGATTCTGCGCGTAGTTCTTAGTAGAGATCTCGATCTGGTCCAGAGATTCGATATTGCCAGGCGGTGCCAGCTTTCGACAACGTCAGTTGCCTGGGCAATGCATCGAGTTATTCGCCTCAGCAGTCTGCTGGATTCTTCTGTTGGAGAAGAGCGGTGTATCGCTTACCCGCGATATACCAGCGGGGCATTTTGTTGTTTGAAATACTGCCCCGCTCACAATATTACTGTGAACTATTGTTCTCTATTTGTTATGCTTGAAGGAGTATTTGATCATGCAAGGGAGCAAAAAACTACGGGCATTCCTGCTGCCTGCACTTGTGCTGCTCGCTCTGCTTGTCGCCGCCTGCGGCGGGTCCGGTGGCGGCGCCCCGACGGGCAACACCGGCACATCCACGAAGCCAGCGCCAGCACCTGCCGATAAGCAGGTCTTCCGCTACCCGGAGTTCGCTATCGACGACTTTGGGACACTCGATCCGGCGCTGGTGCAGAGTGCCTCGGACGCTTACGTCATCCAGACCATCTTCACCGGTCTGGTGCAGTTTAAAGATGACGGCACCGTCGTGGATCAGCTGGCCGCCTCGCACACTGTCTCATCCGATGGGCTGACCTACACCTTTACGCTGCGACCAAATCTCAAGTTCAGCGATGGCAGTCCGCTGACGGCTCAGGATGTGGCCTGGAGCATTGATCGCGCGCTCAAGCCGGCCACCAAGTCCCAGGTCATCAACTACCTCAATCTGCTCAAAGACTGGGACAAGATGACCAGTGGCAAGATTCCCACCTTGATCGGCGACAGCATTATCGTCAAGGACCCCTCTACCATTCAACTGATCATCAGCAAGCCGGCAGCCTACTTCTTGCAGGCCCTGACCTACCCGATTTCCTATCCGGTGCAGAAGAAGCTGATTGATCAATACGGGGAGAAGTGGACCGATCACCTGACCGAGGGCGGCGGCTGTGGCCCCTTCAAGGTCGCCAGCTACAGTCACACGAAAGGCATCGAGGTCGTCCCCAATCCCAACTACTACGGACCCCAGCCCAAACTCCAGAAAATTCAGTTCACCTTCTCCGGTGACAGCGATACCACCTTCAAAGCCTATCTGAGTGGCCAGTATGACTATACGGGGGTTCCGTCAGCACTTTATGAGCAGTACAAGGACCACAAGGACTTCCACCGTACTCCTGCACTGGTCATCGGCTACCTCACCATGAACTACCTGGCGAAGCCCTTTGATGATATCAAAGTGCGCCAGGCGTTCGCGCTGGCCCTCAACAAGGATCTGCTCGTTAAAAGCGTACTGAAGAATGCCCATTCTCCTACCAACCACATTGTGCCGGAAGGCATGTTTGGCTACAACAAGAACCTGACCGGCCCGCTGGGCGTCACTGCGACCAAAGGGGATCAGGAGAAAGCCAAACAACTGCTCCAGGAGAGCAGCTACGCCGGCAAGTTGCCACCGATCACTTTGACATACTACACCGGCTCTACGACTACCAAAAACGTTATCACGGCTGTTGCGCAGCAGTGGAAGACGGTGCTGGGCATCGATGTCAAGACGACTGCTGTTGACTTCAACAAGCTGATCGAGATTACCAATGGGACGAAGGGCAATGCCAACCTGCAAATGTGGTATCTCAACTGGCAGGCGGACTACGTTGATCCACAGGACTGGCTGGGCGTCTTCTTTGAGAAGAATGCTGACAACAACCTCATCAACTACGGCCAGAACAACACGGCGGTAGCAGCCCAGCAGCAAGCAGTGCAGGAGCAGTTGCAGAAAGCCGATGTGACGCAGGATCAGAACGAGCGGTTGAAGTTGTACAACGATGCCGAGCAGAAGATTGTCAACGACGTAGGCTGGATTCCGCTCTTCCAGTTCAACACGAATACGCTGATCAATCCCAAGCTCTACGGCTACAAGGATACGCCGCTGGGCATCACCGCGCCTGACGACTGGGCCGATATCTACTTCACCCAGTAGGCAGCGCGTCTGGGAGAATCTGAGCATCGACCGGAAGCATAACCAGCAAGGGCAGCGAGCGCGATGAGTTCCGGCTCAGCGGGTACTCGCTGCCCTTCCTCTTCTTTTATCGCCTGAGTAATATTATTTTTCCTCAACAATTTCGTGCCAAAAGTGTGAGAGATTCTGTGAGTTTTCGGCGTACACTCTAGTAGAGATCCAGTATTGCCAGGCGGTGCCAGGATGCAACAATTCTTCGATGGCCTGGGTAGTGCAGCAAATTATTTGTACGGTGCTCTCCAGTCGCAACAATCGCTGATTTTGCGGCAAGCTATTCTGTTGCCAGAAATACTGGTTCCCCTGCAATGCCACTGCGATCTATCCTATCTTTTGTTTCTCTAGTTGTTTTCCTTGAAGGAGTATTTAGCTATGCGAGGGAGCAAACAACTACGGGCGCTTCTGCTGCCCATCCTGGTCCTGCTCACCATGCTTGTGGCCGCCTGCGGTAGTACAGGTGGCGGCGCCCCGGCGGGCAATACCGGCACCTCTACAAAGCCGGCGCCAGCCCCCGCTGATAAACAGGTTTTCCGTTATCCCGAGGCTGCTATCGACGACTTTGGGACACTCGATCCGGCGCTGGTGCAGAGCGCCTCGGACGCTTACGTCATCCAGACCATCTTCACCGGTCTGGTGCAGTTTAAAGATGACGGCACCGTCGTGGATCAGCTGGCCGCCTCGCACACTGTCTCATCCGATGGGCTGACCTACACCTTTACGCTGCGACCAAATCTCAAGTTCAGCGATGGCAGTCCGCTGACGGCTCAGGATGTGGCCTGGAGCATTGATCGCGCGCTCAAGCCGGCCACCAAGTCCCAGGTCATCAACTACCTCAATCTGCTCAAAGACTGGGACAAGATGACCAGTGGCAAGATTCCCACCTTGATCGGCGACAGCATTATCGTCAAGGACCCCTCTACCATTCAACTGATCATCAGCAAGCCGGCAGCCTACTTCTTGCAGGCCCTGACCTACCCGATTTCCTATCCGGTGCAGAAGAAGCTGATTGATCAATACGGGGAGAAGTGGACCGATCACCTGACCGAGGGCGGCGGCTGTGGCCCCTTCAAGGTCGCCAGCTACAGTCACACGAAAGGCATCGAGGTCGTCCCCAATCCCAACTACTACGGACCCCAGCCCAAACTCCAGAAAATTCAGTTCACCTTCTCCGGTGACAGCGATACCACCTTCAAAGCCTATCTGAGTGGCCAGTATGACTATACGGGGGTTCCGTCAGCACTTTATGAGCAGTACAAGGACCACAAGGACTTCCACCGTACTCCTGCACTGGTCATCGGCTACCTCACCATGAACTACCTGGCGAAGCCCTTTGATGATATCAAAGTGCGCCAGGCGTTCGCGCTGGCCCTCAACAAGGATCTGCTCGTTAAAAGCGTACTGAAGAATGCCCATTCTCCTACCAACCACATTGTGCCGGAAGGCATGTTTGGCTACAACAAGAACCTGACCGGCCCGCTGGGTGTCACCGCGACCAAAGGAGACCAGGAGAAAGCCAAGCAACTGCTCCAGGAGAGCAGCTACGCCGGCAAGTTGCCGCCGATCACCCTGACGTACTACACCGGCAACAACACGATTAAAAATGTCGTGACAGCCGTTGTGCAGCAGTGGAAGACGGTGCTGGGCGTTGACGTGAAGACAACTGCCGTTGACTTCAACAAGCTGATCGAGATTACCAATGGGACGAAGGGCAATGCCAACGTGCAGATGTGGATTCTAGGCTGGCAGGCGGACTATGTCGATCCGCAGGACTGGCTGGGCGTCTTCTTTGAGCCGAATGCCGACGATAACCTCAACAACTACGGCCAGAACAACAGCCCTATGGCAGCCCAGCAGCAAGCAGTACAGGCTCAGTTGCAGAAGGCTGATGTGACACAGGATCAGAATGAGCGGTTGAAGTTGTACAACGATGCCGAGCAGAAGATTGTCAACGATGTGGGCTGGATTCCGCTTTACCAGAGCGCATTCCTCACAATGACCAATCCGAAGCTCTACAACTACAAGGATACACCGCTGGGCATCACTGCTCCTGACGACTGGGCCGATATCTACTTCACCCAGTAGACGGCAAGTGATGACGCTGGTAAGCGCCTTCTGAATGGGCAGGCGGGAAGGGCAGCGAGCAGGCAAAGGGTTGCAGCCCGCTGCATGCACGCTGTTCTTCCCACAGATATAAACATGTCTCCATGTGCACGCGCTTCATCTATTATATGTCTGGTAGCAGCAGTGGACGGAGAAAAGCACAGGTGTATGCTTGACAGGACATAGCTTATCACATAATATATTAAGAAATTCAGTCTACGCCTTCCTCAGGCAGATGGCTGAACAGCGAATATCCTCCGAGAGGGTGCCATTAATTCATTAAAAATGTGAGGAGCATATTCGTAAGTAAAATGGTCTGTGACAGGATATGCGTAACATACCAGCCATCCTGGAGAGAGCAAGCGTTACAGAGAGTGCATCATGGTTTATCTATCTATCGTGGCATCCCACTCGTCGGTATTATTGGCTCCTCAGTATTCAGTGCAAACACTGCGAGAGCAGTGCTGCTGGATGAACAGGGAGGAGGCAGCAGAGTGAGGGACAACATATGATTCAGTTTCTTGTTAAGCGTTTTATTGGCCTGATATTTGTCGTGATTGGTGTCACCTTCATCACTTTTATCCTGGGATATTTCTCTCCCAGCGATCCTATCCGTGCCTCGATGGGCATGCGCTTCGACTACGATCTCTGGCTCCGATTACGGCATGCGTACGGCCTGGACCTGCCCTGGTACCAGCAGTATTACAATTTTCTGGTACACATGGTGCGTTTCGACTTCGGTACCTCTTTCGCCTTTCAGAATCGTTCCGTCTGGGATATTCTCAAAGATGGCGTGCCTACCTCGGTAGAGCTGGCGTTCTGGGGCCTGCTGATCACGCTCCTGCTGGGTATCCCAACAGGCATTCTTTCTGCCATCAAGGCCAACACCTGGATTGATACCGTCAATATGAGTGTGGCACTGATTCTCTATGCCTTGCCACCTTTCATCATCGCCGTCTTTGCTCAGGTGCTCATCCTCTTCCTCAACAAGCAGACAGGAGGGTCCTGGCCGGTCTCCAACTGGGGTGATCCCTGGCAGTATGGGTTGACGGATCTACAGCACAAGATCGTGCCGATCATCGTCTATGGCGCAGCGGGTTACGCTTACTTTGCACGTCTTGCCCGCACAACCATGCTTGAGGTGTTGCGCCAGGATTACGTGCGCACAGCACGGGCGAAAGGGCTGAAAGAACAGGTGGTTATTTACCGCCACGCGCTACGCAATGCCATGATCCCGCTGATCACGGTGATTGGCCTGCTGCTTGGCCTGCTGGTAGCCGGCTCTTTCTTCATCGAGCGCATTTTTAACATTCATGGCATCGCCAGTATCGCTGTGAATTCGATCTATCACCTGGACTATCCGGTGATCCAGGCCACGACGGTTATCGTCGCCATTGGCGTTGTACTCGGCAACCTCGTTTCGGATATTCTGTATAGTATAGTTGATCCGCGCATCAGAACGGAATAAAAGGAGAAAGTGGAAAGATGAGTATACAAGATCCGGGTCGTAATTCAGGAGAAAGAACGCTTCCGAGCGTGAATTCACTTCCGCCTTCTCCAGAAGTGCTGGCGCCTGACACCGGCACCATTCCCCCGCCGCCGGATCTGCTGGATTTGCCAGCGACGGCGGCAGTCACGACAGCAGCCATTGAGCAGGCAGAGCAGATGCGCAAGCGGCCACCGGCCTCACCGCTACAGGAGTCGCTCAGGCGCCTGCGCCGCGATGCTCGCGCGATGATCAGCCTGGGCGTTCTGGTCTTCCTCATTGTGCTCGCCCTGGCCGGCCCGCCCATCTACCAGTCTATTGGCTCCCCTTATAAAGGTGATCTCGGCGATACCGTTACGCCCAAACAGTATCATGGCTTCTCCTACCAGGATCTCTCTCATACCGATGAAGGACCGTCGGCGATGCACTGGGCCGGTACCGACAACCTGGGACGGGATATGCTTGCGCGCCTGATGCAGGGCCTGCTCATCTCGCTGGCTGTCGCGCTGGCCGTTGAGATCATCGATGTGGGACTCGGTGTGACCATCGGAGTTCTGGCTGGCTACTATGGCGGCTGGATTGATCAGTTCCTGGCTCGTTTCACTGATCTCATGTTCGCCTTCCCCGGTCTGCTGTTTGTGATCCTGTTAACCGGCATCTTCGGCAGTTACGCGGACACGGCATTCAGTCACATCCCGATTGTTGGACAGAACGGCAATGCGCGCCTGTTGCTTGTTGCTATCGCGCTCTCCATCACAATCTGGCCGCTGATGGCGCGCTATGTGCGCGGGCAGACACTGCAACTCAAACAGCAGCAGTTTATCGAAGCAGCACGCACTGTTGGCACATCCGACTTCCAGATCATTGTACGCCACATCATCCCCAACCTGTTCAGCATCGTGTTTATTGCCTCGACGCTCAATGTTGCCAATACCATTATCGGTGAGGCTGGTATCAGCCTGCTGGGCCTGGGAGTGCAACCGCCGGGATCGAGCATCGGCATCATGATTTCCGATGCGCTGGAATTTACGGATGCCCACCCCTGGGAAGTGCTCTTCCCCACTATCGTGCTGACAATTATCGTGCTCGCCATTTCCTTCTTCGGCGACGGGCTGCGCGATGCATTTGATCCCCGTTCTAAGGACTAGTAAGCGGAGTATACCGATGGCAGAACATTTGCTGGAAGTGAACAATCTGAAAACCTACTTCTACACGCGCAGCGGCATCGTCAAGGCAGTTGATGGCGTCTCCCTGACCATCAAGCCCGGCCAGACACTGGGGGTTGTGGGAGAGAGCGGCTGCGGCAAAAGCGTGACCGCGCTCTCGATTATGCGCCTGCTTGCCTCGCCGCCGGGCAAAATTGAAGAGGGCAGTGAGATTCTCTTTAACGGTGAGAATATCCTGGAAAAGAGCCTGGACGAGTTGACCGATCTGCGTGGTAGCAAGATCTCTATGATTTTCCAGGACCCGATGACCTCGCTCAATCCCGTCTTTACGGTCGGCTACCAGATTGCCGAGACGGTGAAACGGCACCGCAGTGATGTGACGAACGACCAGGCCTGGAAGCGCGCCGTTGAGATGCTGGACCTGGTGCGTATCCCCGATGCGCCGCGTCGTGCAAAAAGCTATCCACACGAGTTCAGCGGCGGTATGCGCCAGCGCGTGATGATTGCGATTGCCCTGGCCTGCAATCCCCAGTTGCTCATTGCCGATGAGCCGACGACCGCGCTGGATGTGACCATTCAGGCCCAGGTGCTTGACCTGGTAAAGGGCCTCTCTCGTGAATTCGGTACTGCCGTGATGCTGATTACGCACGACCTGGGCGTTGTGGCAGGTACATGCCAGCATGTCAATGTGATGTATGCCGGCCATATTGTCGAATCGGCGCCGGTGAGGCAGATTTTCGAGACCCCGGCTCATCCGTATACTATCGGGCTACTGCGCTCTATCCCCCGTCTTGACGAGCGGCGCGGCGCACGACTGACGCCTATTCCCGGTCAGCCCCCTGACCTTGCTACTCTGCCAGCAGGCTGCCCTTATGCAGCGCGCTGTCCTCGCGCGCAGAGCCGTTGTCTCCAGGAGCGACCAGAACTGATGCCCGTCGGGCGCGGAGAGCAGATAGCTGCATGCTTCTATCCAGACTAAAAAAGCCGCAGGATGATAGCAAACTTTCTTGATGATTGAGAACGAAGGAAATTGAGATGCAGAATGTTGAAGCACCAGTAACAGCCGGGACGACTTTAATTGAAGTGAAAGGGTTGAAGGTTCACTTCCCAATCAAAGGTGGCCTGTTTGGTCGCCAGGTCGGGGCGGTGAAGGCGGTAGACGGCGTGGACCTGTTTATCCGCCGGGGTGAGACGCTGGGCCTGGTGGGAGAGAGTGGTTGCGGGAAATCCACCACCGGGCGGGCTATTCTCCAGCTTGTCAAGCCGACCGAGGGCAGTGTGAAGTTCAACGGAGCCGAACTGACAAAGATGCCGCCGGGCGAAATACGCAAGAAGCGAGCGGATATGCAGATGATCTTCCAGGACCCCTATAGCTCGCTTGATCCCCGCTATACTGTAGGACAGATCATTGCTGAGCCGCTGGAGAACTTCAAGTGGGGCAACGCCAGGCAGATACGTGAAGAGGTGGCGCGCCTGCTGGAAGTTGTAGGAATCAACCCTTACTATATGAATCGTTTCGCGCACGAGTTCAGCGGCGGCCAGCGCCAGCGTATTGGCATTGCGCGCGCCCTGGCGCTGCGGCCATCTTTTATCGTAGCGGATGAACCGGTTTCCGCGCTGGATGTCTCGATTCAGGCTCAGGTGCTGAATCTTTTACAAGAACTCCAGGAGAAATTCGGCCTGACCTATCTGTTTGTCGCGCACAATCTGTCGGTGGTGAAGCACATCAGTGATCGAGTGGCAGTGATGTATCTGGGGCGTGTTGTCGAACTGGCAAAAAGTGAGACGTTGTACGAGAAGCCATTGCATCCCTATACCCAGGCACTCCTGTCGGCAGTTCCGGTTCCCAACCCTGAGATTGAGTCTCGCCGCAAGCGCATCATTCTTGAAGGAGATGTTCCCAGCCCTGTCAATCCGCCGAGCGGCTGCAACTTCCATCCGCGTTGCTGGAAGGCACAGGAAATCTGCCGGAGAGTTGTGCCGCCACTGGAAGAGAAGCAGCCCGGTCACTTCGCAGCCTGCCACTTCCCTGGCTAGGAGTGCGCTGGAGCAGTGCAAGCCTGTGCGCACTGGCACGTGCTTATCTAGAAACCTGTCTGAAGTGGTCCCGGCTCCAGAGTCAGAACCCGGTTTCCTGGATAAGCTCTAAAGGTGCTGCTCCAGCCGTTTAATGCGTGCCAGTAGACGAATGCGCGCCCGCAGGTGGTGTACATCAAACGGCTTGACGACATAATCGTCTGCACCTGCACTGAAGCCTGCCACTTTATCCGCGAGCGTGGAGCGAGAGGTCAGCAACAAAATCGGGAGATGGGCTAAAGAGGGTGTAGAGCGGATGTAACGACAGAGATCCAGCCCATCCTCCTGGCCGACCGCAACTTCGGAAATCAAGATGTCTGGTAGGCACTGCCGAAGGTGCTCTACTGCTCCAGCGACTGAAGGAAGATGCTGAAGAGTAAAATCCTCTCCCAGTGCCAGTTGCATCTTTTCATAGGTATTTACATCGCTATCTACGAAAAGAATCTGTAGCTTGCGCAATGCCAGTTGTTCTCGCAGCTTACGCGCTGTCTCTACTCCCCTACTCACAATCTGCCTGTGCCAGATCATTGCTGCGGTCCTGGCGATCCAGCGGTGTGAGCCGCAGGACACGCTCGATGGCCGCATGGAGGGCCGTTGGTTTAAAGGGCTTGGTGAGATACTCGTCAGCACCTGAGAGCAGACCCAGTAGTTGATCTTCCTGGCGCGTCATCGCGCTCAGAATAATCAGAGGGGTGTCTGCCGTGCGCAAATCTCCCCGTATGCAGCGTACCAGTTGATACCCGTCCATACGTGGCATTTTCACATCAATGATGGCGCAATCGGGCTGTTCTGTGAGAATGCGCTCCAGCCCCTGCACGCCATCGTATGCGACGATCACCTCATAGGTTCCGTTCATCTTAACTGCGTACCTGATGAGTTCCACGATAGTCGGGTTATCGTCAATAACCAATACTTTTCTCATCACACTCCCATTTACTTGTTGAGCGAACCTTTAACAGATGCCGCACAATGTACTGGTTACAGAATTTCCAGAGTTACAACTTTTGTTATCATTCCTCTGGTATTGTAGCACAGCTATGCATTACTGCCAACTTACGATCAATTTCTGTACTATCGTCCTATGATGGGTCAGTGGAATGCGGGTCTTTCGACGCTTCTACTAAAAAAGACGACGATTATCTTCCTCACAGGACAGGAAAACCGCGTTGTTCCGTTGTGGGGAGGGAAAAAGACTCTGAGTTGCCGTAGTGGAGAGGAGAGCTGACAGGTTGCGCTGATCCTGCCTCAAGTAGTATGATACTGCCAGCAAGTTAATCAATGCGGTAGTCAGCAGGCAGGGAGCACCATAGTTGAACGAATCAGTATCATTTCCGCTGCGTGTTACGTTTTATACGAAAGCTGGCTGTCATCTCTGTGAAGAGGCGCGTGATCTTCTTGAAGAGCTTGCCACGCGGGTGTCCTATGAGTTGACAGAGATTGACATTCGCAGTGATCCCGCGCTCTTTGAGCGCTATCGCTATCGTATTCCTGTGATCCTGCTCAATGAAACATTGATCGCTGAAGGACGTATATATGCCAGTGACCTGGAGCGTGCCTTCGATATACGGTAAATAGTCTCTCTTTGTTTTATAAGGAACAGTGATATGGCAAGTGCGCAGATTCCTCAGAATCCTACCCAGACAGTACAGCGGCAGCCGAAGCAACGGGCGTTCGTCATCCGGCTCAAAGCTTTTTATCACGCTACAGGAGAGTTCCTGCTTGAGCACTGGGCAAGCATTATTACAATTGCCCTCGGTCTGCTTGTCTTCAACGCTATTCTCATTCCTTTCCTTTCTTACCTGGGGCTTGATGCCATCGCCAGGCCACTTTTCTCTTCGATGCATTATGTCTGTGCGCAGATTCCTTCACACTCGTACTATATCCTGGGCCACCAGTTTGGCCTGTGTGAGCGCAATTTTGCTATCTACAGTTCCATGTTTGCTGGCAGTCTCATCTTTACACTGAGCAAGAAGCGCCTGCCGGGCCTGCCCTGGTGGATCTGGATCTTGCTGATGTTGCCAATGGCCTGGGATGGCTTCACTCAGATGTTCGGCTGGCGTGAGAGCGACTGGATCTTGCGTACAGTGACCGGCGTCCTCTTTGGTTTTGGCAATGTCTGGTTCGCCCTGCCAATGATGCAAAAGGCCCTGCTACAGACACCATCACAGACACCGCCGCTGCCACGTCGTCCTCTGCCTGTGCCGCCATCGCCATATAGACAGGTGCCTGCAACGGACTCTCCTGCCCCTGTGACAGCTACACAAAAAGGTCCTGAGACGCTATAATCGGGTGTTGTAAACGGTGAAGCAAACGGTACAGAGGAGAAGAGAAGCATCGAGTTATGGCTGAACAGCAACCAGTGGGTACAACATTTGCCGTCACTACGCTCGGCTGTAAGGTGAACCAGGCCGATAGTGAGGCAATTAGCGAGCAGATGAGCACGGCTGGCTTTGTGCAGCGCGACTTCGATGAGGATGCTGATGTCTACATCGTCAATACCTGCACGGTCACCCACCTGGGCGACCGCAGTTCGCGCGCGCTCATCTCGCAGGCTCATCGCCGGCGTCCTGAAGCATTACTCGTCGTCACTGGCTGCTATGCCGAGTTGAACCCGGCAGCGGTCGCGGCTTTGCCCGGCGTTGATCTTGTCGTCGGCAACAGTGGTAAGAGTACGCTGGTCGAAACAATCACGCAACATCTGCAACAGGATCTGCCTTCGCCAGGCAAGCCGGGCGCGAGTGACTCACAAGGGAAACTCTCTGCTACTGCTCAGGCACCTATGCTGCCAGTATTACCGCCCGGCATCCAGCATATTGGCAGCGACGGAGCATTCACGTTCTGGCCCGGTGAAGACGAACCTCAGCCAGAAAATCCGCCACGCCTCTCTCCTTTTGCAGCTCAGGCATGGGCTGCTACAGGTCAGCCTGACGCCTTCTCGCGCACGCGGGTGCAGATGAAGGTACAGGATGGCTGTAATAACCGCTGCACCTATTGTATCGTTCCTTATGTGCGTGGAGAGTCACGCAGTCGCAGTATCGCCTCTATTGTTGAGCACACACAGCGTAAAGTACGTGCCGGTTATCAGGAGATTGTCCTGACCGGTATTCATCTTGGGGATTATCACCCCCATGGCGATAAAAAGCAGGATCTTGGCGATCTGATCGCAGCTCTGCTGAGAGAGACGGAGATCGCGCGTATTCGTGTCTCCTCGTTAGAGCCGGAAGATTTCCGCCTGGAGTGGCTGGATCTGTGGCAGAACCCGCGCATGTGCCGTCACCTTCACCTTCCTATGCAGAGCGGCTCGGACGCGATTCTCCGTAAAATGGCGCGCCGCTATAACAGCGAACGCTACCACACTATTGTCACGACTGCAAAGAAGCTGATCCCCGGTATAGCGATCAGTACCGATATCATTACGGGTTTTCCCGGTGAGACTGACGAGGACTTTGAAAAAACGTACTGGCTGGCGAAAGAGCTGGAGTTTGCGAAAATGCATGTTTTCCGTTTCTCGCCCCGCCAGGGTACAGCGGCGGCGCGTATGCGCAATCAGGTGAAGGAAGAAGTCAAAAAGGCGCGTAGCCAGCGCCTGCTTGATCTCAACGAGGAGCACAGCCGCCGCTTCCGCTCACAGTTTCTTGGTCAGACAGTTGAGGTGCTGATCGAGCAGCATAAGCATGGCGTCTGGGAGGGCCTGACTGACAACTACCTGCGCGTTGAAGTCCACAATCTGCCAGAGCAGCAGATGCAGAACTGGCGGCATAGCCTGGTCCGGGTGTACCTGTCTCACCTGGTCGATGATGGTATCTATGGCATCTATGCCGGTTGATCGCCGCTCATCGCCGCGGCTATTTTCTGACCTATCGCAGTCTCGTGCTTTACAGAAAAAGGACCCGTTTCTTTCCCAGGCCCGTCAAAGCAGTACGAATCGGGTCTGGGCGGCGATTTCTCCTTTCCACAAACATTACAGAGAAGAGAAGCATGGTAAGGGCTATCCTCCGGTTTCAGCGTAATAACCGCTCGGTGAAGTATAAGCAAATGGGATGAAAGTTCACATGCGCCCTTGACAACGCCTGCCTGGATCAACTACAGTGAAACTGTTCTATACAAAGTGTTATATTATAGTGCCTGGTCAGTTATCGGTCTATCCCTTTGAGAAATATTTTATGGATGCTCTGATGAATCAGTATCAGACCTTGCTGCTCCAGCATACGCCGGTCGGCATGGCAATCTATGACGGAGAAAACTTCTGCTTGCTGCAAGCCAATCCTCGCTATCTTTCGCTGCTCGCTGCACAGGATGAGGACCAGGACAACGAGAGGTTGGGACTCCTTCCCCTTTTACAGCAAGTAGTCGAGACGGGCGACACGCTGCGTGGGAGCCAGCAGATCACAACGGCAAAAGGGCGACCGGCAACCTGCTGGAGCTGGTCCCTTGATCCTGTCAGGAATCAGGAAGGGCGGGTGGCATACGTTATGCACACGCTCAGTGAGGTGCCAGCTCAGATCATGGGTACAGGGCGGACTCCATTGCCTCAATCAATGGCCGACATAGGAGAAAGCGTGGCACGCAGTGTTCAGGAGTCCATCGACACCGGGCGCATTGGCTCAGTTGTCATGGAAACGATTCGTACATCTCTTGACGCTCATACCGCCTGTCTCCATATTGCTGATCCAGTACAGAAGACCATGCGCCTGCTCTGCACATATACACCGCCAGGATATGAAAAAGTTATAGAGTCCATGCGCATGGTACCTTACGAGCGAATAACTCATCCCATCAGACAGGCACTGGACCGACCTGATCCCATCGTCATTGAAGACTTGCAGATGGCGGCAGCAGCGGGAGAGATCGGAAAAAGTCATCCCCTGGTAAGGCAGGGTGAGCGGGGCTACGCCTGTATTCCACTCTGGTTCAGAGACCAGTTTACGGGGACGCTCTCGGCTACCTTCAGCCATCCTATCTTGCCTGCCGGATGGCAAGTACGCACGCTTGTCAGCATCAGCGGGCAGGTCGCGGCTGCTCTGGCTCATGCGCGACTGCACGAAGAGCTTGAGCAGGAGCGCAATCGCCTGCGCTCTATCCTTGATCAATTACCTGAAGGCATCCTCATCCTGGAGGTTTCCGATGGTACTATCAGCTACGCCAACCCGGCGGCTGCGCAGTTACTGGGGAGGCCGCACGGAGAGCTGAGTGGGAAACCGCTCAATCAGTGCTGGTATCCACTGCGGGGGAAGCCGGCACAGGGCGGACAGTTCTCTCCCTGGGGCTTTGTCGCGGTGCGCGCCCTTTGCGGGGAAACTATTAGAAGCAAAGAGACGCTCATTATCAAACCGGATGGGAGCCGCGTGATTACGCTGACTTCCGGCGCTCCCCTTTTTGCAGAGAACGGCATTATGACCGGCGCCATGATCGTCTTTCAGGACGTCACCATGCAGAAAAGCCTTGAAGAGCACAAAAACGAATTTCTCTCCATTGTTAACCATGAACTGCGCACCCACATCACCATCATTCAGGGCTTTGCCGAGATCCTGCAATTGAAACTCGCCCAGGATCAGCCGCTGGACACGCTGACGCACTATGCCATTACCAGCATCAGTGAGCAAAGCCAGCATATGACAGGTCTGATTGAAGAAATGCTTGACCTTTCACGTCTTGAACGAGAACAGCTCACCTTACGGTGCGAGCGGCATGACTTGCTTGCTATTATCAGGCGTGTGCTTGGCAGCCAGCGTGTCACGACGCGGCTGCACCAGATCCGGTTGACGCTGGAAGGAATCGGGCCAACGGAGGAGTTGATCGCCAGCGTCGATGAGCAGCGCATCGTCCAGGTTCTGAATAACCTGCTGAACAACGCCATCAAATATAGTCCGGGCGGCGGCGATATTGAGATAGGCGTCCGACGTACTGACGCCCCACCAGGCAACGAGGCAATGATCTGGGTCAGAGATCAGGGCATCGGCATACCCGCTGATGCAATACCACATATTTTCAAGCGATTCCATCGCGCGCGCAATCTCGATCCGTCGTTCAGTGGCTTTGGTGTCGGACTCTATCTGGTCAACGAAGTAGTAACACGCCATAGAGGGCGCGTCTGGGTCGAGAGTACCGAGGGCAAAGGCTCTACATTTTATGTTGTCTTGCCACTTGACAGGGGGTGAAAGGGCGTTGCCTGATGTGATATGATCTTGCTAACCAGAAAGTGAGGAAAAGGATCTGGCACTCTCACAAAGCAGTATCCTCTGTGTTGAGAAACCTGACTGATATGGTATGCTTGTGTGTTTCTTTTGCTTGAAAAGCAGTGATAGCTTCTTAAGAGGTTGAATACCTGTATGCTACTTGCCGGTGATATAGGGGGAACAAAAACCTCCCTGGCTCTTTTTTCGTCCAGAGATGAGTTGCATCATCCCTTGCGAGAAAAAACATTTCGTTGTGCTCATTACTCTGGCATCGAGGCCATTGTACGCGAGTTCCTGACGGGGGTTGATGCGCCTGTCTCACGGGCCGTTTTTGGCGTGGCTGGCCCGGTGATCAATGGCAGGGTTAAAACGACCAATCTCCCCTGGGAACTGGATGAACGGGCGCTTCAGAACGAACTGGGCATTGGCAGAGTCACGCTGCTCAATGATCTGGTGTCCATCGCGCACGCGCTTCCGCTGCTGGAACCCTCCGATCTTCATACGCTTAACGAGGGTGAGACCTCATCGCAGGCGACAATGGCGGTTGTCGCACCGGGAACAGGGTTAGGCGAGGCATTCCTCACCTGGCATGGTTCGCAGTACAGCGTTCACCCCTCGGAAGGCGGTCACACCGATTTCGCTCCGACGAATGAGCGGGAAATCGCGCTGCTGCACTATTTACTTGGTCGCTACAATCATGTCAGCTATGAGCATGTCTGCTCAGGGATTGGACTCCCAAACATCTATGCCTATTTGAAGCAGAGTGGAGATTTTGAGGAACCCGCCTGGCTGCAAGCGCAACTGACCGGGGCGCGTGACCACACGCCGGTGATCGTCCAGGCCGCCTTGCAGCTAGCTGATCCGCCAGCGATCTGTGTCGAAACACTGACACTGTTTGTCTCTATTCTGGGGGCTGAGGCAGGCAATATGGCCTTAAAAGTGCTGGCGACCGGGGGGGTCTACCTCGGAGGGGGCATGCCGCCACGCCTGCTGCCTCTGCTCAAAAAAGAACATTTCATGCATGCTTTCCAGAACAAAGGACGCTTCAAGAGCCTGCTTGCGCGCGTACCGGTCCACGTCATCCTCAATCCTGCGGCGGCCTTGATGGGTGCCGCTTCGTATGGCTTCACATCATAGTGTCTGCCCTTCATTTGGCTCTGAGCTGAGATCACGGACGACGCCAGCTCAGAGCATACTCTCGCCATATGCCGTAGCCTAACCTGGCATAAAAATCGGTCAGTTCCACCCAGTCAATGTAGCAATTGCCGACCCCGCGCTCCTTGAGGATCTCCGAAGCGCGGGCAACAAGTGCGATGCCGATACCGCGTCCCCGCTCAGTCGCTGCCACCCCTACCACCCCCATCGCGCCGGCATTCTGGCCGAGCAGAGATTGCCAGATCACATCCGTCCGCTCTGGATGAGAACGTGGTGAGTACATGATGAGCGTCCCGACCACACGCCGGAGATGATCACGGGCCACCAGTATATCGTCGTAGTCGTCAAGAGCAGCACAGCGTTCAAAGTGCCTCACCCAGTTGGGGAACTCGCGGGCCTCGAAGGCCAGGATATCGCCAATCTCCTTCTTGCTGGCCGTCTCAAAGGTGATATGTTCGCGTTCCATCCGCTGCCATGTTTTTTCCGGCGTGATATAGTGACGCAGATCCTGCACAAGATCAAAAACATGCTCTGAAAATTCCCACCCACGCTTCGTAAAAAACGGCAGAGCGGCAGCAAGATTCATCGGCAGGCCGCACCAGAAGCGCGGTGAAATACCTCCCAGGTGCAACTGGCTGGTGCCACTGCTACGCAGGTGATCCAGCGCAACTGTATGCAGCGCCGAACCGATGCCTTTATGCTGCTGCTGCGGGTCAACGAGCAGTGCTGCCAGGTGTCCCACCAGTCCTTTTCCTCGCTTGCTCGTGAAAGTCGCGGCAAATCCTGTCACCTGCCCGCTTTCTCTTGCAACGAAATGCTGCACCTGTGGGCATGGCGAGCCTGCCGAGCCTGCCAGCACCTGCCGAAAACGAGTGTACTCGATAGGCCACGTCGCCCCCAGAACAGTCTGCCACAGGTCATAGACTGCTTGAAGATCTCTCTGCTCATTGTAGATCTGGATATTTTTCTCCTGTGCTGGCATGCTCCTCTCTCCTCCGCTCTTTTATGCTCATCGTACAAGGTTAGTGTACCATATCTTCCGGGCGCAAACAGCCAGCACTCTCCAATCTCTCCTGGGAAGAAATGGGAAGTAGCTCGACGAAACGACCAGATTTCCGGTAAACTATGGAGTAGACGAATTTTCATACTGCTGTGAGCGGAAAAGAGTTGCCATGAATATAGAAACCCATGATATTCCATGCTCACTCGATTTTGATCAGCCCGATGTTGCGCTGCGTCCTCTCCTCAGAGTGTTGCAGCAGATCACGGGCCATTTTCAAACGGCACCATCTGGAACGATACCGGATTGCCGCAACCTTCTCATTGTCGATATGATGCAGGAGCGGGCATCCTACCTTGCGCATCTCCTGGTCCAGGCAGGATATCGGCCTATCACAATGGCAAGCACTCTTGAAGCGTTTACGCGCTTTTTGCAGGTTCCTTTTGTCCCTTTTGCTATCATTCTCGGCCAGGATGAGGCTGCTAACTACCTTTTCCTCCGGCGCTTTCTCCAGCAGACAGCGCAAAAATACGGCTGGGTTAGCCCGCTGATCCGCCTGCGTTTCCTCCCTATTCAGCCGCAGCAGTCATTGCCTCTGAAGGATAGCTCCTCTCCTCCCCAGCCTCCTGCTCAGACGCCACATACGCCTCTCCCCCCCTTTGCCCCTTCTGTCTCTTCTCCTCTCCCTCCCTATGAGACAGGCGGGCTACCCAATGTCTCCTCCTCGTTTATCCAGCAGTCCGAGCCTCTCTCAGACCCACAAAACTTTGGCAGCGGCTCTCTGATACAGGCGTCACATGCCTTCATGTCGCCGCCGCCCGCAAAGCCATTGCCTCCAGTTCAGATACCTTCCGGCCCGCTTTCTTCTCATGAGCAAAAGTTACAGGAGATGCAAGGTAAGAAATTATCTCTTGCAGGCCAGAGTATCGGACGCTACGCGATCATGGCGCTGCTTGGAGATCGGGCTGATAGCCATGCCTACAGAGCGTATGACAGGCTGCGCGAGCAAGATATCGTTTTGAAAGCCTTTCAAACCAACGCGCTCCCCTATGTGGCACTGGATCACTCGCTTGAGGAGATGCATTTCTTTGAGCAGGAAGCGGAACTGTTGCGCCCCTTGCACCATTCTCATATCGCACCAATCTGGAACACCGGTAAATCCTATGTCAGCGGCACACCGTTTATCTATAAAACAATGCCATATTTTGCTGAAGGTTCCCTGGCGCAGTGGATACGACGCCAGACAGGGAGTGCGGCAGAAATTCATCAGCGATTCTCACCGCGCGAGGTAGGGCATATTCTCCTGCAACTGGCAGATGCTCTCCAATATTTGCATAGCAACCAGGTCACCTTTCAAAACTTCAAGCTATCGAATGTACTGATTCGCAATAATGCGACGAGTATGAGTCAACTGGATGTAGTGCTGGCAGACTTTGCCATTCCACAAGATGGCTCTTTTTTTTCCAGAACTCCTCAAGCTTATTCCTCTATGGCACCTGAACGCTGGCAGGGTCAGGCCAGTCCCGCTTCCGATCAGTATGGACTGGCCGTGCTTGTCTATGAACTGCTGGCCGGGCGTCCCCCTTTTCAAGGGAGTACGGAACGTACCATGAAACTTCTGCACACCAATATGCCACCGCAACCGCCCGGCGCTTTCAATCCGGCACTGCCCCAGACGGTAAATCATGTACTGTTGCGTGCTCTGGCCAAAAAACCGGATGAGCGATTTGCTTCAGTTGCCGCCTTCGCTCAAGCTTTCCAGCGTTACTGTATGTAGAGAAGGACACAAAGGGCAAAGCAACTGGACAAGAGACCATTTTACCGGATGCTATTGCAATATAATAGCCCCGGTTGCACTATCCACCTGAATTTTCAATGGTGTAAGAGGGGTACTGGTCGGTCCCTGAATAACGGCGGCTCCATTCGCCGGGTCAAACTCAGCACCATGACAGGGACAGACCAGATACTGGCTGCCAGGATCATAGTCCACCAGGCAACCGGCATGCGTACAGGCCGCATCAAAAGCGACAAACTGATTATTACGAAGATGAACCAGAATACCGTCACCGCCGGTTGCCGCTATGGTAAAGCTATACGCGCTGTTAGGCGGCACCTGACTGACCTGGGCAATGGTCATGGATTGTCCCGCAGCAGTACCCCCTGAACTGGATTGAGTCGGCTGCGGTTGTGCTGTCCGCCGGCGATGCGCTCCCCCCTCATTCTCACCTTCTCCTCCTTCTCCTGGCATTCCTGCCGGTTGTCCATTATCCGACGTCCCCGCCTGGGCGGTACTGGCCACACTCCCTGGATTATCACCGGCGAGAATGCTCCCATGCCCTCCAAAGAGGAGCATCCACAACAGGGCAAGACCTGCCACAGTCGCGCCGCCAACTCCCATGCCACGCAGGAAGCCACGCCGGCCAGCCTGCTGCACGCGCAGTGAGGTTCCTTTGCTTTTCGTCTGCTGGCGCACCACAGGCGCCGTCTCCTGAATGTTGCGCGTGGGGAATACTGCTGCAATCAGCAGCATGCAGAGCGCCTTTGCAATGTCCCGATAGTGCGCTGCCGTGACTGCAAGCAATTTTCTGGCGAGCAGCACATCCAGCGCGGGATAGCCGCTGTACTGCGGGCCTGCCAGCAACAGGGTCAACCAGCAGAAGACAAAGACGATATCGGCACCATAAAAATACGGGAACACGTGCCAGCTCGCGGTCAGAAAGAAGATCAGGCTGAGCAGCAAGCCGAAAAACGCCGCCGGTCGCAAAAGCAAACCGAGCAATGTTCCAAGCCCGATTGCCAGCTCACCATAGGCGACCAGTCCCCCAAAAAATATGGCATGAGGCACGACAACGGTGATCAATGGGTCATGTAACGGAGATCCATGAGCAAATGCCAGAATCTGTCTGCCAATATAGCCAGGAGCAGTCGGCTGGAAAAACTGCGGATCTGTCAGTTTCTGGATGCCTGCATAAACGAACGTCACGCCGAGAAAAAGCCTCAAAGGCAAAAGGATTCGCTCCGGCCAGTGTTGTTCAAAAGCTGGATCTGCATGATAAAAAGAATTCGTAGCTTTTCGTACCTGCTTCATCAGATAACACACCTCAAAACAGACGGTAAGTCCTGCATTTCCATGTGAGGGAACGCCGGCGCTGGCCTTCCTCACACATGTTGAAGTATAGGACACCTCGGTGAGAATCCAATGAAGAGAGAGCGTTGCGCTGACTTTTCTGTACCGGTGCTTACTCTTCGCGCTTCCTACCAGCAGGATGATAGAGCTGCGAGCGCCGGTGCGTCAGGGAAGGGACTTTCGCACGCACCTCTTGCACGCGCTCTCGATCAAGCGATGCATACAGGATTCCTTCGGTCTCCGAGCCTTCAGCCAGGACCACTCCCATTGGATCGACCAGCAAGGAACGTCCCAGAAACTGGTTCCCCACCTGGTCACAGGCTACCATATAGGCGGTATTCTCGATAGCACGGGCGATAGTCAGGTAGCGCCAGTGGACCTCTTTCATTGGTCCGTGTACCCATCCTGCCGGCATCACGAAGAAATCCACCCCGCGCTCCGCCTGATAGCTGGCGACCTCAGGGAAGCGCAGTTCGTAGCACACGAACAGACCCATACGGCCAGCAGGAGTTTCCAGAGGCTCGAACAGGGCGTCCCCGGCGAGAAAAACGGCAGATTCTCTGTAGCCGAACGCATCGAACAGGTGCGTTTTGCGGTAGGATGTCAGGAGTTCTCCGCGTTCATTGAAAACAACCGTTGTATTGTAGCTTCTCTGCTCGTTGCCTTCCGCCGTCTCCAGCATGCCGGCGACCACCCAGACGCCGGCATTACGTGCCAGTTCACTCATGCCACTCACAAATGGCCCATCGAGCGGTTGCGCACGACTGTGCACAATCTCTGGCTGAAACTCGCCTGGCGCGATCCAGGACAGAAAGATCTCTGGAAACACGACCATCCACGCGCCATGTCTCGCCGCCTCTTTGATGGCTCCTTCAGCCTTCGCCAGATTCTCTCGCCAGTCGGCGCTTGAGCGCATCTGCGCCGCAGCAATCAACATAGCCTTGCTCCTTCTTATCATTCTCTCCTGGTGCCTGCCACCGCATCCGCCAGTGCACGCGCGGCAGCAGTGATATCTTCAGCATTCACCACAGCGGTAATGACGGCGACCCCGCTGGCTCCGGTCTCGATGACGGATCTGGCGTTGTCAGCAGTGATACCGCCAATGGCGACCAGGGGTGTCGGGTAGCGCGTGGCCAGCTCGGTCAGCAGCGCAGTGCCGATGGGAGCGCCGGCGTCGGACTTGCCGCGCGTGGCGAAGATCGGGCCGACTCCCAGGTAATCGGCCCCGGCTGCCAGTCCTGTCAGCGCCTCGTCCATTGTCGTGGCCGAGATGCCCAGAATGCGCTGCGGGCCGAGCAGCCGCCGCGCCAGTTCGCCTGGCATATCATCCTGCCCGACATGCGCGCCATCGGCATCAACCGCCAGCGCAACGTCGATGCGATCATTCACAATCAGCAGAGCTCCCATCTCGCGTGTCAGCGTGCGCAGCGCCAGTCCTTCCTCGACGAGCTGGCGCGTGCTGGCAGTCTTATCACGCAACTGGATGACGGTCGCCCCCCCCTGGATGGCGGCACGCGCCACAGTCAGCATATCGCGCCCCCGCGACCACTCGCGGTCGGTGAGAACATGCAGTTTCAAACGATCCCTCAGCGTTTCAGAGAGCGTTGCCATCAGATAAAGCTCACTTTCTGTCCCCGTTCCAGGGTCTGTTCATCCAGGGCCGCGACGGCATCGAGCAGATGGGAGCGGAAGGTACCGGGGCCGCCTGAGCGGGGAGCAGCAAGTTCGCCGGCCAGTCCCAGCGCGACGAGGCCGCCAGTGGCCGCCAGCAGCGGGTCAGGCTCAACCGCCAGGAAGGCGCCAACAAGCGTCGTCGCCATGCAGCCACTGCCGGTGATCGAAGCCAGCAGCGGATGACCATTCGCGACGAAAGCTGTGCGGGTGCCATCGCTGATAACATCACGGGCGCCTGTAATTGCAACGGTGCGTTTGAGTTCGCGCGCTGCCTGCTGTGCGAGTTGCTCACGTTCGAGTGCAACGGAAATGGCCTCGACTCCGCGCGTCTCACCTGCCACTCCCACCAGCGCCCCCACTTCCGAGGCGTTGCCGCGCACCACCGCGATATTCAGTTCGGCCAGCAGGCGCAGGGCGGCCTGAGTGCGCAGGCGTGTCGCCCCGGCGCCTACCGGGTCCAGGACGATTGGAATGCCCAGCGCATTGGCACGCCTGCCCGCTTTCAGCATGGCCTCAATCTGCTCCGTTGTGAGCGTCCCGATATTGAGTACCAGCGCGCCAGCAAGCGCAACCATCTCCTCGACCTCTTCGAGTGCATGCGCCATCACGGGCAACGCACCGATAGCAAGCGTGATATTGGCGGTATCGTTCATCACCACCATGTTCGTGATATGGTGTAGCAGCGGTTTGCGCTCGCGGATGCGCCTGAGCATCTGAGCGAAACTTGCGTTTCCTTTTATTTGCATTGTATCTCTACTCCCCGGAGAATAACCAGTCGAGCTTCGCGCTCATCTGTTCCTGATGCCAGAAATGTGCAGTCGGGCCGTGTCCATGCCCCAGACCCGGCGCATGACGGATGGCCCCGGTTACGTAGTGCTTAGCGCCAAGGATGGCCTCGTAAATGGGCAGACCGCGCGCTATCAGGGCCGCAATGGCAGCGGCGAACGTGCAGCCAGTGCCATGCGTATGCACCGTTTCGATGTGTTCGCCGGGCAATTCCCGTATGCGCTGGCCGTCAAAGTACACGTCTGTTGCATCGGTACGCCGGTGGCCGCCTTTGACTACGACATGGCGCGGTCCAAGTGCATGGATAGCGCGTGCGGCATCACGCATTTCATCCAATGTTTCAATATGCTGACCGGTCAGCACTTCGGCTTCAGGCAGATTGGGTGTAATGACGTCAGCCAGAGGCAGTAGCAACGTGCGCAGAGCCTCGACCGCTTCGGGCTGAAGTAAGGGTGCGCCGCCCTTTGCACGCATCACCGGGTCCACCACCAGTGGCAAACGCCATCGGCGTATTCGCCCGACAACGGCCTCGATAATCGCTGCGCTTGCAAGCATTCCCGTCTTTGCGGCATCGGCGCCGATATCTTCGAGTACCGCATCAATCTGTCCTTCAACCAGGGAAGCCGGCAGTTCGAGGGCATCTCGCACGCCTTCTGTGTTCTGGACCGTGATCGCCGTCAGCGCCGACATGCCATAGACGCCGAGCGCGGCAAAAGTTTTCAGATCGGCCTGAATGCCCGCGCCTCCCCCCGAATCCGAGCCGGCGATGGTCAGCGCACGGGCCACAGAGGATCGCCGTTGTTCTCTCTCAACCATAGTCTTTTGTTCCACTCCAGATCATTAAGAGGTTCTCATTCAACTCCTTTGGATAGAGTACGATAATATCGCTGCCCCAGGCCATAGTAGAGCAAGGCACTGACAATAGCCCCGATGATGCCACTGAGATCCAGGCCACCGAGCATATGTGCCAGCGGCCCCTGCCAGGGTTGCGCCAGCCAGGGCAGATTGGCCGAGCCAATAAAAGGAATAGCAACAGCAAAGCCCACCAGCCAGGCAAGCAGCGCTCGCCAGAAAATGCCACCGCGATACCAGTAGGCTCCCTGACGGCCCTGTGTGAGCTGGTCTGGCAGATAACGTCCTCGGCGGAAAACGAAGAAGTCTACGAGTAGTACAGCCGCCCAGGCCGGCACCCAGAGATAGGTCAGCAGCAAGAAGTTAATATACACGCCCAGGAAGTTTGTGACCAGCTCGGTATAGGTCTGTGCCTGATTGAAGTGCGAGAACAGCCCGATACCATAGACGAAGATCGCCCCGACGATGCCACAGAGCAGCGCCGACCACCAGCGTCTGAGAGGAATATCCATCGCCAGGGCCACCAGTCCGGCGGTATAGACGTCGAAGTAGTTGGCCCAGATCTCGCCCAGTACGACGAACAGGAGAAATGGGACAGTCAGCCAGGGGGGAGAAGCTGTAGTGATCACGCTTAAAAGATCAGGGTTGGCGGGATCGATGGTCAGCAATGCTACACCGAGGATACCAAGCAGCGCCGTCGGCAGGCCGATGCCCAGTCCTGACCACCAGGCAATACGGCGGGCCGGTACCGCAAGCGGCTGGTAGCGCGAGTAATCCGAGGCAAAAGGAATCCACGAGGCAATCAACGCATAGATGAAGCTGCCTCCTACAACCAGTGCGGCAAAACGTGGCAAGCCGTGTACTGTTGTGGGAAGGTTCCAGTGAATCCTGGGTAGCAGGACAAGAAAAAGTATAGCACAAAAGAACATGAAAACGACCGAACCATATTTTTCAAAGACATGGACGGTCTGATGACCATAAATGGCGACAACGACAGAAGCAATCAGCACCAGGGTGATTGCACCCAGCGCCACCTCGGTTGTTTTTGGCACGCCGAACAGGCCCAGGAGCTGTACCAGCGCCCACCCGCCAATCACACAGTCAACGGCGAACCAGCCGAGGGCCATCAACCAGGTGAAGAAGGCGCCGATATACGCGCCACGATGCCCGAAGACGCCGCGCGCAAAGATCATCTGCGGCGTGCCGGTACTGGCCCCGGTCACACTGACCAGCCCGTGCAGCACAGCCGCCAGGGCCGCACCTACGACAATGGCGACGGCACTGTCGAGCAGTCCCAGTTGTCCCTGGCTCAGTCCCAGCGCGAGCGGTGTACCAACTACTAGCGCGCCGGTCAGTAGCGAGACATAATTCGCCATTGCGCCGGCCCAGACAAGAGCAAGCTCGCGCGGCGCGCCATGCCGCTCCTCCGCCGGCACCGGCTCCATTCCGCGCCTTTCAATCTTGAGAAAATCGTCGGATGCGACACCTCGTACAGCCAGAACATCTCGCTCCTTTTGCCCTTGTTGCATGTTTTGACTCCTTTCATGCCAGCGGAGCCTCGCACATGGCCTGCCCGGACTGGTATCCCGTACCAGAAAAGAAAAAGGCACTGCCTGACCGGCCAGTGCCTGGGGAAACTGCTTGTCCGGAAGTGTTGCTCCCTACGCTGGCATTACCCAGATCAGGTTCTACGGTCGGTGGCGAGGACCGGCCACCCTCTCAGCCCGGCTTCCCCAGGCTCCCGCTACAACTCATTGCGTGAGTGAAAACAAAAACGCGCTTCTTTATTTTGCCGCTGCTTTACTGCTGCTTCAGTTATAGCATACTGGCAACTGAGCGTCAAGCGGCGGGCCGGTCCGCGTCATTGCTCCTCTCCTATCGACTCACGGCTGAGCGCGAACAGTTCGCTCAACTGGCTGGTGGACATTTCGGTTAGCCAGTGCTCGCCACTTGCCACCTATCACGCCCTCGGCCAGCTCTTTTATGATTGCTCTGGTAACTGTGCCAGCGAAGATTTCACCTCGACGTAACGCGCAAGAATAAAAATCAGGTCCGAGAGCCGATTGAGGTAACGCACTACCTCGCCGTTTTGAATGACACCTTCGTGCAGCAACTTCACCGCCATGCGTTCGGCGCGGCGAATGATAGCGCGCGCCAGGTCCAGTGCAGCGCCATCAAGCGTATCGCCGGGAATGATGAACCGATTGGGGATCTCCACCTCGCGTTTCAGTTCCTCTTCAACCTGTTCCAGGTGCCGCACATGCTCGATGGTCATGCGCAATCCCACCTGCTCATAGTTCTCCGGCGGTGTTGCCAGCTCGCCCATCAACAGATAGAGTTCTTGCTGCACGCGATAGATTATGTCTTTGACTTTCTGTTCCCTGGCGGCAGCGCGTGCCAGACCCAGAGCCGAGGTTGCCTCATCTACTGTGCCGAAAGTGTCAGGACGGGGATCATATTTCGGGACGCGCTGATCGCCAAGCAGGCCGGTATAGCCCGTATCACCTGTGCCGGTAGTGACCTTTGCCATTGCTCTCCTCTTCTCCTTTTTTTGTTCTCTACTATGACAGCATCTGCAAGAAGGAAAGAGAGGCGCGCGCCCGCTTGTCTGCCCCGCCCGTCTGCCCCGCTCCGTTTTCAACCACAATAGCGATAGACCCGGCTGACACGTCGCCAGTCCAGTTCACGGCCCCGCACCGGGCGTTCTTCATCCAGGGCTTGCAGTCGATCAGTCGCCAGGAAACGCCGACGGAGGTTAGAGAGATCAATCTGCTCATCTGGAGGGAAAAACGCGCGATAGAGCAGCGCCGCTTCTGCCAACGTCAATGTTCCATCACCTGCCGGAGGTTCTTTGATCACATTGAGGGGCAGCGTCTCGCGGCTGCCAGCGGATGTATCGCGTCGCCACCAGTCCGCACCTTCTATTTCCTCTGCGCGCATTGTACTCATGTCAGCCAGGTAGCGCAAAATGATTTCCGGGTCGCGCTGAATGCGGGACCGCAGGATGTTGAGCGCGTTCAGCAGGCCAGGCCGCACTTCGGGATCAATCGGCCGCCTCTCCGATTCGACTTCCACCACCGGTACCCACTTGACATGCAGGCTAGGGACCGGCTGCTTATGCAGGTTGGGACGCAACTCATCGCGGTTGGCACGCAACAGAATACTGTGAATCAGCGAGACGGCAGCACCCTGCTCTGAACTGCCCCAGACATGTACCTGCTGCTCGTTCCAGCCGGCTTTCAGTTGCAATAGTGCGGCGTTGTCGGACCACAGCAGTAGCGCATCGAGAACACGTTCCACTGCATCCGAGACTGTTTCGGAACCAAGCACCAGCCGCATCGGCGGTCCCCAGGGGCCATCGCGCACCAGTACCCACAGCGACCAGTTGCGTACGGCAAAAGCCACCACACCAGCGGTCACGATGAGGCGGCGCGGTACGGCATCGCGCGCAGGCTGTGAGGAGAGAGGCATACCTGACCTGGGTAGTGTACTCATTCAACCACCAGCTAATCGATCTGTCATAAATAATAAAGTCTTATACACCGATTGTACTCACTCCAGACGACACTTGCAAGACTCCAGGTCGCTCCTTTTGTCTTCTGGCGAAACATTCACGTCCACAAACAGTCGCTGGTTGTCTCCTGCTATCCCGCTACACCGCCGGCACCAGGTGTGGTATGCACATCGCCTGCTGGCTGCTAGATCCAGGCCAGATGCAGGCGTGTCAGGACGCGCTGCACCGGCGCCAGTTCCGCATGGCCGAGCAACTTCAGCCGGCGGGCCGCTTTCAGATAGACGAAGCAGCCGGCACCAGCTACCACTGCGAGCTTGAACGCGACTACCGCAATCTCGATGGCAGTCAACGTCTGATCACCGTTGCTCTGGCCAGCTCCCCCATCGGTGACCAGCAGGAAGTCCAGCAGTAACCGGAGCGCCACAATGACCAGTCCCATGATCAATGAAGCCAGCAGTATACGCCCGGCGAAGCCCGCCAGCGAACGCAGCCGCAAACCACCTATGCGTCGGTGCAGGAGCCAGAGCAGTGCCGCCGCTTCCACCAGCACTGCCACCGACGTCGCAAAAGCCAGCGCCCCCATCCCCCATGAGTCAGCCAGCACGTCCGGCATCAGCGTTGAGTGCAGAAGCTTCCCCGGCCCATTTCGTACCAGCCAGATGACAGGATTGATAAGCAACAGACTCAACATAATTTTTAGCATAAATTGCGCAATGCTTACAGCAACCGGAGTTTTACTATCGTGCAGAGCATAGAAAGTACGAGTGAGGATTTCCACCGCTGCCAGGCCAGGCAGTCCCAGTGAGAAACAGACCAGTGGGATCGAAGTCAATTCAGCATTATTCAGAGTAAAAGATCCATGTTCATACAGTACCTGCACCACCGGCAGGCTCAGCAGCATCAAACCGATGCAGGATGGGATCGAGAGAAAGAGGATACTGCGCAGTGTCTCTCCCACCAGCGCCTGCAATCGCTCGATGCGCCCCTCGGCGACATATTCGGTCATTGAGGGGAACAGAGCAGTGGCAACACCCATGACCATTCCCAGGGGGATCATCATCACGCTATTGGCAAGATTATACTGCGTGACAAAGCCGGCGAAGGCCAGCAGCGAGAGCAGGAACAGATCAACCGCCTGTGAGAAGTTGAGCATCATCGCGTTGAGCACACGAGGACCCATCAGACGCACTATCTGCCGTATGCCGGGGTGGCGCCAGTCAAAGGAGAAGCTGTAGCGCATCCCTACCTTGAACAGATCCGGTATCTGTACAGCCAGCATGAGGGCAGCTCCCAGGTTCACTCCCCAGGCCGCGCAATAGATGGCAAAGAGGTCATTACGCTGATGCAGGAGCACCAGGACAAGACCCGGCAACAAACCCAGGATCAGACCAACCGGGTAGAGGAGTTGTCCAACAGCCGGCAGCAGAAAGCGCCGGCGCGCATAGAGAATCGCATTCACCACGACACTGATTCCCAGTAATATCGGTTGCGCCATCATCGTACGCATCAATTCTACGATCAGATTGAGATGCGCACTCTCCCGAATTCCCGGATTGTAGAGCATGACCAGTGGCCTGGCAAAAAGTATCGCTACCAGGCCAAGCATAATCAGACCCAGGCCCGCCAGGTTGAGCGCGGCACTGGCAAGCCGCCAGGCTGCTTGCTCATCACGCTTTCTCAGCACGTAGATATTGAAAACCGGAATGAACGCCGACGCCAGGGCGCCCCCCGCCACGACGTTGTAAATCAGATTCGGCACCAGGAACGCCTGGTTATAGGCATCAGAAACGACACCTGGTTGAAAAACGGCGGTAAACAGTGCATTGCGCAGCAGTCCCAGGAAGCGCGCTGCAAAAAGCGCAACCGTAATCACCAGGGCTGCCTGCCCGATGCTCATGGGCCGCGATTCAGATGTTGCCTGAGGGGGAGCCTGTACTGTCTGCGTTACCTGTACCGCTTGTACCTCTCCCCGTTCACCATCCTGCTCTGCTCTCTGCCTGTCCTCTCTCTCAGATGGCACGCGATCAGCAATCAGAGGATTCAAATGAATGGAACGCAGACGCAAACGTTTTTTGCGCTGCCAGAAACTATTCAACGGAATAGGTTGAGTCGTTCCCAGGTACTGGTGCTCGATCCCTTGCCGGTAGCTCGATGCACCAATGATGTCAACAGGTGATTCCGGCTCCTCGTGCAATTCCTGTGAGGGAGACACGCGCTGCTGATCTTCCTTCTCCATCGGTCTGCTTTCTCGATCAATTGATGATCTCTACAGAAAAATATCTATCTACTCTCTATATCGTTGACAACAGACGAGAGAGTACGCAGGATCGGAATTCTTATCTGATTCTAACCTTTTCTAACCTTCGACCTCTTGCGTGCTCTTGACAATACCCTCTGAGGGTATGTATACTGTCCATATACCCCAGAGGGGTATATGGACACGAGAGAACAAGGAGCACTGGTCATGGTCGCATCCTATGAGCAGGACAAACAACAACTTTTGACCCGTTTACGTCGTGTTGAAGGGCAGGTGCGTGGTATCCAGCGTATGATCGAAGAGGACACATACTGCGTGGATATCATGACCCAGATCGCCAGTATTCAATCGGCGCTTCAGCAAGTCGTATTGAAAATGCTTGAGGATCATCTTTCGCATTGTGTCACAGAAGCCATACAGCAGGGACAGGGCGAGGAGAAAATCCGTGAAGTGATGCAGGTATTGCAGCACTACACCAGAACCTCTCGCGCTGCCGTTTAATGGGACGATGGAAATTTCTCATGAATCAGCACCATAACCACATTACAACAGAGGAACATCAGCGGGCAGAACAGGCTCGCCGCGATACGCAAAATCACGTGCAGCATGAGCATCCGCTGCCATCGGCGGACCAGGCTCAGCATGGACATGTCCACGCCAACCACGCAGCGCAGCAGCAGAAGACAAATGGAACACACACCGGCCACGCTGATCACATGGGCCACATGGACCATCCTGCTCATGATGAGCATATGGGGCATGTGGGGCATGGCGAGGCGATGTTCCAGCGTCCCTTCTGGATTTCGCTTGTGCTGACCATTCCTATTCTTTTCTACGCAGAACTTTTCCAGAATCTGCTAGGATACCGCGCGCCGGCCTTTCCAGGGTCGCAGTACCT
>JADBKA010000306.1 GCA_014896635.1 Ktedonobacteraceae bacterium
GCCGCCTGGGAGAAGCCCGGCATGCTGAGGGGTGGCAGAATCAGGAAGACGCGCCAGGATCAGGCATTGCTATCGCTGCCCGGTTCCGGGAGCTTGCTGGCCTGAGCCTGCATCTTCGCCGCCAGCGCCTGATTCAGATAGGCCAGCACAAAACCCAGCACATACAGATACGAGTGGCACAGCCAGCCATTGAGGCGCGCTATATACTCCTCACGCCTGTAGAGCTTGCCCGATAACTCTCGCTCTACAAACGTGATCAGATCTTTCTGCGTCCAGCGCCGCTCCTGGAACTCGCTATAGAGCCGATCCTGAAACGCCTGGTAGCCGAGCTGCAACCCTTCCCAGAAATCGCCGTCCTCCAGCAGCGCCGCCAGCAGCTCATGGCGCGGCAGCTTCTGGAATTGATCATCCATTGCTATCTTTCCTTCCTTGCCGATAAATTTACTGTCGGTAAATTTAGCCGTACATAAAATAACCGTAGTATATATTACCGTCTACTGTCAAGTCTACGGCAACTTTTAGAATGTGCGTATGATTCGATTGAAGGTGAAAGAGATTGCGGCGATACGCGGCATCAGTCAGAGAAGGCTCGCAAAGTTGACGGATATGGACGTGCGACACATCCAGCGGATTCTGCACAATCCGACCACCAGCATTACCATGCGAACGCTTGATAAACTGGCACAGGCGCTCAATGTAGATGCATCCCTGCTCATCGAAAGTGATCCCCCTCTACCTAAAATGCTTGATACTGAAGCAAAACAATGAGATGAGCAGGACGGCAGGATGCCCGGCGCGAGGACCGGGCGGGCTGATCATGGGCTTTGGGATGCTCCGCGTATTCTGCTTGATCGTAGTGACTCATAGAAGTTGCTCCTTACGCTGAATGACGATATGTAGCTCATCAACGGTGTAGAACTTGCCAGTGAGACGACAGAAGGCGCTGCGGATCTGCTCAGCCTCGGCGGCTGCGACGGGACCGCCGATCTCGGCCAGGTACTCGATGCGCAGGAGCAGCCCGGCGGCCTGAGCCACCTGTTCGCCGCTCAGTCCGCTCTGCTGGCGCAGGTCCAGGAAGCGCACCGCTGGCCGCCTCGGCTCCGACGGGAGCGGTCTATAGGGAGGCGTCATGGTTGTCGTGGGGACGGTAGGCAAGAGAAGCGTGGGAAGCATATTCAGGCGCTTCAACGGGTATTTTTTCATGCGCGATTCTCCTTGTTTCCTCTTCACATGTGTCAAGGCTTAAAGAAAGATCTCGAAAAAACGTGACCGGTTATGACTGAAAAGACCAGTTTTAATATAAAGTCTTATCTGTTTCATTTAGAAATGTAGACCTGAAAGGCAGATATGACCTTATAGGCATAGAATACCTAACATTCTCACCGCTGTCAATACCTAATTGATTAAATTTTCCGACTATGCTAAGATTACCGTGTAGACCTGAAAGGAGCGTAGCCTTCATGGCGACTAAAACCCCTATTAGCGCAAGAGAAGCAGCGAAAATGTTAGGTGTCACTCCGCGTACGGTGATACGTCTTGTAGAACGGAACGAGATTCCCGGTTTTAAGGTGGGAGATGTCTGGAGATTTTATCGTGAAGATATCCAGCGTTATATTGACACCCATATGCGGGGACCGACCTTTGATGAAAATGAAGAATCATCGGAAGAACCGTGAATAGCTCGTAGGAAAATCGTTGCTTATTCCCCCCGCTCTCTTAGGACTTGCAACGCTCCAGGAAGCGGTTTTACAGCCCCGAAAGGAAGCAGGTATGCGACCTGTTCGCCGCTCAGTCCGCTCTGCCGGCGCAGGTCCAGGAAGCGCACCGCTGGCCGCCTCGGCTCCGACGAGAGCGGTCTATAGGGAGGCGTCGTGGCTGTCGTGGGGACGGTAGGCAAGAGAAGCGTGGGAAGCATATTCAGGCGCTTCAACGGGTATTTTTTCATAAGTGATTCTCCTTGTTTGTGTTGTAACTCGTTATCAAGATATTCTTACGTGAAAATGAAAAGAAATAATATTTTCCTACAATGATGCAAATACAGCATTTATTACGAGTATCCTCTATTCTAGCTGTTCCCACACCACTGTTGAGCGGGCAGAATGTCTACCCGATCACCTTTGCGTAGGTCTCATAGGTTTTCTCTGCCGCTTCCTGTTCTCCTACAAGCTCCGCTAACCGCTGCTAAAGAGCGCCAATACTCAGGTAGCGGGAGTGGATAAATGCGTGCGGGCTGGTAATGGCATAGCCGGTCATAGCACGCTGCATGGCCTGACATTCCTCTTCGATACGTTGCATCAGATGGGCAACTTCGCTTTTGTGCATAGCTGACTCCTTTCAGAGTGTATTGAAAGTTTCTCCTGCTAAAGACTATAATGATGATGCATATGTATGTACAGGACACAGTATGCCGATCAAGCTACCGTCAATACCTGTGGAAAGGGCAACTATGGCAACATCGAAACAACGGCCTTCATCGCCTCTAGCTCGCATTCTCAAGGATTACCGGACGAAATACGATATTACACAGGAGCAGCTTGCAAGTGAGCTTGGTATAGATGTTCGGACACTGCGCCGCTACGAGAATGGGGAAACGATTCTCTCAGACATCAACGAACTCAAGCGCATCGCAGGCATTCTCGGCATTGAGCCTGAACTCCTGGGAGTAGCTACTCCCCTCGTTGTCCCTGGAGATGTCGTGCAGATCGACGAAGTAATTGAGCGCATCTGGCGTCTGGTGAGGACGGCACGCAATTTTGAGGCGCGCGTGCTGGCGGACAAACTCACACATGATCTTACTACACAGATTACTACGTCTGATCCCTCATTACTGCGCAGGCTCGCACATGCACAACATGTGACAGGGTACGTTTATTCTGTAATCACACGCGCCAATGAGACCGATATCCCTCGCGCACATTATCATGCAATGGAGCAAACTGCACGTGCCATAGATGATCAAACGCTGCTGGCGATAGCTTTGACGTATCAAGGGGATATGTATTGTCGTGGTGGAAAGACTGTTAAGGGCATTGAATATCTCGAAGCTGTGCGCGATACAACTCCCCTGGCAGATAGTGCCGCACGAGGGAATGCGATTCAGTTACTTGGGCGAGCCTATTTGCGAGCGAATCGCTTCGATGACTTTGAACGGGCCATGAAAGAGGCAGAAGAACTGGCTTTTGCCATTGAACCAGACACAGCCAGCACCAGCACACGCGGTCAGTATGATTTGGGAACTGTCTATGAAGAGTACGGACGCAGTTATGCGCAGGTAGGCCAGACACAAAAAGCCCTGGATTACCTTGATCGTGCAGAAGCCAACCTGGCACCCACGAAACACTGGGAAATCCTACTGAAAACAGCGCGCGCGATGGCTCTGGTACATGGCAGTGATATCCAGGAAGGAGTGAATCTGGCAGTGGAATCGCTGCACCTGTGCCGCATACATGGAACCGTGAGACTCATGGAACGCATCTATGGTGTACAGCAATATCTGGACAATTTAACGCGCAACATCGGACAGGCAAGCGCAACATTACGAGCAGAACTCTACGGCCCCGTCGAGTATTGATCTGCCAGGGCTGGAACTGGGCATTTTCTCGTGAGAAAGAAAATGGAAAGAGAGGCCAGGGCGACCAGAAGACCGGGCGAGGAAAGCTTGTCGGGGTAGGGCCTGTCTGAGGCGCTTCGAGGTAGGCAACATCGTGGGAACCTCATCGTTGTCAGAACCCTCGCCACAAATGGCGTCGCTACATTATTTTTGGGTTCTCACATCATTTCGAGCTTCACACATGGCAAAATCGTGGAAGCGAGATCGTACCCGCTATCAAGCAAGAGAAGACGCAGCAACCCACGATCATGTAGCAACGCTATTATGCTCTTTAACTAAATAATCCGGTGACCATGAGCTTAACTATGACCGGATGAAAAAGTTAACTTACATTATGGCGAGGTTCGGGGGGACACCCCCGATCCCCCCCGCCAGGGGGGCTTTACCCCCCTGGACCCCCTGTTCCCCTCTGGGGACCCGCCTGGGCTTCGCAGGGTCCCCTGCTTCTCCAAAGTGGCGCCGGGGCAGGTGCGCTAGGGCAGGCGCGAGTCGAAGGTGCTGAGCGCCTTCATGTAGCTGGCGCGCTCGAAGGCTGCCGGCTCGGCCACCGCCTGCTGGCTCATGCTGCCCTGCATAATCTTGATGGACGGATATTCATGGATCTCCATCCAGTGGCGCAGGTCCGCCAGGATCTGCGTGATGCGCTCGACGCCGTTCTCCAGTAGCTCCGAGGTTATCATTGCCACCTTTGCACCCGCCATCATCGCCTTGAGCACATCCTGAGCCGTATGCACGCCGCCGGTCAGCGCGAAGTCCGTCTGGATGCGCCCGTAGAGAATGGCGATCCAGCAGAGCGGCAGGCGCAGGTCGCGCGAGGTACTCAGATCGAGATTGGGGACGACTTCCAGCGCCTCCAGGTCAAAGTCAGGCTGGTAGAAGCGGTTGAACAGCACCAGGCCGTTCGCGCCGGCCTCTACCAGGCGTTTCGCCATATTGGGAATGGCGGTGAAGAAGGGCATGAGTTTGATCGCGATGGGTATGCCTACCGTCGCCCGTATATCTCTGACCAGTTGCACGTAGTTCTCTTCCAGTTCCGTGCTGCTCAGATCGAGATCGGTTGGCAGGTAGTAGATGTTCAGTTCCAGCGCGTCTGCGCCCGCCTGCTCGATTTTGCGCGCGTACTCGATCCAGCCGCCTGGCGAGATGCCGTTCAGGCTGCCGATCACCGGAATCGCCACTGCCTCTTTGACACGGTGCAGGTGCTCCAGGTACGGCTCCGGTCCTAGATTGTAGTAGTCCAGGTCGGGGAAGT